>JAFSOU010000034.1 GCA_017443265.1 Bacteroidales bacterium | reverse complement strand
GTCGATGCCCTTGGTGCCGAGATACTCTACAAAGAGTTTCAGCAGAGCCACAAAATCCTTGGCGCAGTTGAAGTTTATCTTAACCTTGGTGGGGTCGATGTCCTTTAGCAAGGCTGCCATGGCGTTTAGGTCGGCAACCTGCTTGGCGCAGAAACCCAGCGAGTTGCAGCCGCCTTTCACTGCCTCCACGGCAATGCGGTTGGCCTCCACGGGGTCCTTCACTTTGATATCCTGACGGATGTCCCACACGTTGGATTTGGCTTGTTTGCCGCGTGTGTAGGGAAATTCGGCGGGGTTGGTGTTGAGGTACGACAGGTTTTCCAAATCCTCGGCACGGTAGTAAGGTTTTACGTTGAAACCTTCGATGGTACGCCATACCAATTTCTTGTCGTAATCGGCACCTTTGAGGTCTTTATTTATAACTTCCTCCCACTGCTGGGTGGAAACGGGCGGAAATTCCGCAAACAACTTGTTATCTTCCATTATGTTAGCTATTATTATTCTATACCAATAAGAAATGCAAATATACGATTTTTTTTTGATAGTTCGGAGTTATTTTATTTCGGATTTCGGATTTATGATTTCGGATTTATGATTTCGGGACCTTTAGCAGTGGTAATTTACGTAAAAACGACCACGGATGGCACGGATTTGCATTATGCCACCCCCGATGGGGGTTCAATATGTATACGGCGGTTTCGTTTGCAGGGGCTTACGCCACCTGCCTATATTATTACACCCCTACGGGGTTTTCGTTGCGCATCACCAAGTCCGTAGGACTGGCATACCATAGGCAGGGGTGTAAACCCCTGTATGTAAAATCACAAATTCCAATTAGAAGTCCGTAGGACTGGCACCCAGTTGGCATCTACCTGACAATCAGTTTGTCGCAAAAACAATCGGCTTTCACGAAATAGATTCCGCTTTCGAGTTCACGGATGTCGATAACTGCCGTGCCTGCCGTGGCGCGCTGGCGTTTCACTGTTCTGCCCTGCGGGTCGATAATCTGTATCTCCGTTTCACCTTCCATTCCGCCGACAGTAACGCTGCCTTTGGCGGGATTTGGGGAGATGGTGAGCCGGCTGTGCTCGGGAGTTTCGATGCCCTGACCGCAGACGTAAGTGCCATTGGTGGAATGCACTTGGTAGTTGTTTGAATCGAACACCGCCCAATGCTTTGCAAAGGCATTACGCACATTGGCGTCGTAAAAAGCGTCACTGCTGTCGGTTAAATCTCTCATCGGCACAAGCACACCGCTGTCCACCGCAGGCAGGGAGCACATCATTTCATCCAAAGCTCTGGCGGACAAATTATTGCCATAGCACAACACTTTTTCGATGGCTGTGTTGGCAGTAAAGTCAAGGGACGAAAGGCTGTTGTTGGAGCAATCCAATTCTACAAGTTGTGCATTGGCACTGATATCCAACGATGCCATGTCGTTGTTTGCACAATAGAGCGTCTTCAATACCGGGGCGCTCGATATGTGTATGGATGAGAGATTGTTGTTGCTGCAGTTGAAATATGTCAGGTTGGGGCATCTGCGAAGGAATTGTGACGCATTGTTGTTGTAGCTCATGTCAAGTTCTTCAATCATAATGTTTTCTGCAAAAGAAATCGAAGGCGATATGGCATTATGGCTGCAATTGAGTTTTTTCAAATATGGATTCTGGCTTACGTCGAGCAACCACACATTGTTTTGGTTGCCCGAACAACAGAACGTTTTTACATCGCCGAAAATATCCATAGTAACCACATCGGCATGGATGAGGATGCTTTGCAACGCCATGACAGTGTCGGCGACGAAAACAGTATCGGTCGAGCCGCACACGACACGTATCGGAGTATTTGAAGTGTCTGCGGCAAAATTGATTGAGATATCGTTGTTGGGAAGCACCTTCATACGTATTTTCCGGGTTGTGGTGGGCGGACAAAGGAATGTGCCGTTGCTGGACATAACGTTAGCATAAAAGGTATCGAGAATCCACCATCTCTTGGCATAAGCGTTTACAACATTAGCGTCGTAAATAGCACTGCTGCTGTCGTTTATGTTGGGCAGTGCCATAATATACCCCGAATTACCTGACGTTCTATCGGGCAGAGCACAAATCAAATCATCCAAAAACGCGGCAGTCATAGGATTACCATAACACCTGATTACATTTAAGGCGAGATTGGCACTTACATCCAACGTAGAAATCTGGTTGTTAGAGATATCGACACCATACAACAGCGGATTGTGTCTGATATCAAGCGATGTGAGTCGATTGTTTTGACAATTGCAGGTTCCCAACAACGGGTTTGACGAAATGTCAAGTGATGAAACGCCGTTGTATCCAATATCTAAATGTTGCAACTTAGGACAACTTCTCAAATTGATGGATGAAAGGTTGCACCACCGTGCATATAGGACTTCAAGTTTATTTACTCCACCAAAAACAATCTGCGAAATATCAGTCTTATAACAATCGACCCTTTTAAGATACGGATTTTGACTTATGTCAAGACCAACCACTTTGCTATTATTATCATTACAATTTAACGTTGACAAATTGCCATATATGTCCATATAGCTGTCGTTTGCTCTTACATTAAAAATTTGCCATGATGTAGAAGATGTACCGACGCGAAATGTTGTGTCGGTAGTGCCGCTCACAATACGTATGGGCGAATTGGCGGAATCGGCCACAAAGTTTAGGGCTATGACGCTGTCGGGCTGCACTTTTAGACGAATTTTCCGAACCGGAACCGAACAAATATTCGCACCTGTGGTACGCACCGTTGTAGCCCCCGAACGGCGGTCGTAGAAAGTCCAGTTTTTAAAAAGGGCGTTCTGCGATGTGGACGCGAAAAAACTTGCGTCGGCATTGTTATTTCCGCCGTCGCTGACAAAAAACTTGGCCGAATCCGTAGTCAGACGTTCAGGTAACCTGCACATCAGCTCATCGTAGGCTTGTGCAGAGAAATTGGTGTAGTGGCATCCCAACATTTTCAGCGAAGGACAGCTGTCAATATCGATACCGCCAAGATTGGTGTAGCCGAAAGTAAGGACTTCGAGAACGGGCTGGCTGCCAAGCAAAACGCTGTCGCAGTTCATGTTGCTGTCGCACATAATAATGCGCATCGCATTGTTGGAAGTGAAATCGTATTTCTTCACCAGATTCATATCCCCTCGGCTGGAAAGGAACGACACATCGCCGTAAATAGACACGGTATAAAAATGGTTTGTGGTGTCGATGATGTTGTAATAATAGTTAGAGGCCGTTGAGTCGCGATGGCGGCTGGAAATCCTGTCCACATAAACGACGGTGTCCCACGTGCCACAGACTATTTTCAATGGAGTGTGCATGACGTCGGCCGCCAAAACCAGCCGGGGCATAACATCGGGAGTGAATCCACCCGTGGTATCCATTACTATATCAATCCTCCTGCTCATATTTACCTGCGCCACAGCGGAAAAAGAAACAAACGTCAAAAGCAGGACAATCATCACCTTAAACCAATGACTCATAATATGTTGAAGTTTATTTATATTTTCATTCTTCATATATTTCAAAGATTATTTGTTGTGTGGTTTAGTTTGCAAAGATAGTTTATTTTTCTGTATTTTGCTGTAATAGTTCATAACGTTATTGTTGAAAATGGCTATTTTCACACTGCAAAGGTATAACATTTTTTCCGATTATCAAAGTTTTTCTGTAAAAAAGTTCGGGTTGCAGTTCTAACCATCTGATACACGCTTCGATAGG
>JAFSOU010000033.1 GCA_017443265.1 Bacteroidales bacterium | reverse complement strand
GTAACGAGTGGCTATATGCCGCTGGTTCACCATTTCCTGTGCGTTAGCTGCTCCAAATATCGGGATTATGAATAATAGGATTATCAGTGTTTTCCATTTATGCATAGTAAATAGTATTGGTTCGACAAAAAGCAAAGAAGGGCTTTTAGCCCTTCTGTTGCTATGTGTTTTATTTGCCTGAGGCTTGTGTTGCTGTGATGGCCACCACATTCACGATGTCTTCGACGGAACAACCGCGCGAGAGGTCGTTGATAGGTGCTGCCATACCCTGCATGATGGGTCCAATGGCCTCGGCTTCGGCGAAACGCTGGACGAGCTTGTAGGCGATATTGCCCACTTCCAACGACGGGAACACCAGCACGTTGGCTTTTCCTGCCACGGGGCTGCCGGGGGCTTTGGAGGCGCCAACCTTGGGTACTATGGCTGCGTCGGCCTGGAGGTCGCCGTCGATTACGAGGTCGGGGTTCATCTCTTTGGCTATGCGTGTGGCGTTCACCACTTTGTCGACGAGTTCGTGTTTGGCGGAGCCTTTAGTTGAGAAGCTCAGCATTGCGATACGCGGGTCGATGCCGGCGATGTTTTTGGCTGTCTGTGCTGTAACAACGGCTATTTGGGCCAGTTTGTTTTCGTCGGTGTTGGGGTCTGCTGCACAGTCGGCGAAGACCATGATGCCGTCGTCGCCCCATTTTTTGTCTTTGAACACCATGATGAAGGCTCCGGAAACGACACTGATGCCGGGGAGAGTCTTAACTATCTGGAAAGCGGGACGCAGCACATCGCCAGTGGCGTTGCGGGCTCCGGCCACTTCGCCGTCGGCTTCTTTGTTTTTGATGAGCAGTGTGCCGAGGTAGAGTGGGTCTTCAACGAGTTTCAGGGCTTCGGGCATCTGCATGCCTTTGCTTTTGCGTATCTCGCACAGCATCTGTGCGTAGAATTCTTTCTTGGGGTTGTTGAGGGGGTCGATGATGGTGGCTTTGTCAATGTTTTTAAGTCCCCATTCGGCGGCCATTTTTTTGATATCCTGTTCGTTGCCCAACAATATCAGCTTTGCCAAGCCTTCCTGAAGGATGATGTCTGCTGCTTTGAGGGTGCGTTCTTCGTTGCCTTCGGGCAATACGATGCATTTGCCGGCAGCTTTGGCAGATGCTTTGATTTTTGACATTAAGTCCATAACAATCTGTTTTTATTTGTTTATCAATATTGGTTTTACGTATCTATGGTCGTTGACGTTGATTTCCAAGCGGTAGGCTCCGTTGGGGAGTTCGGAGAGGTTTATCTTATGCACTTGCGTCGACAACACTGTTCTTGCTTGCATAACCTGACGCCCCATCATATCATAAACGGTGTAGGATGCTTCGCCGAGTTCGGGGACTTCAACGTTGAACATGCCCTTTGAGGGATTGGGATAAAGGGATATGGAGCGGTTTTCCGCCTCGGCGGTCTCTATATCAAGGCTTCCGTCGTAATTAAGTCCATGGCAAGAGGTTGCTCCGCTGTTTTGTGGGTCGAGCCAGTTGCTGAGACGTGTAGAGTTGGAGCCGCCGCCAGTCCACGACTTGTCGAAACGGCCGTACATGTCGTACATATAATCGGAATAGTTGACGTATTGGCAATCGCTGGAACCGCCCTTCAGCTGTCCGATTATCTGTTTGTTGGCATTGAACAGAGGAGAGCCGGAAGAGCCACCCTCTACGCAGCCTTGGTTAGAGCTACCAGTTTTCCAACTAACATACCAGAAATTGGCATATTGACCACTCATAGCCTGCACATTGCGGGGAATGGAGATTTTTTTCCAGTCGCCGCTGGGGTGGTGTATGCAGCATCCTATGAGCGACGAGGTGCCTCTTGTCCATCCTGAATAATACACTTTATAACTGGCGGGTATGGTACCATTGATTTTCATAAGCAGAAAATCGGATGATGAGCTATTGGCAAGTTTTGTGGCGCCGTTGATAGTCTGGCCTCTTTGTCCCGAGGTACCGGTACAGGTACTTGTCTGGGCGTTGAAGTAAAAAGTGAAAGTAACGCTGGTGAGGCTGCTGAAGCTTTCGATGCAGTGGTTGGCCGAGAGCATGTAGTTGGTTTTGTTGTTGTTGGTGTTGTTTATCATAGCACCTGTGCACATATATCCGTAACCGCCGTATGTCATATACATCAGCACGGTGGAACGTTTTTGGTCGTTCCAATTGTTGCCGGCGGGGCATACCACGTTTATCTGGCAGCTGCCCGACGAGTTGTCGAGGATTTTGTCATGTTTATTGTTGCGGAAATCGAGGAAACCTTTGTATCCGTGCGCCACCTGCGATATTTCCAGAGCACCTTGTCCGGCCACTTCGGCTGGTTCGTAATATTCAATGATGAATTCATCGCCGGGCAGTGCCTGTGAATAGAATCCGCCGTTTTCCTCGGTATTCTCTATGTTGAAACTGCCGAGCACAAGGTCCATATCGGGTGTGTAGATAAACATTTCGGCGCCCTCGGGTATGTCGAACTTGCTGAAAATGGGGAATGCGTGTTCGGCACCCTCGGTTTTGATGCCAAGTCGCCACACCAAATCTCCGTTGGGGAGGCGGGTGGTAACGCCATCGGTTTTGTTAGAGAGGCTCACGTCCTGCATCACGCTGAGACGGTAGGGATGTCCTTTGCCGCCAATCTCCATATCTTCGGCAATGTATTTGGCATTGTCGATTTTCTCAAGGTTGGCAAAAGGTACCTGTGCTTCGCTCAAGGCAGGTTCGGTTTCGATGCGCGGTTTTCCGCCATAGCTGATTTGTGCGTTCAATTGCAGAGCGAAAGCTGCAATTGCAATGAATGAAAAAAATCGTTTTACCATAACATTAAACTTTTTAATCGTGCAAAAATACGATTTTTAATCGGGATTATCAATTATTTTTGCTAAACCACGCTGGTTTAGTCGGTTGCAAAACAAAAATATTACGCGAAATTATTATCTATTATATACGAAAATGCATTTTTTTCACCCCAAAAGAGTAAAAAAAATCAGTCGTGGGACTTTGCTATGTTCTGTAAATCGATCACGGCGAGGTCGGTGGCTGCGATGGTGTTTGGGAAAATGGCCTGAGCCTCGTCGAGCAAAGGTGTGATGTCCTTGAAACGTGCTGAGAAGTGAGTGAGAAGGAGTTGCGACACTTCGGCTTGTTTTGCAAGTGTTGCGGCCTGAACCGTGGTGCCGTGTCCTTTACTCAGTGCCAGCTCGGTGTTTTTGGAGTCGAAAGTGCAGTCGAAACAGAGCAAATCCACGCCTTTTATGGCCGGGATGAGGTTTTCGTTGTATGTGGTGTCGCAGCAATAGGCATAGCGACGTGTGGGCTTGGGCGGCTGAGTGAGCTGGGTGTTTGGCACTGAGGTGCCGTCGGGCAGTGTAAGGTCGGAACCTTGCTTTATGCGTAGTATGTCGTCGTTGGCAAGGTTGTATTTTTTACAAACGTCGCGTTTGAGCGAGAGTTTGGTTTTCGGCTGTTCGGCTATGATGAAACCGTATGTCTCTATGGAATGGTAGATGGGGAAAGAGGTGATACGGCACTTCGCATTTTCGAAAATTGTTTGAGTTGTTTCGGGAGCTAGGGTATGGATGTTGAGTTGGAAATTGAGTTGTGTATAGCTTACACGGAAAATGGCGTCGATCACTTCATCCAAACCTTTTGGTGCATATACGTCGAGTGGTTCGGTGCGTCCGCACAGGTGCATGGATGAGATGAGCCCAGGCAGTCCGAAAAAATGGTCGCCGTGCAGATGAGATATAAGTATGGTACCTATGGACTGCATTTTCACGTGCGACCTGCGGATTTGGTTCTGCACCCCTTCGCCGGCGTCGATAAGTATCTTGAACCCTTCGACATTTACCACCTGCCCCGAACAGGAACGATGTCCGGTAGGCATCGAAGCGCCGCTTCCCAAAACAGTTACATAAAATGCCATCGTTGAAGCGTTTTTCTAAAGTTTTCTAAGATACTGCAGCTCGCCTGTTTTGGAGTCGAACACCGCTTCCACCTTGCGGGCCGGCAATTCCACCACTGTACCATACTGCGACACTTTCACAGTCTTCTGTTTGGTGAACGAAGGGGTTATAAAACTAACACGCACCACCTCGGGTATGCGGTACTTGAAAGCCGATGAGCTATTCTTGGGGGATTTCTTGCGGGAGCCTGATGATTTGGAGGGTTTTCCTTTGGCGTAGCGCGAAACGGCTCTAAGGCTGTTTTCGATAGTGAGGTTGCAGTAAACGGGAATAGCCTCTTCGTCGGTGCTGTCGACTATGCCGTTTTGCGGCGAGAAACGGAACAATTCCACAATCTGGTCGTCGACAACCACCTTGGACACTTCGGGTTCGACGTAAAACACCTTGGTGGTTTTCGTCTTGACTCCGGTAAACAGCTGCAGCAGACGTTTTTCCTCGCGGTCGAGCGACGAATACACGAAATTCAGGGCATTTTCGTTGTACGACGATTCATATTCGCCGTAGAGTATCTCCATTTTTTTCTGTTGGATTTCGGAAATCTGCTTTGCCACCTCTTCGGCGCGCTGTTCGTCGCTTTTCGCCACTGCCGAGCGCACATACGCCACGTTCTCTTCGTTGCCGGAATCGCCATTGCGTGTGTAAACGGTGTCCACCTGCTCATAGATATTGTAGTTGGCTGTAGAATACAAAAATTCGGCGATGTTCAGCTTTTCAACCTGCTCCACCTGATAATCGTCGGCGGTGCCTATTTCGGAGTAACTGCTGTTGACCGATTTGAGCAGTCCTTTGGGAGACACTTGCACGGAGATGTCGGAATTGCGCGGCTCGACATAATAAAAATAGTCGGGGTCGGGTTCCGCCACAGCGGAGATATCCACTTCGGCAATATTCCAAGAACGCGAGTCGTCGACTTGTATGCCGAGGTACTTCTCGGCGTAGTCGGAATAGGGCGCAAGGTCGAAATTGGTGTATTCGAAAGTAACAGCAACGCGTATTTTCGTCTTCGGCAAAGAATAGAAAATTCCGCCTTTGAGGTCTTGCGACGGGCGACCCTTTACTTGGGTTACTTTGTATGAACATCCACTGACAATCAGCAGAACCAACAAAAACGGAACAAGTATGTTTCTTATATTCATATATTATTAGTTGTATTATCCTTTTTAGACATAGCCAAAAGTCCGACGAACGTTATCAAACCGTTGATTATCAACAATTCAAAGCCGAACTTATATCCGTTGAACCATGCCTCGGAATTGGTTTTCAATATATAACAGATTACAGGCGAAGCAATTGCCACAACAGGCACCCAAACATCGCGGGTACGCCGTTTGGTGAATAGTCCGAAACAGAACAAACCCAAAAGGGGTCCGTATGTGAAACTGGCCACGTCGAACAGCGTATCTATCAGCGACTGCGTATGGAACGGCCTGAAAGCTATAATTACAAGTAAATAAAGGAGTGCAAAAACCACATGCACCAAACGACGGATTTTCAATTCGTTGCGTTTTCCGGAGGCATTCTCCTTACCAAATCCGAGAAAATCGTAGCAAAATGTGGTGGTGAGGGCGGTAAGCGTTCCGTCGGCGCTGGAATAGCCAGCGGCCACCATGCCGAGCACGAACATAACGGCAGTGAAACCGCTCAGATGGAAGGCCACCGACGGGAAAATCTTGTCGGGTACCACTTTTCCGTCGGCCATCGGCAGTTCAAAACCCTTTTGCGATGCATACGTTAGCAGTGCGGCGCCGAGACATAGGAACAATATGTTAACCACGATGAACAGCAGGCTGCTGGTCATTACGTTTTTCTGAGCGTCGCTCAGGCTTTTGCAAGTGAGGTTTTTCTGCATCATGTCTTGGTCAAGGCCTGTCATTGTGATAGTTATAAACATTCCCGCAAGGACTTGCTTAACCCAGAATTTCGATGCCGATGGATCGGTTTCGAACATGCGGGTGTAACCTTTTTCGGAAGAGAGGCTCAACAGATCGCCAAATCCCATATCTAGGTTTTTGAGTATGGCCACCACGGTGGCTATTGCCGCCAGAAGCAGAAAGGTGGTCTGCAGGGTGTCGGTCCACACTACGGTTTTTATGCCTCCGCGAAAAGTGTAAAGCAGTATTATTGCGATAAACACCACCGCCGGCACCCAAAACGGAATGCCCCACGAGCTGAACACAAACTCGTATAGCACGAACACAACCAGATACATACGCAGTGCCGAGCCCAGCAGTCGCGATAGTATGAAAAACAGCGAGCCGGTTTTTTCGCTCGCCTTGCCGAACCGCACTTCGAGGTAAGTGTAGATAGATGTGAGGTTGAGTTTGTAATACAATGGCAGAAGCACAAGGGCTATTGCCGCATAGCCGAGCACATAACCGAACACCAGCGGCATGTATGTCCATGCTCCGCCATACACTCCGCCCGGCACCGACATAAAGGTAACGCCCGAAAGCGAGGCTCCTATCATGCCGTATGCCACCACGTACCACGGCGACCTGCGGTTGCCACGGAAAAAGGCGTCGTTGCCCGCTCCTTTGCGCGAAGTGAGCCACATCACAAGGAACAGCAACGCCGTGTAGGCTAAAAAGCAGAGCAGTATGGTCGTTTCCATCACTATTTACCTACTGGACAATAATAAGGTAGTAGTTTTTCTTACCCTTTTGTACGACAATGTACGAACCTGCCAGAATATCGTTGGCCGTTACGCTGTAGCCTTCGGGGATTTTGGTTTTGTTGATGGATATGGAATTCTCCTTGAGGGCACGTTTTATCTCGCCTTTGGAGGCAAAAACGTTGGTTTCCACAGCCAAAAGGTCAACCACGTCGATGCCGGCTTCCACTTTGCTTTTGGCAATGGCAAACTGAGGAACGCCTTCGAAAATGGAAGCAATGGTGTCCTTGTCGAGTTGCTGCAGTTGTTCGGTGGTGCCTTTGCCGAAAAGGATTTCGGAGGCTGCCACGGCCTGTTCGTAGTCTTTCTGAGAGTGCACACGCACGGTGATGTCCTTGGCCAGCGCCTTTTGCAGCAGGCGCAGGTGGGGTGCTTGGGCGTGCTCGGCTTCGATAGCCTCAATCTCTTCTTTCGAGAGCAGGGTGAATATGCGGATGTATTTCACCGAGTCCTCGTCGGAGCAGTTGAGCCAGAACTGGTAGAACTTGTACGGCGAGGTCTTTTCGGGGTCGAGCCAAACGTTGCCGCCTTCGGTTTTGCCGAACTTGGTGCCGTCGGCTTTGGTTATGAGCGGACAAGTGAGGGCGAATGCCTCGCCGCCTTCCATACGGCGTATCAGCTCTGTGCCTGTGGTGATGTTGCCCCACTGGTCGGAGCCGCCCATCTGCAGTTTGCAGCCTTTGGTGCGGTAGAGGGTGAGGAAATCGTATCCCTGCAACAGCTGGTACGAAAATTCGGTGAAGGATATGCCAGTTTCCATGCGTTTTTTCACGGAGTCCTTGGCCATCATGTAGTTGACGGTGATGTGTTTGCCCACGTCGCGGATAAAGTCGAGGAAAAGGTAGTCTTTCATCCATTCGTAGTTGTTGAGCATTTCGGCGGCATTCTCGCCGTTGTCGAAGTCGAGGAATTTGGACAGCTGTTTGCGTATGCAGTCCACATTGTGCTGTATTTCTTCAACGGTGAGGAGTTTACGTTCGGCGGCTTTGAAGGATGGGTCGCCGATCATACCAGTGGCGCCGCCCACGAGGGCAATGGGTTTATGGCCTGCGGCTTGCAGGTGTTTGAGCATCATTATGCTTACGAGGTGTCCGATATGCAGCGAGTCGGCGGTGGGGTCGATACCCACGTATGCCACGGTCATCTCTTTGTTGAGCTGTTCTTCGGTGCCTGGCATCATATCGTGGATCATACCACGCCATCTAAGTTCTTCTACAAAATTGGTTTTCATTATTATACGATGTTTAAAAAAAGAGGGTCATCGGAAAAATGACCCTCCTAATAATCAATATTCAGATGAATTATTTTACTATAAGTTTCGAGGTCATCGGTTGTGTGCCTGCTGCCACACGCACCACATACACGCCCTTTTTCAGTTGGTCGCAAGGAATGATTTGTGAGTGTTTGCCGGCGGCAACTTTGCCCAACGATTTTTTGTAAACGACCTTACCGGACATGTCGAACATCTGTATGTCGACGGTGGTGTTGTCGCTAACAGTGAAATCTACGTTAGCGTAATTTGCGGCGGGGTTGGGATAAACTTTCAGAGTGCTCTCTCCTGCCACATTCTGCGGTTCATCGATAGAGATTTCGTTGGTGGTATCGGTGATATACTCGCGGTCCATAAAAATACCACGTCCGTAGGTAGCATAGTAGATAGCTCCCGGATATTTGGTTTTGCCCCATTTGTACACTTCTTCGTTGGCGCCACTGAAATAGGTGGTCTGTTTGAATTGCATCTTATTGGTCTGCTGTTTGATAGCGAACACCGGTGTGCCTAAGAAATTGCCGTGCATGGTCCAAGTCGGGGTGGCATTGTTGATGTTTTCGCTGATATAGAGTCCGTTTTCGGAGCCAACATACACATGGCCGTCGGTCATTTCAATCAACGACGAGTAGAGGGGCATGGTGTTTTCGATAACTGTTTTTGCAGAAACAGAATAGTTGGCTTTTGTAGCATTTGTGATGTAATAGAGGTTGGGTTCGTTTTCGAAATCGCCACAGGTAACAACGAGGTTGTCGGTGCCTTCGCGTGGGTCGACAGACATCGAAGTGATTCTTCTGTGCAGACGGTTGGAGTCGCCGAAATTAACGGTATCCACTTCAACGAGGTAAACGCCATGCTGACCGTTGAAGGGGGGTTCGTAATGAAGTTCGATGGCGTTGTTGGCTGCCAACAAATTGTTGAAACGAATCAGACGTGAACCGCCGTCGGGTTCGTCAATAGCTATATACAGGCAGTCGCCGTCGTTGCTGATAGCGAATGTGTGGGGTACAGATTGTCTGAAGTTAATAAGGTCGAACCACTGAAGTCTTGTTTTAGTGAAGTCGGTGGATTGGGGAGTCATGTAAACTCTGTTGGACGTACCATTGGAAGCTGCTACAAACCAGCGGTTTTGGATCGGGTTTTTAACTGTGTGTGTAAGTTGGTCTTTTGCCACAAAAGTGGTTGGGAACACATATTCGAAAGGATAGTCGAAATGTCCGCGGCTACGAACGAGTATGGTGTCGCCTGCCATTATGGTGAAATTGAGGCGATCCTCGCTTGTAAGATCGGGGTTGCGCACATAGAGTATTTCGTTGCCACGTTTCACCCAAGAATTGGTGTCGAGAGTAAACGTAACGCTATCTTTGATTTTTTTGTCATTTATTGTTTCCCAAAGCAGCATAGCCGGCACAGGTGCTCCTGTGGAGAAATTGCCTTGTATAAGTTCGGTGCCCATGTGCCAAGTCTGGGTGTTGGTGAAGTCGGCGTAGTCGGCGTATGTTCTGCCGATGTTGGCGCCTTCGCTCGAAACGAACAGGCAACGTCTGCTTATCGGGGCTGTCATTTGGAACATCGACGATGCCACGCCGGCGCCATTACCCTGCCAGATAACCTGAGCGGTGGTGTTGATGTCGCCGCTGTCGGAAGCGTTGCGCGATTGGATGAAAGGTATGGAGTTGTCCTGCGAGCCGCCTAGCAACGAAGCGTCGTTGGCGATGGCGATGCTGTAGAACTGAGTGGTGTTGAGGCCTTTGTTGTGCATTGTAAACGAGCCACCTCCGTTGTTTGTGCTGAACACGCCACCGTCGGTTGCCATATAGAAAGTATTGCTGTTGTTTTTCGGGAAAACAATGTTGTGTATGCCCGAATGAACGAACATTGAGGAGGCGTAAACTTGTCCCATATAGTTGCCGGCATTGAGATCGCTCTCGGTGTAAGCAGATTTTGTCCAAGTGTAGAGAGAGGCACCGTCGAAACCTTCGCCAATCCAGAGGGCGTTACCGCCGACGGCAATTTTGCGAGGATTGTTGGGGAACACTGTTATGGAACTGTTGTGAGTGCCGGGGTTGGCGCGGTTGAACAGAGACACGGTAGAGGTTGTGATAATGTTCCACACTTGCTGATTGACAGTAAGATAAACACCTTTGGTAAGGCCGTTGGTGTCGGACACTACTGCATACACGAAATTCTCGTTGGAAGGAGCCACTGCAACTTCAATAGATCCGATGTTGACAGTGTCGAGATAGTTTCTTGAAATTTCCAGGGGATTTTGTGTGTCGCTTACGATGTCGCCTATTTTGTAGATAGTGTTGTTGGTAGTGAAATAGAGCATATTCATACCGTATGCCACATCGACATCTCTAACATTGCCGGAGAACACCTTGGTGGGGGCGTTGTTCCAATCGGCAGCTGATTGTATTTTCCAGCGGTAGAGGCCGCTGTTTGTGGCAGCGTAGAAATAGAGCACATTGTTGTATTCGGCAAATGCCAAACGATGGATGAACGCCCAATCGCCATTTTTGTCGGCTATGGTGTCCGAGGCCGGTGCTGTAGCGGGAACAACGCTGTAGTGGTTTTCATCGACGAAACGATACAAGCCGCGTCCCACAGGTTCGGAGATATTGTTGTTGATACCCGATTCGTGGTATCCTTCGCCGGTACCTATATATATAACTCCGTCGGAAGTTTGAACCATGCAAGAGATCGGCAGTGAAATATCGGTGCCGTTGGACAGCATCATTGGAACTCTCTGCCAGTGCTGGCCGCCATCGGTAGTTTTGAACAAACCTCCGGCCACACCGCCTGCATATAATGTCTGGTTTGTGGAATCCTGATTGTCGATTATCAAGCCTCTGATGCGACCTGCGATATTGTCAGGACCCATTTCCACGATGTTTTCTGTGGCTGACTTGGCGACTTTTGCAACTTTCTCCTTGTCGGTAGAATTGTTGAAAGCTCTTTTGTTGATGCTGAAATTGCCGCTAGTTGCAACAATAGTTCCTGCTGCAAAAATGCAAACAAACATTCCGATAAATAGTTTTTTTACCTTCATAAGATGTTTATAATTAGTTTACTATCTTTTTTTTTCGGTTTTAATACAAAAGGCAAAGATAATATTTTTTTTTCAATTACACACAACTTTTGTCTTATTTTTATTTTTTCACTCACCGAAACGTCTGATTATCCGCTATTTTGCTGTTATTTTTTTATTTTAGCCTTCTAATGAATTAACATTTTTTAATAATAACATTATACGAATAGAAGTGCTTTTGGCGTTTTGGGGGTGCATTTAAAATAATCACTTCAAAAAACAAATCAATGGAAGATACAATCGACATACGGGAACTAAACGAGAAAATCCAGAGCGAAAGCGCTTTTGTGGATATTTTGAATTCTGAGATGCGCAAAAACATCGTGGGACAGAAACACATGATTGAAAGCCTGATGATTAGCCTTTTGGCTAACGGCCACATACTGCTCGAAGGTGTGCCGGGACTTGCCAAAACTCTTACCATCACCTCTATGGCCGAGGCCATTCAGGCCAAGTTCAGCCGCATCCAGTTCACCCCCGACCTGCTGCCCGCCGACCTGATAGGAACGCTGATATACAGTCAGAAAAATGAGAGTTTCAACGTAAAGAAAGGCCCTATCTTCTCCAATTTTATACTTGCCGACGAGATAAACCGCGCCCCCGCCAAGGTGCAGAGTGCGCTGCTTGAGGCCATGCAGGAACGTCAGGTTACCATAGGCGAGAACACTTTCAAACTCGAGGAGCCTTTCCTTGTGCTTGCCACACAGAACCCCATTGAGCAGGAAGGCACCTACCCACTGCCCGAAGCTCAGGTGGACCGTTTTATGATGAAAGTGGTGATTTCGTACCCAAAAAAGGATGAGGAGAAACAGATACTCCACCAGAGTCTGGCCAAAGAGGTGTCGGGAATAAAACCCGTGCTACGCCCTGAGGACATCATTCGTGCCCGCTCGGTGGTTCGCGACGTGTACATGGACGAAAAAATCGAAAATTACATAACCGACATCATCTTCGCCACCCGTTATCCCGAGGAGTTCAAGCTCGGAAAGTTGAAAGGCCTCATAAGTTACGGCGCTTCGCCACGTGGCTCGATAAACCTTGCCATCGCCGCCAAGGCCTACGCTTTCATCAAACGTCGCGGCTACGTGATTCCCGAAGACATTCGCGCCGTTTCGATGGACATTCTGCGCCACCGTATCGGCCTGACATACGAGGCCGAAGCCGAGAACATCACCTCGGAAGAGATTATCAACGAGATACTTAACAGCGTAGAAGTGCCCTGATCATAGTTATAAAGTTGGTTTTTTCGACAAAAAAAATATCAGGACTGTAAACAAATGGACAACGAGAAGGAATTATTCAAGCGGGTTCGCAAGATAGAGATCAAAGCGCGCGGGCTCTCGCAGCAGATGTTCTCGGGCGAGTACCACAGCGCTTTCCGCGGACGCGGCATGGCTTTCAGCGAGGTGCGCGAATACCAGTACGGCGACGACGTTCGCAACATCGACTGGAACGTTACCGCACGTCTGAACCACCCTTACGTGAAAATTTTCGAGGAAGAGCGCGAACTTACGGTGATGCTGCTTATCGACGTGAGCGGCTCCAACGACTTCGGCACGCACACCAGCCTGAAAAAGGACATGATTGCCGAACTGGCCGCCGTGCTGGCTTTCTCCGCCATTCAGAACAACGACAAGGTGGGGGTGATTTTTTTCAGCAACAAAATCGAGAAATTCATCCCGCCAAAAAAAGGTTCGACACACATACTCAGAATCATACGCGAGCTAATCACCTTCGAGCCCGAAAACACCTACACCGACATCGCACAAGCGCTTAAATATTTCACCAATGTAACAAAAAAACGCTCCACCACTTTCATTATCAGCGATTTCTACGACCGCAACTTCGACGAGCCCCTGAAAATAGCCGCCAAAAAGCACGACATTGTGGCCCTGCGCATAGCCGACCGCAACGAGCAAACCCTGCCGCAGATGGGCTTGGTAAACTTCTTCGACCAAGAAAGCCAAAAACGCATCTGTATCGACACTTCCGACGAAAGCGTACGCAATGCCTTCGCCAAAGCATACGCCGAGCACGAAGCACAACTGCAGAACATTTTCACAAAATACGGCATAGACAACACGCCGATACTTACCGACGACGACTACGTGAAACCGCTTATGAAACTATTCAAGATGCGAGGACATAAAATGTAACACCGATGACAAGAATCAAATACATACTGGCCATTTTTTCGTTGTGCGCCTGCGTTACGGCAAATGCGCAGATAAAGGTATCGTCGTCGCTCGACACCACCGACATCACCATAGGCGACCACGTGCGCCTTGCCGTGTCGGCGGAAAACATGGGTGATGAATTCCTACTTTTCCCTGCTCCCGACGAAATATCGCAAAACGGAATAGAAGTGATAAGCCAGAGCATGGACACCACTCGCGACGGCAATGGCAAAATCCTGAAAATCACCCAACTCTCGACAATAACATCGTTCTCCGAAGGCCACGACACCATCAACCCGCTTGCCGTGCGTTACCAACAGGGCGGCGACTCCGCCAACGCGATATGGACCGAACCGATGTACCTGACCGTGAACAGCGTGGAGGTGGACACTACTCAGGCCATCAAGGATATTGAAGACATAATGAAAGTACCGCTCACTTTCAAGGAGATACTTCCGTGGATACTGCTTGTGCTGGCCATTGCCGCAATAGCTGTCGGCGTGTGGTTCCTGCGCAAACATCTGAAAAACAAGAAGAAAGATACCCCTGCAGCACCGAAACCGGACATTCCGGCCGACACTCTCGCACTTTCGCAACTCGAAGATTTGCGCACCCAAGGACTTTGGAAACAGGGCCGTGCCAAGGAATACCACACCAACCTCACCGATATACTTCGCCAATACCTATACAACCAATACGACATCGACGCCGCCGAAATGACCTCCGACCAGATTACCGAGGCCTGCTCGGAAAAACAGGACATCAGCGCCGAACAGAACGACAACCTGCGCCAGATACTGCAAACCGCCGACCTAGTAAAATTTGCCAAAGCCGAGCCGCAGCCGTGGGAACACGACCGTTCGATGAGCCAGTCGGTGGATTTCGTGTCGCAAACCGCCGCAACCACCAAACAACGTCTGCTACAGATGCAGCAAAAACAAAACGACAAAACCGAATAAGCTATGCTCTCACAGATAACATTTGCCAACCCCAAACTGCTTCTACTGCTGCTGCTAGTGCCCGCCGCAATAGCATGGTACATCGTAAAATACCGCAAACAGAAACCCGACCTTCATTTCTCCGACATCGGATTTTTTGCTGTAAAGATAAAAAAGACACTGCGACAACGGCTTATGCCACTGCTTTTTGTATTGCAGATGATAGCCCTTTCCGCCGCCATATTGGCAATGGCACGTCCGCAGTCGAAACTCAGCCGGCAGGAGATGCAGGTAGAGGGCATAGACATAATGCTCACCCTCGACGTGTCGGGCACCATGCTTGCCGAGGATTTCAAGCCCAACCGTCTGAAAGCCGCCAAGAGCGTGGCCAAAGATTTTATCGACGGACGCAAGACCGACCGCATGGGACTGGTGGTGTTTGCCGGCGAGGCATTCACCCAAACCCCTCTCACCATCGACCACGGCGTGCTTCTGAGCCAGCTCGACAAAGTGGAGTACGGCGTTGTTGAAGACGGAACGGCCATAGGCGACGGCCTTGCCACGGCCATCAACCGCATAAAGGACAGCAAGGCAGTGAGCAAAGTGATAATACTGCTCACCGACGGTGTGAACAACCGCGGAGCCGTAGATCCGCAGTCGGCTGCCGAAATAGCCGCACTATACGGCATACGACTATATATAATAGGTGTGGGCACCCGCGGCGAAGCCCCCTACCCTTTCAAAGTGCAGACACCGTTCGGCACGCACGTGCAATACCAGAACATCCCCGTGGAGATAGACGAGCCTCTGATGAAAAACATGGCCGAACTAACCGATGGAGGAATGTATTTCCGTGCCACAAACAAGAAATCGCTCGAATCCATCTTCAAAGAAATAGACCAGATGGAGAAAACAAAAATCGACGTAACGCAATACAACCAGACCAAGGACGAGCATCTGCCGTTTTTGATAACAGCCGTCGCCGCCCTTGCACTCCAAATACTGCTAAGTCTCACCTATTTTAAAACAACTCCATAAACCTCTGCAACTATGATACATTTCGAACATCCCGCACTTCTATATCTGCTGCTGATAATTCCGGCGTTGCTGGTTTTGTACATATATATACGCATTCGTCGCCGCAAGAGAGCCCTTGCCTTTGCCGAAAGCAGTATGTACAACCACTTGACACCCGATGTCTCCAATATCAAGTCGCACACCAAATTCGGCATCCTTCTGGCAGCCCTTGCCTTGCTCATAATAGCCTTGGCCAACCCGCAGATGGGTTCGAAGATGGTGAAAGGCGAACGCGCCGGCATCGACGTGGCAATTGCTTTGGACATATCCAACAGCATGCTGGCCGAGGACGTGCAGCCCAACCGACTGGAACGTGCCAAAAAAAGCGTCTCCGACCTTATCGGACAATTCACCAACGACCGAGTGGCTTTGATAATCTTCGCCGGAAAAGCCTACACACAGCTGCCCCTTACGAGCGACTACGGCGCAGCCAAGATGTTTCTCGACGCAGTAAGCACCGACATGATCGAATATCAGGGCACAGCCATAGGCGAAGCCATTGCCAAATGTATGGAAACTTTCGGCTACGGCAACGAGGACATACCATGGGAGAAAAACAAAAGCCGCACAATAATAATCATTTCCGACGGCGAGGACCACGAGGACGACGCTGTGGAGATGGCAAAAATGGCGTACGCCGAAGGCATTGTGGTGAACACCATTGGGATGGGAACCCAAAACGGAGTGCCTATACCGCAGTACTCGCGCGGCACAAGGCTAGGCTACAAAAAGGACCGCGACGGCAACCCCGTTACCACACGACTCAACGAACAGATGCTGCAACAGATAGCACAAGCCGGCAACGGCACCTTTGTGCCCGCCAATAATATCACAGCAGGAATAGAGGAAATTATAGACCGCATTAGCAAACTCGACAAAAAGAACTACGGCGAACAGATGTTTTCCGAATACGAAAGCAAATTCCAATACCCGCTGATTTTCGCCATACTGCTGATAATAATCGACCTGCTTATTTTCGAACGAAGAAACAAAGTACTGAACTACAAAAACATTTTCGGCAAAAGCCCCGACAACAGATAAACCACCATCACGATGAAACACGCAATATATATACTTGTAACGCTTTTGGTTGTTTGCGGTGCAATGCAGGCACAGGACTACCGCAAGTCGGCACGCAAAGGCAACAGCCTGTACAAAGAAAAGAAATACAGCGAAGCCGAAATAGCATACAGGCGTTCGCTCGTTCAGGACAGCACTTTCTACAAAGCGCAATACAACCTCGGCAACGCTATGTACCGCCAAAAACGCTACACCGAAGCAAAAAAATACTACGCCAAAGCCGCCGAAGCACCGGAAATAGACGAGAAAGAAAAAAGCGCCGCACTGCACAACTTGGGCAACTGCGCGCTGCAGGAGGGACTCGGGAAACGCGACACTGCTCCCGACCAAGCCATCAAATCGTATCAAGAGGCTGTGGAGGCCTACAAAAACTCGCTGCGAGTGTCGGACAAGAACAACAACACAAAATACAACCTAGCCATGGCCCAGCAGCTGCTGAAACAAGAAATGCAAAACCAGCAGAACCAGCAAAACCAAAACCAGCAAAACCAGAACCAACAACAAAAACAGCAGCAACAAAACCAAGACAAAAAAGACAACCAACAGAACCAGCAACAGCAACAACAGCAGAACCAAGACAAACAAAATCAGGACAAGCAAAAACAACAGCAGCAGCAGCAACAGAACAAAGACCAGCAGAAAAAGAAAGCCGACGCCGAACGCATGCTCGAAGCCCTGAAAAACAAAGAGAAAAACACACTTGAAAAACAGAAAGTAAAAATCCCCTCCGGAGGCAGAGTGGAAAAAGACTGGTAACATTATGAAAAGAAACAACATATCTACGACATCCATTTTCTTAGGCAAAACCTTAGCCATATTGGCCCTGCTTTGCACCATGGCAGGCGCCTTGGCGCAAAACCCGCGACTGTCGGTTTCGGCACCAAGCACCGTGGGCGTTGGACAGAGGTTCAGCGTAAAATTCTCGGTAAACGCCGAACACTCCAATTTCAGAGCCCCCTCGTTCAAAGGGCTGAACTACCAGGGCGGACCCTTCCAATCGCATAGCTCCAGCATGTCGATTGTAAATGGCCGTCAGACCAGCACCTTTGACATTTCGTACACCTACAACTTTACAGCCAGCAGCGAAGGCAAAGTAACCATCGGCTCCGCCTCCTGCGTAGTCGACGGAAAGACCATCAGCAGCGACCCCGTAACCATCACCGTGGAAAAATCGGCCGGCAACCAACAACAAGCACGGCAACAGCAAAACGCGGGGCAGCAACAGCAGCAGCAACCTCAACAGCAGAATGCCAACATCTCCGACAAATCGCTGTTTGTCAGGGCAATAGCCAACAAATCGTCCGCCTACCAAGGCGAGGAGATAATTGTTACATACCGTTTGTACACCCAGCTTCAGGTACGGCAGTTCCAGATAGACAAACTGCCGAGCAACAAAGGATTCTGGAGCGAGGACCTCACCGATGAATCCTCCAACCCTCAGCAGCACCAAGAAACTGTAAACGGTCAGACCTATGCCTGCTACGACATTCGCAAAATAGCACTGTTTCCGCAGGAGACTGGCACACTCACCCTCTCGCCAATAAGCACTGAAGTTTCGGCAATTGTGCAGGTGCAAAGCAACCGCCGGCAGTCGGGCAACATTTTCGACATTTTCTTCGACGACCCCTTCTTCGGCGGTAGCTCTTATCAAGCCGTGAACAAGAAAATAAAATCCAACTCGTTGTCCATCAACGTCAAACCACTTCCCAACGAGCCCGAAGGCTATTACGGAGCCTGCGGCGATTTCTCCGTAAAAAGCAGCGTGGACACCAAGAAACTGAAAGCCAACGAAGCCCTCACATACACCCTCACCATCTCGGGCAAAGGCAACATAATGCTTATCGACAATGTGGACATCCAGTTTCCTCCCTCGTTTGAAGTGTACGAGCCCAAGGTGAACTCCAACATAAAACGCACCTCGGCAGGAGTTTCGGGCAGCAAGACCTTTGAGTGGATACTGATACCGCGCAACGAAGGCAAATACACCATACCCGCAGCCAAACTAGTGTATTTCAATCCGCACAGCAAGACTTTCGTAACCAAGACCACCGGCAGTTTCGACATCGATGTGGCCAAAGGCGACGGCACCTCGTCGAACGGCAGTGCTACAGCCAAAAACAATGTCAAACTGCTTAACAACGACATCGAATACATAAAAACAGTCGATCCTTCGCTGCAAAAAACCGGGCACTCGTTCTTCGGCACGCCGCTGTTCTGGATCCTGTTTCTGCTGCCTATATTGCTGGCAGTGGCCGCTGTATTGGCTTTCCGCAAAATAAGAAAAGACAACGCCGACCTCGGTGCCGTGCGTCTGCGCAAAGCCACTAAACAAGCCAAGAAACGTCTGCGCAAAGCCGAGAAATTCCTAGCCGACAACGACGACGAACGTTTCTACATCGAAATCTACCAAGCTATTTGGGGCTACGTTTCCGACAAATTCACAATACCCACATCGCAGCTGTCGTCGGAAACCATTCAGGAAACCCTCGAAAGCCGCAACGTGGCTCCACAGGTAACACAAACCATTATGAAGACCATAGGCGATGTGGATTTCGCACGCTTCGCCCCAGGCGACAGCACATCTAAAAAACAAGCCATATACAATCAGGCTCTGCAAATGATTCTCGACCTCGAAAACCAATTGAAATAGACTATGTTACAAACAACGAAACATATCACGGCCATTGCCGCACTGCTGCTGGCTATTTCGGCAAACCTCTTTGCCGCAACCAACGAGGAGCTTTTCAACCAAGCCAACAGCCTGTACAAAAGCGGCAACTACCCACAAAGCATCGAGCTGTACAACCAGATACTCGACGCCGGTTACGAGTCGGCGACACTCTACTACAACCTCGGCAACGCCGAATTCCGCAACGGCAGCCTCGGACGGGCAATACTCAACTACGAGCGCGCCTATCGTCTTTCGCCGAACGACAACGACATCGCAAACAACCTCGAATTCGCCCGCAGCAAAACCACCGACAACATCAACGAGATGCCGTCGTTTTTCCTTTCCGAATGGGCAAACAGTATAGTGGGACTGTTTTCGGTCAACGGCTGGGCTGTAACCTGCATAATACTGATGCTCATTGTTTGTGGGGTGTGGGCGTTTTTCTTCATTGCAAAAACATACAGCGCAAAAAAAACTTCGTTCTTTGCAGCGCTTACGCTGACCGTTGTTCTTTCTGTGGCATTTATTAGCCTCTGCGCCAGCAACAACCGCGCCAACAATCACAACGAGGCCATAATTATGCTGCCCGCTGTTTCGGTGAAAACCTCTCCCGACTACGACGCCGCCGACAAATTTCTACTGCACGAAGGCACCAAAGTGGAAGTGGAGGACGCCATCAACGAGTGGACGAAGATAAAACTTGCCGACGGCAACACCGGATGGACAGAAACATCCAACATCGAAACGATATAAGCTATGAACGCCCGAACAATTGTCCTTGCTGCGCTTGCCACACTATTCAGTTTCGGAGCCTTATCGCAAAACGATTCGCTTTATGTGGACGACGAGGACTGCGGCTGCGACCTGTATTTCATCGACGGCATACAAAAGACATTCAAGGACGGGCGTTTCGGCTTCAAACGCTACGACGGCAAAATCCTCACCCCCAACATTTACATCGAAACCGACCGTTTCCAGAACGGTTACTGCAAAGTATGGCTCGAAGTGGGCAAGTGCGGCCTCATCGACTCCACAGGACGCGAAGTGATTCCCTGCCAATATGAGGATTTGGACTATTTCAGCTGCGGACTGGCACGATATTTGGACAGCAACCGCTACGGATTTCTCGACGCCGACGGCAATATCGTCATTCCCGCAACCTTCGTCTCAGCATCGTCGTTTTACGAAGATTTGGCAGTGGTGGCCGTCAACAACGACAGACTTGGCTCCCTCGTTTTCGGTTTCATCGACAAAAAAGGGCAGATGGCAATTCCCGCCATATACGAATATGCCTACCCTTTCACCGAAGGGGTGGCTGTGGTGAAAGCCTACGACCGCTATGGTTTCATCGACCACAACGGAAAAGAGGTGTTGCCGATAAAATACGAACTACTTGGACAGATGCAGGACGGATACACCTTTGCCGTGCTCAACGGCGAAGCGGCACTTATCGGCAAAAACCTGAAACCCATAACACCTTTCATCTACGAAGACATGCAACGTGTTAGCGAGGGGATGTGCGCCGTGAAAAAAGACGGACTGTGGGGTTTTGTAAACACCCGAGGCAAAACCGTGGTCAAATGCCAATACCGCAACGCAAACAGTTTCTGCAACGGCTTGGCTATGGTAAGCGACGGCACCTTGTTCGGGATGATAAACCGACGTGGAAAGATGGTGCTCCCGATGGAATACGGAGCAGCCGGCACACGTTCCAACGCCTACGTGCTACGCAACGGACTGGCATTGGTGGAGAAAGACGGCCGTTACGGATTTGTCAACGCCAAAGGGAAAATCGTGGTGCCGCTCAGATACACCAACGCCTACCCTTTCAGCGAAGGGCTTGCCGCAGTGCGCGACGGCGTGTGGTGGGGATATATCGACACCACAGGCAAAATGGTGATACCCGCCAAATATGAGTCTGCTTCGTATTTCGACAACGGCCGTGCCGAAGTGGTGCTCAACGGCGTGATACACAACATCGACAAAACCGGAAAATGCGTAAAAAACTGCAAAAAACTTAGATAAATGGCTGATATTGCTGAACATAAAGGAATTGTTATCGAAGTAACCGACGATACTGTAATGGTACGGATAGAATCGGTGTCGGCTTGCGCCGCATGCCACGCCAAAGGGCTCTGCTCCATGTCCGACAAGACCGACAAAATCATCGAGGTGAAACGCTCCACGCTCAAGAGAGAGCATCAGGTTGGCGACGAAGTTACCGTGGTGGCCTCGTCGGGCAAAGGGTTGCTGGCGGTGGTTTTCGCCTACATAACACCTGCATTAGTGGCAGTTGCGGCCATCGCAGTCATGCTGTCGGTCGGTGCCAACGAGCTTGTGTCGTCGCTGGTGGCCATAGCATTGGTGGCGGTGTACTATTTCGTTTTGTACCTTTTCCGCTCCAAACTGAACAGGACTTTTGCTTTCGGGATAAAGGAATAAAGAGGGATTACTTCTTCTTCACTTTCAGACGCACAAGTATTTCGTCGGCAATACGGTTGGCGTCGGGCGAGATATTTAGGCGATAAACCGCAAACGCCCCCACCCCGCCGATAATCAGCGTGCGGTAAATTCCGTCGGCTATGGCGTTGGGAACGACGGGCAACAAAAAATCCACACCAACGCCCCCAAGCAGTATCAGCACCATATACAGATGCCGCAGTGTGAAAGGGTGTATCTTAAGTTTCCAATACACAAACAACGTAAGTATAACTGCCACAAAAACGTATGTAACTATCTTGGCCACAGCACCGCCTGTCATATCCATAACAGGCAGAAGTAAATAGTTGCCCAAAATGCCTAACAGCGAAAGCAGCAACAAAAACGGCAGGTAATATATATAGTACTTGGACAGTTGCAGCACATACAAATTGAACATAAAAGTGATGTTGACCAAATTGGCCAGGGCGATGAAAACCATCACATCGCGGCCTTCGGAGTATTTGTCGCCGTTCGGCATTATTTCGAAAATGTTGAAACGGTTTATGTATATAAGCAGAAATATCGCCGTTCCGATAAGCAACAGATTGATTGACACCTTTTTAATCAACCGCGACAATGCCTCACGGTCGTCGTTTTTTATCGCCTCCGAGGCTATTGGCTGTGCTATGGCGAACAGCGAGCGCGAGGGTATTTCAACAATAACGCCCATAAAAAGCGCCACACGGTAGATGCCCAGTTTGGCCAGTCCCAGCACCCCACCCACCATAAAGGTGTCTATCTTTATCATAATAGTGGAGCCGATAACCGCCAGCAACGTGTAGGCCGAGTAGCGTGCAATCTGTCCGCGCAGCTCCGGCGACACATAGCTTATGTCGTGTTTCAACGTAAGTTTGCCTATGCGCGAGATGTAAAACAAGTTTACCAGCATAGCCGCCCCATAAACCATAACCTGCAGGGCTATAAGCCATTGCAGATTTATAAAATGGAATCCGTAAAGGATGAATATGGCCATATTGAGCACCCGTACCAGCACCTCCTGCACAAAGCGCGGCACCACCACACGCATCAGCACGTTGGAATAGGTGGCAAACACTGTTTGGTAGGCAAAGAAAAACGCCAGCGGAAATATCCACCAGAAATAATCGACGAAAAGCGAGGCGTTTTCACTGAAATAGCTGATGATGGAAGATTTGAAGATAATGGCCAGCGAGAAAAACAGGGCGAATCCGATAAGCGGTATCACCAGCAGATAGAAAAAAAATCCGTTGTGGGTGCCGTCTTTTGACTTAAAAAAGGGGAAAAACTTGAATCCCGCCGAGCCTATGCCCATCATGCTGAAGCTGCCCAGCAGGGTGCCGGCCTCCACTATAACGCCGATAAGGCCGTAAACCTCGTTCTCCATCATGGAGGTGACGATGAACAGAGTGTTCACAAAGCCGATAAAGGCACCCAAGTAGCTGAATATCGACCCTTTGATGCTCTGTCGCGCAACTATGCCCATGGCAAAGAGGTTTGTCGGTTTCTTAAGAGAGGCTTCGCAGGTTTAGTTGTTGTTTTCCTGAAGCAGATATTCGACCATTTTGATGAGGTCGGCATCCTTTTTCTCGTCAACATAGATGTTGAAACGTGTTTGTGGCGTAAGTTCGAGAATGGTGCGGCCTTCGGAGTCCTTGGACAAGCCTTTGACACAGTCGTTGGCGGCCACCACCTTGTTCTTGCGGTCCACGATAACGAAATTCTCCGTGCCGATCTTGTCGGAGAAACTGTCGAAATCCTCGTTCGAAGACATCTGTTTGCTGTCGCGCAGGATGATTGTGGTATTTGAATTTCCCGATTTGTGGAAATAAGCTATCTCTTTAGTCGAGATGAATTTTGGCACGTCGATGGCAAGCACAAGCACTTTGCGGTCGATAAGCATACCGTCGCGCCAGTTCTCTTTAACGGAGAGGGTTCCGCGAATCCAGCGTTTCCATTCTCCCACACGCAGGGCGTTTTCGAACTGACCCTCTTTGATGCGTTTGCCGTTGGCGTACTCGGCCATCGGGCCGTGGAGCAGGCCGTCGACGTAATGCATCTCCACATATCCCTCGCGGGTAACGCGGCGCGCATAGCCGTGACGTTTGTTGTCCTTCCAAGTGAAAATCTCGAGAGTGTCGCCTTCGGGCGAGAAGGTGTAGAAGGTACCCCATTTGACACCCATGCGGTAACGGTTTATTTTAACAAGAGCGCCGTCCTCGTTGTAGATATTCCAGACGCTGTCGCGGTTTTTCTGGTTGTAGAAACCGGTGGCCAGCAGGTGGCCTTTTTCCGAATACACCTCGTGGCTGCAGTATTTGCCGTCGGGGGTGAAGGTGTTTTTCATACGAACGGCCCCGTTGGGGTAATAGTATGTGAAAACGCCTGTCTCGTGATCGTCCTTGAAAGTGCCTTCGTATATCTTGCGGTTGTTCTTGTCCACCTTGGTCCACGGGCCTTGGCGGCGTCCCTGTTTGTCAATCTGGTTTTGGGCCGCAGCCAAAAGAGGCAGCACCGACAATATCAAAACTATGATTTTCAACTTCATAACGTCTGTATTTATCTTTTATACATTATATTATACAAATTGCAAAGATACATATTTTATCCGACATAAAAAAATTTTTTTGCCTTTCAACGACGCTTTTGTCAAATGAAAACCACTGCATTGCAATTTGTTGAACCGGAAAAAACGGAAAAAAACAACAGAACAAAGCAAAAACAACGGAAAAAAAACAATCGGCACAAAAAAAAACGAAACAAAACGCCCGACACAAATTACTGAATTATAAACAACTACGTTTATCAATCAAAAAAAAAGAAAAAAAAATAGGGGTGTATCGTTTTTTTTCGTAATTTTGCAGGCTGAAAATTTACTAACAATAGTATTTTTTCAGAATTAAAACGAAAATAAACAATTTTACAAATTAAAAACACAAAAAAATGAAAAAGTATTTTAAAGTTTTAGGTCTTGCCCTTTTGGCAACAACCATCTTCAGCATGACATCGTGCACAGACGACGAACAAGTTGCTCTCTCCGAAGACGGTATCACAGTAACCTTTGGCAGCTACACTTGGTCCGCCAAATACTCAGAAGGTGCTACATACCTTGAAACCGAAGGATTGAACAAGAGATTCTTCGCAATTTATGCTACTCCCAACGACAGCATCGGCTACATTCCTTACG
Organism: Bacteroidales bacterium; assembly: GCA_017443265.1. GTDB lineage: Bacteria > Bacteroidota > Bacteroidia > Bacteroidales > P3 > UBA1219. Next base: position 12,546 of record JAFSOU010000033.1, on the reverse strand, counting down.
TAGAAGGCGGTGACGAAGCAGGCTACCTGACTTTCCCCATGCTGTACTTCCAAACCGAAGCACAAAAAGGCAACAACCAGGGCACCGATGTGTATGTTCAATACTACGAAAAAGCTGACAACACCTATGCTTTCCAAGATGGTAGCGACTGGGATTTCTTTGGTTGGGAAAAAGGCCAGGGCGACGATGACAACATGACAATTGCCGTTACCGATTTCAACTCTTCCAACTTCGTAATTTCGGGCACCGTAAAAGGCACCCTGTATGAAATTGACAACGAACAGGCTCACACCGGCAACATGAAAAACCTGAACGTAGTTTTCAAAAACATCACTCTCGAAGATTTGGGTGAAAAATAATAATCACAAAAAAAGCAACTATTAACATTTAAATAAATTAAAAATCATGAAAAAAGCATTCAGATTATTAGGCCTTTCGGCTTTGGTTCTCGGTCTTGCTGCAGCTTGCAACAACAACCAACCTGTAGAAGCAGTTGTTGATTCCATTGACAGCGTTATAGAAGAAGAACCCATTGAAGATGTTACCATCGACTCGGCTCTTATGGCTGAAGAAGAACAGGCTCCCGTGGTTGACAACAACAAAAAAACCACTACAACCAAGAAAGCCGCAACAACTACTAAAAAAGAAGTAGCTGCTGAAACAACCCCTGCAAAAGAGGAAGTTAAAATCGAAGCCAACGCTGAAGTAAAAGCTGAAACCGGCTTGGACAAAAAAGCCACCAAGGCCAAAGCAAAACTGAAAAAATAAGACAATCGAATCTTATTGGAAAAAAGAGCGGATTTCACTGTCCGCTCTTTTTTTATGCCCAGTCCACAACAATACAACGGCATTTTCGCCAATTCCGCCACATTTCATTAGGAAAAACGAAAAAAAAAACGTAATTTTGTAGGTTATATTCCGTCAGAATATAACAAATGTAAAAAACGGAAACACAAGTGTTTGCATTATGCGTATAAACAAACTGAAGATAATAGACAAATACATACTGCGCAAGTTTCTGGCCACATTTGCACTGGCCATAAGCCTTATTATCGTCATTATCATTGTGTTCGACGTGTCGGAAAAACTCGACGACTTTCTGGAAAACCATGCGCCACTGCATCTTATAGTGGTACAGTACTACCTCAACTTCATCCCCAGCTTCATCAACCTGTTCAGTCCGCTGTTTGTGTTCATCTCGGTGGTGTATTTCACTTCCAAGATGGCGGGGCACACGGAGATAATAGCCATTTTGGGCAACGGCGTCAGTTTCAGGCAATTCATAAAACCGTACATAATAGGCTCTGTACTTATAGCTTTCGTAATACTGATATTGGGCAATTTTGTGATACCGATAAACAACAGCTACGTAACCGACTTCGAGCGCAAGTATATAAAAAACGCATACAACAACAAATACACCAACATACACATACAATACCGTCCGGGGCACCAAATCTACGCCGAGAGTTTCGACAACAACAACAACCTTGCCATACGCTACACCGAGGAGTTTTTCAACGGCAAGGAGATGGTTAAGAAAACCTCCGCCGACCAGATATGCTACGACTCGGTGGAGGACAAATGGCGGGCGTTCAACTACACATGCCGCACCATGGCCGGACTGAAAGAATCGCTGCACCGCACATTAGACACCATGATAACTCTGCCGATACAGCCCAACGAGTTCAACATCAACTACGAGAACGTGGAGACGATGAACTTCTTCAAATTGCGTGATTTCATCAAACAGGAGGAGATGCGCGGCTCGCACCTTGTGGTGAGCTACCGTATAGAATACTATCAGCGTTTGCTCAACCCTTTGGCAATCATAATAATGACGTTTATCGGCTTGGCCGTTTCGTCGCGCAAGCAGCGTGGCGGAATGGGGCTGCACCTTGCCATTGGCATTGCCATAGCTTTCTTTTTCGTGATATTTATGAAAGTAACCACGGTGTTCGCCACCAACGGCAGCCTCGGCCCGCTGATGGCCGTGCTACTGCCCATAATAGTGTTCGGCATAGCCGCCTTTGTTTTGATAAAAAAATCGCCCAAATAACCCGACCGCCATGTATATAGTGAACAAAACCGCATACAGCCTGATGAAACGGCGCTACCGCAAGGTGGAACGCTATATGCACGACCCCGAAGGCGTGCAGCAACGGGTGTTCGCCGAGCTGATAGCCGGAGGCCACGGCACCGAATGGGGCGAAAAATATCACTACAACGACATACACTCGTGGGAGGATTTCGCACGACAGGTACCGGTGAACACCTACGCCGACCTCTACCCCTACGTGCAACGCATTATGAAAGGCGAAAACTACCTGCTGTGGAACGAGAAAGTGCGGTGGATGGCCAAATCGTCGGGGACCACGGGCAAGGCCAGCAAGTTCATACCTGTTACCGAGGCCGCACTGAAACAATGCCACTACAAAGGCGGCAAGGACATGGTGGCCATATACTGCAATATGTACCCCGACACGCACCTGTTTACCGGCTACAGCCTCGCCCTCGGCGGAAGCCGTCAGGAAAACTCCGACACCAAACTCTTTTGCGGCGACGTGTCGGCCATACTGATGGACAACCTGCCCGCTTGGGCCGAACAATTCCGTTTCCCGCGCAAAGAGGTGGCGCTGATGAACGAGTGGGAGGCCAAACTCGACGCTCTTATCAAATCCACTTACAACAAAAATATAGTGAGCCTTTCGGGAGTGCCCTCGTGGATGTCGGTGCTGCTGCAGAAAAGCATCGAATACGCCGGCAAAAACAGCATCTCCGAGATGTGGCCCAACCTCGAGACTTTCTTCTACGGCGGAGTGCATTTCGAACCCTACCGCAAAAAATTCGACCAGCTGATAGGCCGCAACGATATGCGCTACGTGAATATCTACAACGCCTCCGAAGGCTTTTTCGGTGTGCAGGACCAAGCCCACTCCAGCGACATGCTGCTGCTGCTCGACAACGGCATTTTCTACGAATTTATGCCGCTGGAAGAGACGGACAAGCCCAACCCGAAACTGATTCCGCTGTGGCAGGTGGAGAAAGGCCGAAACTACGCCATGGTGATAAGCACCAACTCGGGGCTCTGGCGCTATATAATAGGCGACACGGTGATGTTCACCTCACTAAGTCCTTACAGAATACAAATAACCGGAAGGACAAAGAATTTCATCAACGTGTGCGGCGAGGAGCTGATTGTGGACAACGCCATACAAGCTTTGAACAGCACATGCATGCAACTCGACTGCGAGGTGCGGGAATTCACCGCCGCCCCATACTTCTCGGCCGACGACAAACCCATTGGTCACCAGTGGCTTGTAGAGTTCGAGCGGAAACCCGCCGACACCGACCATTTTGCCAGCACACTCGACAAAAACCTGCAGCTGGTGAACACCGACTACCAGTCGAAACGATACAAGGATTTCATACTGCGGCCACTGATGCTCACCGTGGCACCGCAAGGCACTTTCTTCGAATGGCAAAAACAACGCAACCGCCTCGGAGGACAAAGCAAGGTGCCACGACTGAACAACACCCGCGAGATAATAGACCCGCTTTTGGAAATAGCCGAGATAGTTCGGAGAGCGGAGTTCGGAAATAATTGAAAGTTGAAAAATTCACCAATCACCATAAGATGACAATACAAGAGATTGAAAACCAGATTGTTGCCGAGTTCTCTAATTTCGAGGACTGGCTGGACAAATACAACTACATCATTGAGATGGGCAAGAGCTGTCCGCAGATAGACGAAAAGGACAAAGTGAACGAGAACCTGATAAAAGGCTGCCAGAGCAAGGTATGGCTGAGCGCCAAACTCGAGGAAGGCCGCATCCGTTTCCGCGCCGACAGCGACGCCGTGATAACCCGCGGCATAGCCTCGCTGCTGATTAGGGCGTTGGACAACCAGACTCCCGCCGACATCCTTGCCTCCGACCTTTCGTTTATCGAAAAGATAGGCCTTAAAGAGCACCTCTCCCCCACACGCTCCAACGGCCTTACAGCCATGGTGAAACAGATGAAAATATACGCACTCGCATTCCAAACCTTAGCACAGCAACAGCAATGACACCAACCAAAGAAACCATACACTCGGCAGTTATCGACGCCTTGAAAACCGTTTTCGACCCCGAAATACCGGTGAACATCTACGACCTCGGTTTTATCTACAACATCGAAGTTTCGGACGAGTTCAAGGTTAAAATCCTCATGACACTCTCCGCCCCCAACTGTCCGGTAGCCGACTCGCTGCCCATCGAAGTGCGGAGCCGCATACTCGGCATACAAGGCGTTACCGACGCCGAAGTGGAGATAACCTTCGACCCGCCGTGGAGCATGGACAAAATGAGCGACGAAGCCAAAATGGAACTCGATTTCTACTTTTAAATCACACAAACGATGAAAAAAACCGCATCCATTCTTTTACTCATTTCAATAATAGTGAACTGCCTGGCGCAAAGCGTAAAACACGTCGAGGTAACGCACAGCGGCTACGACAAGATAACCCTTACCCTCACAGCAGGCGAGATAAGCGCCACCACCGTAAACACCGACAAAGGCCTTTTTAGCCGCATCGGCTGCGATGGATTTCTGCCCTACGGCAACGACGGCTCTCCCGAACTCCCGGCACTGGTTTCCATGCTCGAAATACCCCTTTGTGACGGTATCAACGTAAGCATCACCCATCAGGAGTGGCAGAGCTATGCTGCTGAAAGACTCGGAATTTTGCACCCGATATACCCTAGGCAGCCGTCGCGCTCCAAATCCGAGAAAGGACCTTTCGAGCTGGTGATAAACAACGAGGTTTACACCACCGACGCTTTCTGTCAGCCGGTTTTGGTGGAGTTGGAGAAAGTGGGCGTGGCCCGCGACAAAAACCTTGCCACACTCTATTTCTCGCCCTACAACTACAATCCCGTTAGCGGAGAGATGAGAATATGCACACGCGCCGAAGTGGAGATAACCTTCCGCAATGCCGACATCGAAGCCACCGAAAAGATGAAAACCCTGCACAACTCTTTGATGTTCGCCTCGGCATCCACCATCAACCGTCTGCCGCAAAACACCGACAAAATCGAGTTTTCCACCACCCCCATCCGCTACCTGATAGTGGCACACAACTCGTTCAGCGGGCTTTTGGACACTTTCGCGGACTGGAAACGTCGCAAAGGGTTCATCACCGACATTGTTTATACAGGCACTGCCGCTGTTGGCACAACCACCACATCCATAGCAAATTACATCAAATCGCAATACACCAACGCCACCGCCGAGAACCCCGCCCCCACTTTCCTTCTACTTGTAGGCGACGTGCAGCAAATCCCCGCTTTTACGGGCAACGCCGACAACCACGCCACCGACCTCTATTACGCCTCGTGGACCAACGGCGACAACATTCCCGACTGCTACTACGGCCGTTTCTCGGCACAGAACGTGGACCAGCTGACACCGCAGATTGAAAAGACTCTGATGTACGAGCAATACAAAATGCCGCAGACAACATATCTGGAACGCACCCTGCTCATTGCCGGCATCGACGACGGCGAGGCTGGCGACTACGGCTACACCCATGCCGACCCCACCATGAAATATCTGAAAAACAACTATATAGACACAAACTACGGCTACTCGCAGGTTATTATGTACCAAAACAGCGACTACACCCTCGACAGCCGTGGCATGGCCACAGGCATGACCACCATTATTAGAAACATACTTTCGCTGGGAACCAGCATATCCATGTACTCGGCTCACTGTTCAGCAAGAGGATGGGCCAACCCCGAATTTAAGACCAGCAACCTGTCGGGACTCAACAATACGAAAAAAATAGGTTTGATGATTGGCAACTGCTGCGAATCCAACACTTTCGACGAAGACGAGTGTTTCGGCGAAGCTGTGTTACGTCTCTCCGACTACCGCGGTGCTGTTGGCTACATTGGAGGCTCCAACTCAACGTATTGGGACGAGGACTATTACTGGGCTGTAGGCGTTACCTCAATAGGCAGACAAGGCGCTGTGCCGGCTTACAACGCAAACTATCTGGGTGCTTTCGACCGCATGTACCACACACACAACGAAGTTATTAGAGACTGGTATGTTACCTCAGGCGGTATGGTAAGAGCCGGCGTTATGGCCGTGCAATCCTCGTCGTCGCGACGCAAAATCTACTATTGGGAGGTTTACCACCTGATGGGCGACCCATCGGTGATGCCTTGGCTGCATCGCGCCCAAACTATGAACGTTACTGTAGCCAACGCAATAAGCCCCAACACCACCTCGTTGCAAGTAACTGCCGCACCTTTCGCCTACATAGCCCTCACCGACAGCAACCTTAACATTGTTGCTACCGCTTTCACCAACCTCCGAGGCAGCGCCACCCTGCAATTCGCCGCCCTTGCCGAAGGCAACTACGAACTTGCGGCTTCGGCGCAGGGATACAAGACCTCTTTCACCCCGATAGTGGTCAGCTCATCGGTTGACATCAACACCGCCGACAATACCCAAGTGCGTATTTACCCCAATCCCGCCAAAGACATTGTTTTTGCAGAAGGCGTTGACATCGAAAAAGTTACGCTTATAAACATGCTCGGCAACAAAGTCGTTGCTTTGGAAAATATAAGCGAAAACAAAATCGCAGTACCGATAAATAACTGTCCTAAAGGTATTTACATACTACACACACAATTCCGCAACGGCACCTCGACCTACAACAAAATTGTGGTTGGAAAATAACATCCCAAAACACCGATGACACGAGTCAGATTATATCTTGCACTGTTGCTGCCGCTCCTTTGCGGGACGGCAATGTCGCAAACGCAACCCGACTCGGCGGCCATCGTTATCAACAGCTATCTGAAAAAACTCGGGCACGACGCCCTCAACTGGCAAACCGTTGACATAAAGTCGGTTATAACTTTCAGCAACAGCTCCGACACACTTATTATGGAACGACGGTTCGCCTTTCCGGAGTACTCTTACGTGAAAATATCGCACAAAGGCGAAACCCTGTCAGGACTTTACAGCACCGGCGAGGAGTTTCTGATGTACGACACAGCACGCCACTCGTGGGACGTGACTTCGGAGAGCGACTACCTGCGGATGCTTGCGGGGTACGACATTCGCGGACCGCTGTGGAACTGGGAGAACATGAGCATTACAGCCAAATTCATTGGCATAGGCGATTTCGAGGGCAACCGCGTTTACCGCGTGCGTGTGCACGACCCGCTGAGGGGCGATCGCGAATACCTGTTCGAAAAAAACACCGGAAACCTGTTCCTCACCATCGAGCTGCCTAACAACGAGCAAAAACCTGCCGTAGATTGGCGCGCCATACACGAATACACACCCGTGGGAGCGTTCCTTTTCCCCACCCTCGAAAGCTATCAGGCCGGCGGAGCGATAACCATAATCTCATCGCAGGTGGAGCTGCGGCCTTTCAACAAATCAGATTTCAAACGACCGCCTACAATACATGAATACTATTGATGAATATTACATGGGCGAGGCCCTGAAGGAAGCCCGCGAAGCCTACGACAACGACGAAATTCCCGTCGGGGCGGTGATAGTGGGCAACGGCAGGATAATAGCCCGCGGCCACAACAGCACCGAGCTTCTGCACGACGTAACGGCCCACGCCGAGATGATAGCCATAACCTCGGCGGCACAGGCCATTGGCGGCAAATACCTCACCGACTGCATTTTGTACGTAACCCTCGAGCCCTGCGTGATGTGCGCCGGAGCCTTGGCGTGGGCGCAGATAGGACGTATAGTTTACGGAGCCTCCGACCCAAAACGAGGATTCTCCTCCGTTTCGGAAAAAATACTCCACCCCAAGACTGAAGTGGTATCGGGCGTAAGAGCCTTGGAAGCCGAAGCCCTGCTGAAACAGTTTTTCGAGAAGAAGAGAAAATAAGGCTAATAAAAAAAACGGCCTGATGAGAGGTCAGACCGTTTTTGTTTTTTCTAATTAAACTTTTACCGTATCACCACCACTTTCTTTGCTGGGCGGTTGCCGATTTTCACGAAATAAATACCTTGGTTTTTCACCATAATTTGGGCTCTTTCGTTCTCTGTGGCGTTGTAAACCACTCTGCCGAGCACATCGGTAACGTATACACGCTCACCACTAACGCCCTCCAACAAAATATGTCCGTTGGTTGTGCGGATAGTGACATCTTCGTTCTCAGCCTCATCTATGCCTTGGTTGGAAGTGAAGTATGCTATAAGCACTGTATCTTGAGCAACTGTGATTGTCCGAGGATTTTGAGTGTTGCCGTCGCTCCAACGGGAGAAAGTGCAGCCAGCATTCGGCACTGCCTGAATTCTTGCCACACCGCCGTTGGCACACGTTGGTTGTTCCAGAATATTCACGCTGCCCCAAGCCGCGTTGTTGGGCGTGCAGGTAATTTCGTTCACAAAATCCCCGTGGTAATTCACAAACCTGCCCCAATGCGGAGCACTACGGTAGGCCTGTATAGCATTGCAAGGCACGTAAATATCTATGCTGTCACCCAAAGTTGACAGCGACTGGCTGTAGATAAGCGGCGGTGTGGTGGGTTTCATTGTAAGGGTGGAAATGCGGTTGCAGTTTGCAAAAGCATTCTGGTCTATCATAGTTACACCTTCGCCTATGGTTACGTTGGTAAGCCAAGTGCATCGTGCAAAGGTATATGGACGTATAACGCCCACACGCTTGCCCACCGAAACGGAATACAACTCCGAACAACCGCAAAAAGCTCCCGTATCAAGATTGGTAACCATATTTGGTATAACTACCGAAGGCAGATGCGAGCAGTCTTGGAAAGCCTGCTTGCCGATATATTGCAGAGAATCGCCCAATGTCAGATATGTTAATCCGACAAGTGAATTGAAAGCGTATGAGGGGATTAATTTTACATTGTTGCCAACTTGCAATGTTGTAATGTTCAAGCAATTATTAAATGCCGTACCGTTTGCCACATTAATACAGCTGTCCGCATTGAAAACCAATGTGTCTAAACCTGTGCAACTCTTGAAAGCTTCGTAACCAATAATAGAAACACCCTTGCCTATTGTGGCGAAAGTCATTCCAGAACAGCCAGAGAAAGCTTCTTGTCCTATTGTGTCAACCGAGTTGGGAATGTCCAGCGAAGTAATGCCAGAACAATTTTGAAACGCACCTGGCCCGATATTTGTAACAGAATTGCCTAAGGTTAGATTAGACAACCCAGAACAACCTGCAAAAGCCGAATTGTCTATATTTCTAACAGAATTTGGGATGTTTAGCGAGGTTAAGCTTGTGCAATTTTGGAAAGCACTTGTGCCAATATTTCTAACAGAGTTGCCAATTGATACAGAATCAAGTCCTGAACAACCACGGAAAGCAAAGTTTTCGATGTTGGTAACAGAGTTGGGGATGTTTATATATGTAAGGCCTGTGCAGTTCTCGAATGCACTTTGACCAATATTTGAAACCGAGTTGCCAATGGTTGCACTCGACAATGCCGAACCAGAGAATGTATTTCTTCCTATTGTGGTAACCGAATTAGGAATAACAACCGAAGTTAGCCTTGAGCAATTGGAGAACACTCCTGTACGCATAGCTGTGATGGAATTAGGAATACTCACATTGATAATGCCTGACGAGGCAAAAGCGTATTCACCTATCGAAGAAACGGAGCTGGGTATTATTACTGTGTCCAAACCTGTACAACTCTTGAAAGCGCCATTGGATATAAAGCGCACATTGTTTCCTATATTAAGAGTGCGGAAATTGTTGCAACCACCAAATGCGGACCCGTTATTATTGGGAAATGTCATATCTACGCAGCTGTCGGCATTATAATTCACAGTGGTTAAGCCTGTACAATTTGTAAAAGCCTGCTGTCCTATTCTTGTCACAGAACTTGGAATGGTTATTGTTGTCAAGTGTGTGCAACTCTTAAAAGCATAATCAGGAACAAACAGCACATTGTTTCCTATGTTAAGGTTTCGGAGGCTGTCGCAACCGCTGAAAATGGACATGCCATTATTAGTCATCGTTAAACAACTGTCGGCGTTGAAGTTTATTGTCGCTATTTTAGTGCAACCTTGGAATGCATCCCCTGATATATATGTAACAGCATTACCAATTGTTACTTGTGTGAGATTTGAACATTGAGAAAAAGCCTGACTATATATTTGTGTAACACCGTTGCCAATAGTTAATGAGGTTAAATTTGAGCAACCCTGAAAAGCATTGCCAGTGATTCTTATTGTTGAGTTTGATATTGTTGTTGATGTGATGCAGGTGTCATTAATAAAACAGAACGGTTTAATATCGTTCACGGTGTTGGGTATTATTAAATTTGTAACTGGCTGGTTATTTATGTAGAGATTACGGCTAAAATATATAGGGTTCGAAGTGTTGTTGCCAAAATCAATGCCACACCATTGAGCAATTGTGCCGGTATAATTAGTTCTGGATAAGCCCGAACAACCATAAAATGCATTCGTGCCAATACTTGTTACAGAATTGCCTATGGTTACAGAGTTTAGACTCGTTAGATTCATAAAAATGCCTGAAATAAGATATCTCACATTATTACCTATGTTTATAGTTTGCAGCCTGCTTAAAGAATTAAAACAACCGTTAGTTGCACAACTATCGGCATTGTAATTCAAGGTAACCAGATTTGTACAACCAGAAAAAGCATTTTGAGCAATGTAATTTACAGAATTTCCAATAGTTGCTGTTGAAAGAGAAGAACAACCAGAAAAAGCATTATTACGAATGCTAGAAACAGAATCGCCAATGGTAACTGTATTGATACAAGTGTCATTTATAAAAACAAATTGATTAATATCGCTCACATTGTTAGGTATTGTTAGATTTGTAATAGGCTGATTATTAACATATAGATTATGGCTGTTATATATTGGATTCGAATAATTGTTGCCAAAATCAATATTACACCATTGAGCAATTGTGCCAGTAAAATTAGTTCGAGTTATACCTGTGCACCCGCTAAAAGCATTCGCCACTATACGTGTTATATTGTTTCCTAGAGTAATAGATGTTAATGTAGTGCAATTTTGAAAATCATAAGATATAAAATATTGCACATTGTTGCCAATTGTCAATGTCTGTGGTCTTGGTTTATTTACTCCTGATAAACTTCCATTTGTTACACAGCTATCTGCATTAAAATTAATGATTGTCAGATTTGTACAACCTTCGAATGCGTCCTGTGCTATACCACTAACAGAATTGCCTATAGTTAAAGTGGCGAGATTTCTGCAATTATAAAACGTTTGAGATGATATATATCCAACACCATTGCCGATAAAAACAGATGATAGACCACTATTTTTAAAAGCATTCGCCCCGATTACTCTAACAGAATTAGGAATTGTTACTGAATCGATAGAACAACTATAGAAAGCAGAACTTCCAATATTTATTACAGAATAACCAATAGACACCGTGTTAAAGCCTGTGAATTGAAAAGCATTTGGTAGGATATATCTTACATTGTTTCCAATAGTCAAAGTCCTCAAATTAAATAACCCTCTAAAACAATCGTGTGTGACACAACTGTCAGCATTGAAATTAACTGTTGCCAAACTTGAGCAACCTTGAAAAGCATCTTGTGCTATGGAAGACACAGAATTACCTATCGTCGCAGATACAATAGAACTACATCCCTGAAATGTGCCGCTATATATAATTGATACTGTATTGGGGATGATAATAGATGAGGTTAATGCTGAACAACCCTGAAAAGATGCACGTCCTATGTATGTCACAGAATTTGGTATATTTGCTGAGGTTAAAGCGAAACAGCTGTCAAAAGCACAATCTCCGATGTATGTTACAGAGCTTGGAATAGTAACAGATACCAGACACGTGTCTCCCCAAAAAGAACAGGCTTTTATAGAATCCACTCCATTTGGTATCGTTACATTTGTCACAAGTTGATTATTGATGTACAAGTTATGACTAAGAGTTGTTGGATTGCTAGACCAACCTCCAAAGTTGATGTTGCACCATTGAGCTATTGTACCCGTGAAATTAGTTTTTCGCAAACCTGTACAGCCATAAAACGCTCGTGCTCCAATTATTTTTATAGTATTTGGTATTGTTATATTGGTTAATGCAGTGCAATACCAAAAAGCTTCATTTTGAATACTTGTAACGGAATAAGTTCTGCCATTGTATGTTACTGAGGAAGGGATTGTGATATTGTTAGAAGAATAATTGGGCAAACTCGAGGTCACCCCAACAGTATATGGCACCGCATTGCTGGTTATGTTGTAATAGATTGTAGCGCCATTGTTTACGGCACAGAAATCGTACGCCCAAACCCCGTTTGCGGCAAGCAGCATAATCGCTGCCAAAAAAATTTTTTGTAAGTGTTTTACCATAAATTGATAGTGTTTTGTGCATTGCTGTAATAGTTCATAACGTTATTGTTGAAAATGGCTATTTTCACACTGCAAAGGTATAACATTTTTTCCGATTATCAAAGTTTTTCTGTAAAAAAGTTCGGGTTGCAGTTCTAACCATCTGATACACGCTTCGATAGG
>JAFSOU010000032.1 GCA_017443265.1 Bacteroidales bacterium | reverse complement strand
GAGAGAATACAAACTTATCTTGAAACATATGCAGACCATTTAGGCCGCAAAGTTACAAAATCAAGTCCGTTGACTCCTCAAACTACTCGTAAAAGACTTTATTTCAGCGATTTCAAAGAAAGATTAGTCCACTTTAACGGGCCAGTAGTGCTGCAATGTACTGGAAAAGTTCCGGTAACATTTCTTTTTTAAGTGTTACACCTGTTATTTTGACGTGAAAAATGAGGTGAATGTTTAATTTTACTAATGTGCTTGCCATATTTATACAACGTATTTGTCGGAAATATATTGTTGTGGTCTTCTGTGCCACCCCTTCGGGGTTCCGGTGGATGTTGACGGCTGTTTTACAGGGGCTTATGCCCCTGCCTAAGATATTCCACCCCTTCGGGGTTGGGAACGTCCAGTATTTTATTCAATAACCAAAGTCACAAATTCTAAAGACTTGCATGAAACGATTTAATTTATTAAAAATCGGCACGGAGCGATAGGGAGGTGATGATGTCCTGTTTTTGAACGCCGTCGGGGACGAGGGAGTGGTATTCGTAGTTGAAAATGAAATCGAGCGACAGATGTCTGGCAATTCGGGTGCTCAGCGTGGTGACGCTTGAAATAACATAGTCGTCGGCAATGCTGCTCAAAGGTTTCATCAGCGAGGGCTGCCAGAAAGTGGTGTGCTTTAGCATAAGATTGTCGGCAATGCGGTGACGCATTTTGAACCGCAGCGAGAGGCGACTGACCATCTGCTCCAGCGAAGTGCCGCGGTCGCCGTAGTCGGTATAATCCTGCACGTAGGCCGCACTTATGGAGTAGTCGCATCGGTTGGTGGTGTAGATGCGGTATTTTACGCCAAGCAGGGCGCTATACCGATATTCGAAGCCCTTGAATTTGTTGTTGAGGTAGCTTGCCGAGACAAACGGCGACCAGCGGTCGTACTGCCAAAGGTCGAATTTGACGTGTGCGGCAAGGCTTTTGTCGTAAACCTCGTGGTCTTTTTCGCCGTACACAATACCATAGCCAGCGTCGAAGGCAAGGATGCTGTCGTTGCGCTCTACGGAGCCGTCGTTGCGGATGGTTATGGTGTTTACGTTGCCGTCTTTAAGCTCGCCGCCGAAACCGAGGTGGTAATGCCATTTACGTTGTGCCGAGGCGCCTATGGCCACAACAAGGGTGAGGATGATGATTAGAGTGTGTTTCATTTTTGTGTGAACTGTGATCAGTGAACTGTGATGTAAAGATTTTCCGATTTTCCGAATACCTGAACATCCGAAAGTCTGAATATCTAATTCAATTTCAATTTTCAACTCTCAATTTTCAATTTTTTTCGTCTAGTTTAAACCGCAGTCGCCATGTGCCGAGACTTTCCCCTTCGGGGGCGGGGGTGAAGTCGTTGCTGATGATGCGGAAAGTGCCTATCTCGGCGGTGTTGGCCACGTGTGTGCCCACGCAGGCGCAGAGGTCGTAGTCGCCGATGCGCACGAGACGCAGGGTGGAGCTGGCGTCGTCGGGCAGCTTGCCGAGGTCCACCTCGGGCGGCACTTCGTCGCGTGGCACAAAGTCGTATGTTACAGGCAGATTCTGTGCTATTACTTCGTTGACACGTCTTTCCAGCTCCGCCACCTGCTCGGGGGTGGGCTGTTGTGGCAGACGGTAGTCGCACTTGCTTTTCTTGCGCTCGATATGTGCGTTGCGCGACCGCTGGCAGCCGAACATCCGCACCATGGTCTGGTTAAGGATATGCTCCGCCGTGTGCATGGGCGGGTACTCCTGTTTATTGTGAGCGTTTAAAACATGTTCTTGTTCCATAACTGATAATCTTCTATTATAATTCGCTAAATGGATAATATCGTAGATTCACAAAGTAGAAAAGCACCCAACACAACAAATGAAACAGAAACAATAATAATGCAACCGTCCATTTCTTTTTGACCAGTGCCGTAAAAAATGCCGTACCTCTCCACAAAAAAGAAAGGCATCCTAGTATAAACGACAATTGGGTAAATGGAACCCAGTCATTCAAATAGTCTGAATTATTGGCATACGAATAGAAATCGCTCGCCAAATCGAACAAATAGCACAGCATTGTCACACAGACAGGTATCCACCAATATCTCAACAGCCAAGCAAAGAAGCGCCCTAATGTTGAGGTGAGCATCGGCGGGTGCTCCTGCTTATTGTGGTCGTTAAGGATGGGTTGCTGTTCCATGTTATTTTATGTGGTCGTTTACGTCAAAATGGATTCTGCAGTTTGGAAGCAAGTCTTGTAAATGCTGCTTATATTCATCGGAAAATCGTTCTGATGATGGTTGCCAATTATCTATATGTAACACCTGTAGTTTCGTAAGATTCTTTATTTCTTCAGGGAGGCTGTCTATAGGATTGCTTCCTATTTCAAGGTACATCAGGTTCGTTAGATTACCTATTTCCTTAGGAAGACAGTGAAGTTGGTTCATATTGATGATGAGCACCCTCAGGTTGGTCATTTCTCCGATTTCGGGGCCTATATACTTCATCTTGTTTGAACAGAGGCTGAGGTAGAAGATGTTCTTCATTTGTGCCAGCATTGGCGGGAAGGTGTCAATATTATTCCCAAGAAGGTTGACAGACTCCAATTTGGTCAGTTCTGCCATTTCCGCAGGCAGCGAAGTCCATCCACGATTTTCAAAGTCAACACGAAGCACCTTGTCCTTGTGGCGAATGGCTTCTTTCAATTCTGTATATGAATCATAGCTCTGATTCCTACGGATATAGTCCCAATAGCTTTTGCCAAAGACAACAGATGCCTTAAAGCTATATTCATTTCCGTTGTTTATGTCGGTTCTTGTTCCTTCGATGGTCTTTCCTCCGTCGGTTTTTGTGCCTTTCCAAACAAATGCGAGACTACCGTCTCGAAATTCTCCCATCTCAAAGGTTTTGTCGCGGTTCGCTTTTCCTCCAAGACTATATGTGACACTCGGCAGCGTATCGTAGTAGTAAGAGCCAACAATGGTGGAGTCCAACAATGTCATCAACGAGATGCTAATAACCGGGGATGTCCCATTAGAATCAATAAGTTGACCTTCATAGAGGAATGTCGGACAAAAGCCATTGTTTTTTGCTGCTTTGCTCCGCGAGGCACATCCTGCGAAAAATATCAATGCCGTCAAAAAACATAGAACACCCCAATATTTTAAGGGTGTGATAGGTCCTCCCGTATGCATGGGCGGGTACTCCTGTTTGTTGTGGTCTTTAAGGATAGGTTGTTGGTCCATGTGATGTAGTGTGTTTTATAAACTTAGGTCAACTATTCGGTTCAGATACCATTCGTCCTTTTTCAACACAAAATAATACTCCACTCTGAAACCGGTTTCCGGAATGCCATACACAACGCGCCAAACATTTTTTGAGACGCTCTCGAAAGTCTTTTCAAAAGAGGAGAAGTTTTTTTCGCATTTCCATTCGTCAATTGTCAGAGTGTCGAATATTTCATTGTCGTTTATGTCAATGTCGTTCAGTACAACGGATGTTATCGGAAGGGCGACATGCGACTGCTGATAGTTACAATCCGTTTCGAATCTTTTGTAGAAATCCTGAAAGTTTGTCGAGGCTTTCTGTCCAAGCATATAATGACTTGAAAACAGCAGCGCTATGCACAGCAAAGCCTTAGTGGCAAATATTTTTTTTATATTTCCCGTATGCATAGGCGGGAACTCTTGTTTGATGTTGGTGAATAATTGTTTCATAGCAATAGCGTTTATGTTATTTAATCATTTTCAAGCCCTTTTCGGATCTATTTCTGACAGTTTTAGCAATAGTTCTTCTTTTGTCATACAGTTGTCAGTTTTTATTCAAATCAAAATTTGTTTCGCATAATTTTGTAAAATATTGGTTTTTAGCAAAAAACGATTACTCACTACTTTTTTCCAACTTTCACCTTCATTCCGTTTGAGTAGGCGCTGAATTCCGGTGCGTACTGGCATTGGATGAGTGCGTAGCCGTTGTTCAGAAGGCCTTCCTTGGTTACAAACATGCTGTATTCCAGCTGGTGTGTGCCTTTGGGCAGGAACTCTATGAAAAACCGCATGTCGCTGTCGGAGTAAGTCTGGTAGTAGCTTATGCCGTTGTTGTAGCGGTAGTACGACACCTGTTCGGTAGGCTCGAAACCGGCGGCGCGGAGGTCTTTCACAAACACGTAACTCATGTCCTGCTCGTTGGTGAAAGTGATTTTCACCGTAACCTTATCGCCGACTTTGATAGGCGCTGTGCCTGAGCCTGTCGAAGGCACAAGCACTTTGCCTTTTTCGGTCACCTTTTCTACAAACAGCTCGCGACGGATGGTAAATCCCGACTCGTCGCTCTTCACCTCGTCCACGGGGACGAAATATTGCCGGAACAGTCCGCCCCACACAAGGTGTTTGGTGGGGTTGTTCACCGTCAGTTGTCGCATGTCGGGAGTAATTTCGTCGGCGTTCCAGCGGCGTTGCACAAAGCCCGTGCCTGCCACTCCGCCGTCGGTGCCGACGGGCGTTTTGCCTAGGCGCAGGCTAACCTCCTTGCCCTCGTTGTACCAATCGCTGCCGCGCATAAGCAGGGCGTAGATGGCGTCGGCGGTGGAGGCGCAGTTCTCCCAGCGGTTGGTCTGTTTCTGCGTAAGCAGCCACACCCGCATATTGTCAATAAGCTCCTGGTTATCATCTATTTCTGCAAAGGCCGACATGATATTGGCGTGGGTGGCGATGTGCGACTCGAACGAGAAATATTTCTTTGGCCAGTACATGCCTGTTTGCTCGTTCTTTTGGGCACACTCCAGAAACGATTTCACGAGAAGTTTGGCGGTCTTTTCGTTGCCGTTGCGCGAAAGCACCATAGCGGCCTTGGCGCAGCTGTTGAAACTGAACGTTGTCCAGTCTTTCACCAAGCGGTCGAGGTAGTATTTCTTGGCGGTGGCGAAGGCGGTGTCTTTGTTTTGAGAATCGAAGAAGCTGAGGGCGTAGAGTTCCGCCAGCGTGGTGGAGCCAACCGCCCAGTCCTTGCCATTGCTGTGTTTTTTCATATAACGGTAATTCTCGGCCACTTTGCCTTCGAGGAAACTCACGGTTTTTTTGCAGATTCTTTCGGCTTTGTCTTTATCCTCTTTGTTCAGCGACTCCCAAGCACCCATTTTCTGCAATTTGCCGAAACCGGTGAGTATGTATGTGGTGATGTATTCGCTTTCGGGCATGCCATCCATCCACGACCAGCCGCCGCTGTATTTCTGTTTGTCAGAGATGAGTCCAAGGGCGCTGCATTGCCTTTCGTGCATGGCGTTGAGGTCGAAAAGGGCGGCTATGCGGCTGCGTTGCTCGCTTTCGCTCTTGGCTTCGAGCACCCAAGGGGTTTCTTCAGCATAATGGCTTTGAGGTCTTGGTCTTTCTCCAGTTGCGAAAGCAGTGCGTCGGGCGTTTCTATCTGCCATTTCTTGATGTAGTTAAACAGGTTGGGGATTTTGTTGGCGATGTGCGACGCAAGGGTGTTGGCGTAGAAGATGTAAAAGGCGTTTTCGGCGCGATTGGTGTTTTGGTCGGCCAGATACGGCAAAGACTGCACGGCGTACCACACGGGGTTGGTGCTGAAATTGAGCGTAAGGCTGAGGTCGCGCTCTTTGCTGTCGGCGACGGTATCGAAATTGAAAGTCTTTTCGGTGTTGGCCTTTACGGTGACGGGCATTGTCTGTGTGAGCAGCACTTCGCTGCTGAGTACGGGAAGCGGGTGTTGTTCGGCGTCGCTGAAATTGTCCGCCGTGGCGGTGAAACGGCAGGCCAGAAGTCCCAGGTCGTGCTTGGCGGCCACCTGCCAGCGCACCTCGTGGCTGCGTCCGGGTTCAATCGTTTCCATTGGAATTAAGGACTTGGAAATCAATATGTCCACGGGTTTCATTGTGGCGGCGTCGAAGATTTCGAGTTTGGCGGTGGGGGTGACGGCTTTGTCGCCGGTGTTTATAACATTGGCCACAAGCCATATAGTGTCGTTGTCGTAGATGTATCGCGGCATATCGGTCATTATCATCATTGGTTTGGAGGTGGTGAAAGTGTATTCCTTGCAGCCCTGTCTGAGGTCTTTGGTGTAGGCGAAGAGCAAAAGGCGCCAGCGTGTGAGGGCGTCGGGTGTGGTGAAACTGATGGTGGCGCTGCCATCGGCGTTGGTACGCAGTTGCGGGAAGAAAAAGGCCGTCTCGTTGAAATTCTCGCGCAGGGTGGGGACGGAGCTTTTTGCGTTCGGGTTGTCATCTCCATCGATGGGCTGTGTTTCCGCAATGGCGGAATTAGAAACCACAAGGTCTTCGGCTGATATTCGTTTTCCGCTTTCAGGACTTCCCTTGTCAATAAGGGGAGCTTTTTCTGAAATAACTACACATTTAAGAGCTTCACCACTGTAACTGGGAAGGACTAAAACTCTCTGTTGCCACAAATCGGAAAGTGTTATATTTTTTTTGTTGTAAAAATATTTAGGAGTGCCGTACATACCGATGATGATAGCATCCCGATACATATAATTGTTGTCAACAAACAACCTTCTGTTGGGGCTGTACCAGTAAGTATTCAAAAACCACCAATGTTCCCCGGCGAATACATCCAGCGAGGCGTCGTACATGCCGGCAAGCAGTGCGGATTTTTGCGGTTTGCCTTTTTTGTCGTGCACTGTAATCTCCCATTTTTCCTTGGAACCCGGAGTAAGATTGTCGCGCACGGTGGCAAGCTGGACATCCAATTTATTTATTCCCACAAACACATCACAATGTTTCCATATCAAAGCATTGTCTTTTGCAACAACGGTGTTTAATATGATATGGTTATCACAGTCTTGTTCGGTAGGCGTATAGGACAAAGTCTGCACTTCGTTGTTCAGGGTAATCCATTTTTCCAATATTACCTTGTTGCCACTTGTCAGCTGCACCAACATTTTTGCGTCCTTGGCCGACGAGCCGAACAGGAACGTGATTTTCTCGCCTGGGGAAGCATAATCTTTGTCGCTCCAGCACCAGTTGAGAGTGCTGAAAGGCATTTTTTTGGATTTTTTGTCGATAAAGGAGAACTCTTCCGAGGTAAAGGCAAGGGAGT
Organism: Bacteroidales bacterium; assembly: GCA_017443265.1. Classification (GTDB taxonomy): domain Bacteria; phylum Bacteroidota; class Bacteroidia; order Bacteroidales; family P3; genus UBA1219. The sequence goes on along the minus strand of JAFSOU010000032.1, from coordinate 14,082 downwards.
CATCGAGGCTTTGCAGTTCCACAACATATTTGCCGGGTTCCATGTTCAGTTTGTCGAACAGGCCTGCGCTGTCGTTCACAGTGATGATGTCGGAAAATACCAGAACTTTTTCCGCCTGGTAAAAACGATAATTCGGGAACAATCCGTTTACGGTGCTGTCGCTCAATATTTTGCGGTCGAAGGATCTTCCGTATGAATCCGCTGGTTCGAAATAGTTGATTTTTCCGTCGTCGTTGTAGCGGTATATCTTGCGTGATATGCGGCTTCTGGCGGGTTGGCGACTCATATTGCGCACAAAAATCTTGCACTTGTCCATTTCGGATTTTTCAACAAATCGGGGCGATAAGTTGTAGATGGGGAAATCGGTGCTGATGACCATTTCGTTGTAACCCGCACGCAAAGAGTATTTTTCGGTGTGTGTCTCGCCTTGTGCGCTGGTGGCTGTAACCTCTATGGTGTAGCTGAACAAAGGCTGTAGTTTCGGCTTGGCTTCTTTGCCGGGCTTTAGGTTGAAGCTGATTTCGAATTTGCCGTCCTTGTCGGTGCGTGCCTTGCCGTGGGCTATCTGCACTCTTTTGACGCTGGGATAATTCCACCAACTGCAACGCCAAGGGAACGAGGTAGAGCGTACAACGCTGTAGCTGTATTCTACATTGTCCAAACCGAATCCGGCGTAGGCTTTAACGCTGCCGCGCACGGTAACGTCTTGGTTTAGTTTGTACTGCTCTTCGGGAGTTTCGAACTTAACCTCGAAAGTAGGACGCTTGTAATTCTCCACACGGATAAAATCTCCTCCCAATGCTTGATTTGATGTCAGCTGATATAACCCTGCCACACAATCGGATGGTATAACAAAGGAACCGCTGAAAGAGCCGTATTCGTCGGTAACAAAGTCTGCGGAATCTATTTTTCTTTGATAGTCTTGTTCGAAAACCACTTTTACAGCGTAATTTGGGTACAGTTCTGTATTGTCTCCCTTTTGGCAGGTAACAACCCCTTGGAAATGGACAGTCTGCCCGGGACGGTATATGGCACGGTCGGTGAACAAGTTTATTTTAATATGTTTTTCATACTCGCAGTCATAATAAAATTCGTAATTATGCAGATAAAACGTGTCCTCACCTTTTCGCAGTTGTATAGAGCTGTTTTTGATTTTTGTTTTTTCAACCGTTCCATTGCGGTCGGACTTGACATTTTCTATCTTATCTATCCATTTTTTTGTTTGGGAATCATAAATATCATATATAAAATCCACATCAACACCTTCGATGGGGGTGCCTGTTTTGCGGTTGAGGGTGTGCACTGTAATTTTTTCGCAATTCCCGTCGACTATCAGATTCAGATTAGAAACATTAATATCCATTCCATGTATTTTCCCTCTAAAAATACTGTCTTTGTGCACAGAGCAGACAATATAATACCGACCTATTTCCAAAGGTGGCAGCGATACGAGGGTTGTGTGGGGGCGATAGTCGGTTTCGGCAGGTAAGTCGAACTCCCCTTCGGCCACTATCTCCTTTTTTTGTAAAAAGTCAGCATCGATTTTGCCGGTGTATGTTTCTCGGTTAATCTTTACAATTCTGTAGTAGGGATGGGTTACATTTTTATATTCCAGCACTGCCGGTATGGGTTCGTTTGGGAGTTGCGTAGGCAAATAACGTAAGGCAACATACGGACTTTCGATAGAGGAGATAATTTCTTTGCTTTGTTCGGCGTAGCTTGTGTTGGGGAATTTGGCAATAATCTCATCGTATAAAGCTTTGGCTTTCTGCAAATTGTCAAAATAGGTACTGTCGTACTCATTGAGGTCGTATTGCTCAACCAACATTTTTGCAATATCAAGGGAAATCTCTGCTGTAACGGGGTTGTCGGGATAGCGTTTTTTGAGAGTTTCAAGAGATTTTTTATACAAATCCTTGTCATTGAAGTAATTATTGACAAGTTTCAGACGTTTGTAATCGTTGTAAACCAGCAAGTCGTTGTTTTTCTGTTCGATACTATATGCAATAAGTTTTTGATACAGTTTCAGGGCATGTATCCACGGGGAATCCGAATCGCCCAGCTCGGCCTTGGCAAACTCGGCGGCGGGTTTCCACCACGAATCGGTGCTCCGTTCCTCGTTTATGTTTTCATTGGTGGCTCTTGTTGAGTAGCAGTACGCCGCACAGTGTAGCAGGAACTCGTACATCGAGGGCTCATACATAAGATTCTTTTGGGCACTGTCGGGATAATTGTCGTACAAAATTACGAAATCCTTGGTTCGGGCCTTTTTCAGAGCTTCGACGGGTTTCAGAGCCTCGGCAAAATGCCGGTCGATAAGGGTTTGGAAAGTCGCCTTGTCCCAGTACTTCATATTCACTTTCGTGATGTCGCCTTCGATGGGTGTGTTATAGGGATTAAAATCAAATATGCCGATATGAAAAACACAATAATTGAAATAACTGCGTGCCAGTTCTGCGTGGAGAATGGCGTCGTGAACAGCGTCCAGCTGCCCCACTTTGGTTTCGAGGTACTTGATGGAATATTGTGAGGGGTCTTCTTCGATGGTCTTTGAAAAAATGCTCGGCCTAAAGAGATAGGTTTTGAGCTGTTGCGTCGGATTATTGTCTTTTATTGCCTTTTGTTCGATGGAGTCCAGCACTTTCTCCGCCGATTCCGGCAGGTTATTGTTGAGGTTGTCGTTGACGCTCTTCCACAGGGTGGAATAATCTGTCTTTTGGGCGTTTGCGTTACCCGAAAAAGCGGCGGCCGCTATCGCTAAAACGGCACTGACAGCGAGGATGAGGGACTTTTTCATATTGTTTTCCGTTGGTGGATAATTTGGTGCAAAGATACGATTTTTTTTAATTCGGATTTCGGATTTCAGATTTCGGAATTTAGTTCGTTGGCGATGTGGCGGGTGCGGTCACTGAGCCTGTCGAAGTGCCGCCACTTTGAAGATTTTCAGATTGACAGATTTTCAGATTGTCCGATTATCTGAATATCGGAACATCGGAATATCTAAAAACTTTCAATTTTCAATTCGTTCGATAAGGAAACTGACCGGGCGGAAGCCGTCGTTGCAGCTTATCATGGCGCTGTAGGGGTTTTTCATCCAGCCGTCGTAGAAATTGCCGCGTCCGGCGGCGAGTTCCTGTACAAACCACCGCATCGACTCCCAGGCACTGTCGCACATGCCTTCGGGCTGCTGTCCGTGGTGCGAAATCCAGCACTGTCCCTCGCACACGTCGCAGGTATGCTCTATGGGGTTTTCGTATATGGCCGAAAGGTCGTCGTAATTGGCCTTGCGTATGGCGGTGATTTTTACGTCGTACATAATACTGAAGGAATTAATAATTTAAAACGCTTTTTGATACAAAAAATTGTGTTGAACACGAATTTTGGGTTTGGTTGAACACGAATAGCACGAATATATACGAAAAATATTTTATCTACATCGAAAACGCTCAAATGCTTGCGCTTATTTTTTTTGAACACGGATGGAACGGATTAGACAGATTTCCGTGTTCATCCGAAAAATCCGTGGTCGCTTTTTTTATTAGTGTCCGGCGAAGGCCAGACCCGCCACGCTTACCTTGGCGTCTTTGGCGTTCAGAATGGCATGGGCGCAGGATTCCAGCGTGGCTCCGGTGGTTATTACGTCGTCGATGAGCAGTATGTGTTTTCCTGCGAAGGTGTCGGTTTCGGCGAGGGCGAATTTCTCGCTGACGTTCTCCCAGCGGCTGAAACGGCTTTTCTTGGTCTGTGTCTGAGTAAATTCGGTGCGTATCAGTACGTTGGCAACTATGGGTTTGTCGAATTTCTGCGCTATGCCGCGGGCTATCATCTCGCTCTGGTTGTAGCCGCGTTTTTTGAGTTTCTTTGGGTGCAGCGGCACCGGCACAAGGCAGTCCACGTCGTCGAAACGGTGGCTTTCGGCGAGGGCGGTGCCGAGTTGTCGGCCCATATACACGCCCAGCTCCTTGTTGTCCTTGTACTTGATGCTGTGCAAAATTCTCTGCACACTGCCTTTCTTTGAAAACGACAGGAGAGCGGTGGCCGCTTCTATCTGAACCCTTCCCCAGAAAATTTTTTCAACGGGATTCTCCTTCACTGGAGAAAAATCGGTGAACGGAAGTCCCAAAACACAGTCGGTACAAATCTGATTTTCAGAGCTTAAAAGAGTGTCGCCACAACACACACAGCTGTCAGGAAAAAATATCCCCCGTAAGTCGTTGATAAGTTTTATTTTCATTTCAAAAAAAAATAGTATCTTTGCAAATCGATTTTGCAAAAATAAAACATTTATAGAAAATAAAAAAATAAAATTATCATGAAACTGAAAAAATTGTTTGTATCCTTGGCAGCAGTAGCATTTATCGCCACAGGAATGATTTCGTGTAACGGTGGTTCTAAGGAAGAAATGGCCACTTTGCAGTCGCAATACGACAGCATTATGAAGGCTTATAACCAAAAGAAAGCCGATTTTGAAGACCTGCAGAACGTGGACGAACAGAAGGCTGCCGAAATCAGGACAAAAGACAGCATTATCAATGTTCAGGCAACCCAGATTCGCAACGGCATCAGCGGTGGCAACGGCGGTGGTGTTTCCAACCGAAAACTGAAAAACCAGATTGCCGAACTCCAGAAAAGATGCGACGAACTGAGCGATGAAATTGAAGCTCTGAAAGCCGAAAACCGCCGTCTGCGTGAGGAAAACGAAAAAATGCAGTCCGACCTCGAGACCGCCAACGGCACAATCTCCAACCAAAACAACGAAATTTCGGAACTTAACCAGAAACTCGTTGCCGCCCGCACACTGCTCATCAACGACCTTACCGCCAACCCCGAAAAGAAAAAATGCGGCAAGAGCAACAAATTCAAAAATACCAACAAAGCCACTGCCGTTGAGCGTGTGAACATCTCCGGCAAAATACTGCCCAACACCGTTGTTGACCCGGGCACAAAGACTTTCTATGCCCGCATAACCAAAGGCAACAACCTCATCACCAACCTCGGCGACGAACCCAAAGCTTTCGACATGGACGGCGTTGATATGCTCTACACCTGCGAACAGGATGTGGAATTCTACGGTCAGGGACGCAATTTCAACATGATTTGGAGAAAATCCAACGCCACCAACCTCGAGCCGGGCGTTTACACAGTTACCGTTTACAACGCCGGCAACGAAGTAGGAAAAGCAAACTTCACTCTCAAATAAAATTTGTTTTTTCATAGTAATTAAGGGCATCCGCAAGGACGCCCTTTTTTATAAAATATCACAATGTCCAACAACGCAAAATACCAACAGCTACGGCAGCAGTACCCCGTTTTCTGCTACGAGTCGTTTCAACACTCCGTAACCGACCGCGGACTGCTTGTGCGCCACCGTTTTACCGCCGGCAGCGACATAGTGTTCGAACCCGAGACGCTGATCCCCAGCCGCTCGTTCGTCGATTTCCGTAGGCTGTCGCAACGGCAGTACGACACTCTGGTGTTCCAGATGGGTATGATAGAGCTGGTAAGCTATTGGAAATGCGTTTGTTCGCCCAAGGTGGTGATAAAACCCTTCGACATGGGGCAACAGCAGTTGGAGTTTTGGAAAAAGCTCTATTTCAACGGCTTGGGAGAGTTTTTCTACATCAACGGCATCTCCGCCACGCAGGACGATTTTATGGACATCGTTTGCGAAAGCGACACTACCCTGCAACCCGTTGATTTCGACACCGATACCGACAAATACCTTGTCCCCATTGGCGGCGGCAAGGACTCCGTGGTAACCCTCGAGGTGCTGCGCAAGGCCGGTACGGCTTTCCGTCCGCTGATAATAAATCCGCGCGGAGCCACCACCGAGTGCGCCCGCATAGCAGGTTTCGCTCCCGACGAGGTGTTCGAAATACGTCGCACCATACATCCGCGCTTGCTCGAACTCAACGCACAGGGCTACCTCAACGGCCATACGCCTTTCTCCGCCATGCTTGCTTTCTACACCCTGCTGGCGTCGGCACTTACGGGCTACGGCAGCATTGCCCTCTCCAACGAAAACAGCGCCAACGAGGCCACAGTGATAGGCACTTCGGTAAACCACCAGTACTCCAAAAGCATAGAGTTTGAGAACGATTTTAGGCAATATGTAAAAAGCTATGTGTCGGGCAGTTTCAACTATTTCAGTTTTTTGCGGCCCCTCGCCGAATTGCAGATAGCTATGCTGTTTGCCTGTAATCCACAGTATTTCAGTGTGTTCCGCAGTTGCAATGCTGGTAGCAAACAGAATATCTGGTGCTGCAACTGTCCTAAATGCCTTTTTGCCTACATCATTCTGTCGCCGTTTATCGAGCCTGCAGCGATGGAAGGCATCTTTGGCAAGAACCTGCTAGACGAGCCTGCCATGCGTCCCTACCTCGACGAGTTGCGCGGGCTGGCTCCTACCAAGCCTTTCGAGTGCGTGGGCACCATAAGCGAGGTGAACGCGGCTTTGGCAATGACGAAACGGCGTTTCTGCGCCAATGGCGGCACACCGCTGCTTTTGCAGGATTTCGACGGCACTTACGACATGGCGGCACTCTCCGATTTCTGCACCGAAAACAACCTTTCGGAACCGTTGCAGACACTGCTCCGCAGCGAGGTGGAGAAGGCACAGGTGGAGTTCCAAAATGCGGTGGAAGGCAACGTTTAACGAAAAATCGAAAAAAAAACGTATATTTGCATAATTGCATTAGATGTAAGAAATAAAGTAAGTAATTGTTTGGCAATATTTTAAAAACGTAAGAATTATGGCACACATCATCGAAGACATTTCAAGAACCTTCAACGAATACCTTTTGATTCCCGGACTTACCACCCGCGACTGCAATCCCGACGCAGTTTCGTTGCGCACACCGCTGGTGAAATTCCGCAAAGGCGAAACTCCTAAAATATCGCTGAACATACCCTTCGTTTCGGCCATAATGCAGTCGGTGTCGGACTCCAACATGGCCATCGCTCTGGCCAAAAACGGCGGACTGTCGTTCATCTTCGGCTCACAGAGCATCGACAGCCAGGCCGAGATGGTGCGTAAGGTGAAGAAACACAAAGCCGGTTTTGTGGTGAGCGACGCCAACCTCACCCCCGAACACACTCTGCGTGATGTGATAGAGATTAAGGAACGCACAGGCTTCTCCACCATAGGCATCACCCACGACGGCACCCCCAACGGCAAGCTTCTCGGCATGGTTACCAGCCGCGACTACCGTCCCTCGCGCACACCCCTCGACACCAAAATCAAGGACATAATGACTCCTTTCGAAAAACTGGTGGTGGGCAAGGAAGGCATCAACCTCGACGAGGCCAACGACATCATCTGGGACAACAAAGTGAACGCCCTGCCTATTATCGACGACGAACAACGACTGAAATATTTTGTTTTCCGCAAGGACTACGACAACCATAAGGACAACCCCAACGAGCTGCTCGACGAGCACAAACGTCTGCTGGTGGGTGCCGGCATCAACTCGCGCGACTACGCCGAGCGTGTGCCCAAGCTAATCGAGGCCGGCGTTGACGTGCTCTGCATCGACTCCAGCGACGGTTTCTCCGAATATCAGGCCGACACCATAAAATTTATTCGCGACAACTATGGCGACACCGTTAAAGTGGGTGCCGGAAACATTGTTGACGCCGAAGGTTTCAACTACCTTGCCGAGGCAGGCGCCGATTTCATCAAAGTGGGCATCGGCGGCGGTTCCATCTGCATCACCCGCGAACAGAAAGGCATAGGCCGCGGCCAGGCTACAGCGCTTATCGAAGTGGCCAAAGCCCGTGACGAATATTTCCAGAAGACCGGCATGTATATCCCCATCTGCTCCGACGGCGGCATAGTGCAGGACTATCACATGTCGCTCGCCCTTGCCATGGGTGCCGATTTCCTGATGATGGGACGCTATTTCGCTCGTTTCGACGAAAGTCCCACAAAGAAACTCCTTATTGGCGGCAACTACGTGAAAGAATACTGGGGCGAAGGCTCCAACCGCGCCCGCAACTGGCAACGCTACGACATGGGCGGCAAAACGGGCATGAAATTCGAGGAAGGTGTGGACAGCTACGTCCCCTACGCCGGAAAACTCAAGGACAACCTCGAAATAACCCTCGGCAAGATTAAATCCACCATGTGCAGCTGCGGCTCCACCACAATAGCCAAATTCAAAGAGACAGCCAAAATTACCCTCGTATCCTCCACCAGCATTATCGAAGGCGGCGCACACGATGTTATCCTTAAAGAGACAAAAACCAACAACTAATTTTCATTAGTTTGCAGTTTGTAGTTTTGAGTTTGCAGTTGAATACAATTGACAATTAACAATGAACAATTGACAATTTTTGTGCCAATCGAATACAGTAGCCAAATTTATTTGGATGATGTTGAGGAGTAGCCAAAAAATCACGCATAAGCGCAGCGTTTGCGTAATTATTAATTAGTTTACAGTTAAACAACTAAACAATTCAACGATTAAACATCTTCACATCTTCACACCTTAACGTCTTAACACCTTCACATCACTAATCACCCATCACTCATCACTAAAACCATGGACTACTCCGAAATTAAACTCACCATCACACCAGTAGTGCCTTTTGCCGAGATAATAATGGCCGAGCTAGGCGATGCCGGCTACGACAGTTTTGTGGAAACGGATACCGGACTTCTGGCCTATATCCCTGCAAATCAGTTCGATGAGGAAATACTGAAACAGGTGATAGCTTCGGTAGGGGGATGCACAGCTACTTACACCATCAGCACCCTTCCCGACCAGGACTGGAACGCCGAATGGGAGAAAGAGCACCAGCCCGTTATGGTGGATGATTTCTGCTGGATTTACGCTCCGTTTCACCAACCCAACCCGCAGGCCGAGTACAACATACTTATAGAGCCCAAAATGTCGTTCGGCACTGCCCACCATCCCACCACCTATATGATGCTGCAACTGCTTAACAGCGAGCCACTTGCCGGCAAGCGAGTGCTGGATATGGGCAGCGGCACGGCGGTGCTGTCCATCTTTGCCGAAAAACGTGGCGCCGCTTACGTGGAGGCCATCGACAACGACGAATGGGCGTACCGCAATGCCTTGGAGAACCTCGAAAACAACAACTGTCGCAATATCAAGGCGTTGCTCGGCGATGCCGCCCTGCTCACCTCCGACAAACGTTTCGACGTGGTGGTGGCCAACATCAACCGCAACATACTGCTCCGCGACATGCCCAGCTATATCTCCGTACTTGCCCCCGGCGGCACCCTGCTGCTGAGCGGTTTCTACGAACACGACATACCCTCCCTCCGCGCCAAAGCCGAGGAGCTGGGACTAAGTTTCGACCACAACCTCTGCCGCGAGGACTGGGTGGCGGTGAGGTTTGCGATATACAGAGACAAAAGCTCTCCTATCTAAAAAAACGCCTTTATAGGGGCTTGCACCGTGCATTGAACGAATGAAACTATCAGTATTGGTCGATGTACCAATGGATAAAAAAATCCCCGCAGCTACGTTGCGGGGATTAGTTTCCTTTTCGAGTACTAAGCTACTTCAGCCGAAAATGTCGATGTTATGTACAATTCACAAGATAATAGCTTGTTTCGCAGTCGGTCAGCTCAGTTGTATGGCATCGACTATCAGCCACACAATGAAAATTACGTTCCAGAGCGACTCTTTGTAGTTGAAAACTGTGCGCAACGGCTTTATGAACCACACCAGCACATTCCACACAACAAAAAGTGCAGCCAGCAAAAGGCTTGATGTGGGACCGGCATATTCCACCGCATCCCACCATCTGAAACTGAATACCTTTGTGAAAATCACATAGAAACTGAATATCAGCCATCCTGATACAAGAAGCACCTCCAATATGCCCATTATGACGTTGGCCGCCCAAGGTTTCAGCGGGTACTGTCCTTCGTTGTAAGTCTTAAAAAGGTCGATAATCATGTTTTTGCTTGTCTTCAAATTAATATCCGGCGGCTTTCATTGCGGCTTTCATTGCGTCATCGGCCTGCTTTTGGGCGTCGCGCATGGCTTTTTCTGTGTCCTTCTGGGCGTCTTTCATAACCTTGTCGGCGTCTTTGTAGGCTTTGTCAACGGCATTTTCGGCCTCTTTCATAGCCTTGTCGTACTCGTTCTCAGCTTCGCTCATTGCATTTTCATATTCATCAGACGCATCTGATGTTTCCATTGTTTCCGCTGCATTTTCGACAGCTTCTGCTACCTCTGTCGTAGCTTCTTCGGTTGTTTGGTTGTTGTTCGAACCGCAGGCAACAATAGCTATGCCTATAAAAGCGGCAATCCCTAATGTAATTAAGTGCTTTTTCATCTTTTTTAAAATTTTGACGGTTAATTATTTGTATTTTTTTTCTAATTCTTCTTCGAAATCTTCAAGTTCCTTGATAGTCAAAACATCATTTTCCAGACAATCGCATTTACGCAAGACTTTTTTTGCATAACGTTCCTGTTCCTTTGTAAATTCACCCTTGTACTTGCGTTCGAGGATTTCTTTAGCCTGCTTGGTGGCTTTGCTTGTGTTGTTTTCCTGACAAGACTTTTCGAAACTTTCTATCAGTTCTCCGTTGGACTGGGAGCAGCTGCTAATGGCAATAGTGAAGGCCATGCAGGCAAACGATAGCATAACGATTTTTGTGATTCTTTTTTTTCTCATTTTGATTAATTTTTTTCGTTCTTTGTACGTGTTGCCAATGTATAGATTATCGAAACAAGTGTGATAGCGCCGTAAATCCACACTCCCAATCCGGGGCCGCCACCGGGCACTACAAGGTAGTAGAGTCCCCAAAGAAACGGGATGAGCATGAGGAAAGCTGCAAGTACCCGCAGTTTGCCGAACAGGTTGGCTATAATGCCAAGCAGGGGAAACACAATCCATGTAACGGCGAATGCCACAAATTCCCCTTCTTTGAAACATTCGAAAAGCGTTAGGGTGCTTCCCATTTTAATAAGCGGCAGAAATAATATGGCCGCCATTGCTAACAGGGCAATACATGCTCCGATAATGTTTTTGGTTTTAATCATAATTGTTTTAATTTTTGTTAGTTATAAAATGATTGATTTTTCATCTGCAAAAATACTACAAACCAATTGCTCGCTTCTGGTTCTAATATGGTTCTAATTGCAAAACGCTGGTATGTGGCAAGTTGCAAGATCGTTGTGGCGTGGTTTTCCACATAATTTAAAAAAAAAATTTTGTCTTTTTTTTGCGAAAGAAGGCAATTTTTTAGTAGCTCGAGGAAAGTTTTTCCATCATGGCTGTCCGCTAAACCCCGACAACCTTTTTTTATAGTCAATAGGTTATTTCTGCCACAGCTCTCCGGAAAATGCTTGCTGCGATATTGCGTTGTACTGTTCGCCAAGCGCACGGCTTTGTTCCTGCATCTGCTTTACTTCCGCACTGTTGAGCATAGCGTTGTCGCAGTCGGAGGGCAGGTTGCTGCTGTTGATATAGGCCGACATGTCGCTGTCTGTTTGCCGGCGAGCGGGTTCTATCACAGCAGCCCACATTTTCACAAGGTCGTCGGATGTCAACGGGGCCATGGTTGCAAATACCTTTGTGTAAGCATTGTTTACCATTTCTTGCAGCAATATGGCCTTTTTCATATATGCTATGTCTTTGCACAGGTTTGAGTGTGTGTTTACCCAGTGTCGAAGTTCTTTCATTGCATCTTGGCAGATAGGCTGGTATTTTTGCTTGGCGGATTCCACAATGTCTGATGTGGTGGCAGATTCTGAGACCGGCTCTCGTTGTCCGGGATTGGCAGTTTGGTCGGCTTTCGGTTCCGCAGCAGTGGCGGTTGGGGATTGGATGATGTTGCCTTGTGGTGGCTGGGTAATAGCGGTGTCGAGCTGTGTTTCTGTCGGGATAATGTCAATGTCGGGAGTTTTGTTTTCAGAAAACATGGCAATGGTTACAGCTATAGCGGCAAGTGCGAGAGCCGCCGAACCTATGGCAAGGGTGAGGCGCAGGGTGTCGGCCTGTTTTATTGCTTTGGCCACATTCCAAGCGTCGGCATAGCGTTTGGCGGGATTTTGCTGTGTGCAGCGGCGCACTATATGGCCGTAGCGGTTCGGAAACAGCTGTTTCAAAATCAGTCCGAAGGCATAAATGTCGGTGCGGCAGTCGATAGGGGCGCCGTCTATCATCTGTTCGGGTGCGGCGTAGGCACGGGTGTAGGCGGGTTCCTTCAGTATGGCGTAGTCGTCGGAGTCGGCCAATCCGAAATCTATGATTTTCGCATTGTCGCCGTTGCGGGTTATAAGTATGTTGGAGGGTTTCAGGTCACGGTGCACTATCTGCAGCGAGTGGAAATAGTGAAAGGCATCGAGCAGCTGCAAGGCCACTTTGCGGCGTAGTGTGGCCGAGGGCTTCTCTTCGATGAATTTGTCGAGGGTACGCCCGTCGATGTACTCCATCACAATGGCCATGCCTGCAACGTTGTCTTCAACAGCGTCGTAAACATGTGCTATGTTGGGGTGGTCCATCTGCACCGCCGTGCGGAATTCTTTTTCCAGCATGGCGATATAGGCGGGGTCGGCGGAGTACTGCGGCTGCAGACCTTTCAGCACATTCCACTTGCCGTAGCGTTTCACCTTGCAAAGCCTGCAGTAGCTTTTCGAAGGCAACGGCGTGTGGTCTGTGAAGTCGTGCGACAAGCTGAAGTCCAGCCTGTTGAGCCTGCCAGATGTGCTTTCGTCGGGATGTTGTTCCATATTACAAAAATACGTTTTTTTTCGTTATCCTGTGCAGGTTGTCGAAAAAGAACCACATAAGAACTCCTGCGTTTGTGTGTAATTTGTTATCTTTGCAGAAATTTTATTTTTTGCAAAAATGATGGAACTGGAACATATTCAGAAACTTAAGGCGTTGGTAGAGGAGTCGGCCATGCACCCTTTGAAATCGCCTAGAGATTTTGAGTCGCTGCATTGGCAGATGCAGGAGCGCATACGCGAAACGCTGAGTGTAAGCACGCTGAAACGCATTTGGGGTTATGTGGATGGATATGACACCACACGCGAGGATACACTGAATTTGCTATGCCGTTTTGTGGGTTATCCCGACTGGCACACTTTTGTGGCCGACTATTGCCAAGTGCCGTCGGAGCAGACGAGCCACCGCATTGTTTCGGCTACCTTGTCGGCCGACGAGTTGTCGAAGTCTGCCTTTGTGTCGATAGAATGGAATCCCAACCGCCGTTTGCTGCTTCGCCACAGGGGGAGTGGCAATTTCGAGGTTGTGGAAGCGCAGAATTCAAAGATAGGTGCGGGCGACACCTTTCACTGCAACCGTTTTATCATGCACCAGCCGCTTTATATAGACAACCTTGTACACGGCGACAATGCTCCGATACTTTTTGTGGTTGGCAAAAAAGGCGGTCTTACCAAGGTTGAGGTAGAGAAAGAAACTTTTTGACAGATGGTGGAGTTCAAAAAAAAACACAGGCCGATTTCTCGGCAGTTACATCTGTGTTTATTCTGAAAACCCACAAAGACTTTCCACCGCCATTTGGTAACCATTAAGCCCGAAACCGCTGATGCAGCCACGGCAACCTGCGGCTGCACATGTCCCACCGGCTCCCGCCCCAACCAAACGATTTTTGTCAAAAAATCGGCGCGTGTTGGGCCGAACAGTGAAGGAACCGCCAGTGGCTGTTTCGATAGCCCGAAGGGCGAAGAACACCCAGACAACTAAAAAACATGGCTGTTTCGATAGCGAAGCGGAGAATTGAGTGGAAATAAATAAAAAAAATCGTAACTTTGCAGTGTCGTTTTGTTCGTTATTTGTTTAACGGACTTCGCAAAAAATCGGATAAAATGACTATGAAATCAGAAATAATGTAAAATTAGAAGTCCCCTGTATTATCGGATATAAACGACAGTATAACATGAAAAAAGTTTTGTTTATATTTTTTATATTTTTTATTTTTTCTTCATGTGATAGAAATTTTTTTTCGAGTAAAAAGAATATCTCTCTTTTCTCTCCAGATACATCATTAATGGTTGATTGTAATAGTTCATAACGTTATTGTTGAAAATGGCTATTTTCACACTGCAAAGGTATAACATTTTTTCCGATTAT
>JAFSOU010000031.1 GCA_017443265.1 Bacteroidales bacterium | reverse complement strand
GGTGGAGGTGGCGGTGGCGGTGGAGGTGGAGGAACGCAGACGAGGCCAACGGCTTATTTTTTAGTTAATGGTGGTATTTATATTACTACAAATACCACTATAAATTTCGTGAATTCATCATCCAATGCCACAAGCTATAGATGGAATTTCGGAGACGGCACTTCATCGACAATGTATGAGCCTACGCATCGCTATTCAACCCCTGGAACCAAAACAGTTACACTGTACGCATATAACAACAATAACGACATGGATTCTTATACAAAGGACGTGAGAGTAGATGCTTATAGCGCCTATATCTCGCGTATTGTTGTTACAGATTGGCCGTCGCGTCAAAATGGCAATGTGTGGGATCAGTGGGCTACGTCATCAACCAAACACCCCGATATTTTCTTCAAAATATCTGCATCTGGTACAGTCTTGTTTACCAGTGAGGTGATAGATAATTGCATCCATCCCGATGATGGCGGCACAACGTCTCCAAGTTTTACGGTAGGTCAGTCGTTTGTGCCAATGAGTTATACGATAACTTTCTACGATGAGGATTCGCTCGAAAATGTGGAAATGGGAGGCGGCTCATTCAATCTTGTAGATTTGGGGCGTTCCAGCGACCATGGTTCGGTGCTTTCGCTCTATGGAGGCGGTTTTTCCTTCAAAATATATATTTCTTGGAGCTAAAAGTGATTCGTAATAATAATATAATTTTAAAATCTCTCAACCCATGAAAAAACTAATTTCCGCCATCGTGATGATGGCAATGATGGTGGCAGCAGCCACATTCACCTCCTGCGAAAAGGATTTGGAGGAAATAGCAGCCGACATCGACACCGGTATCTCCAGCGGCGACCACGGCACCTCGCGCAACGGTGTGCTGAAACTTACCTGCACCAGCAACAACCCGTACACGGTAACTATCACCAACACCAGCACCGACGACAGCCGCGAATATGTGCTTCAGGGCAAGGAAACACGCAGTTTCACAGTTAGTTGCGATGTTACCTACTCCATTTATTACTCGCAAAACAGCGGCTATCTGTTTTATCCCACCACGGGCACACGAACACAGTACGTCGGTTGCGGCAGCACCTACTCGATATCGTTCCCGAACTGATGTCTGGTTTTTACACTTAAAAAAATCGGTCGGGATTGGCTCTCGGCCGTTTTTTTTTTAAAATAGCAAAAAACCTTTGCCACACTGCACAATTTTTTGCAAAAATTGACCGAAGAGTGGAATGTCCTGCAATTTTTCTATTATTTATTTGAAAAATAAATGCTTTTATGATATGACTGAATATCAGAAATATGTAATGGCGTTGTGGAAAGTTGCTCACTGTGCTGTGCGTAAAAATGCAGAAATATAATGGTATAGTGTGCAAATTTGAAAAAAAAAGATGTATATTTGCAAAAAAAATACTGATATGTTCTATAGAGTTGAAAAATAAAGTTGTAAAAGCATTAGTTTTAGTTTGCACACTGTTTTTGTGCAACAGGTTGTATTCTCAAAAATTTTTTTTTGAGACAGATTTAGGACTATATCACATACTGAACTATTCTTCGGCATCTATTTTTCAGGATGAGAAAGAAACTTATTCGGCCCCTTTGGTTGGATTGAACATAGGTGTTGCTGATTCTTCAGGTCCCCTTTTTGGTATTGGAATTCAAAATGCCAATATACATACATCCCTTTTGAATTGTAATGAGATTTCAAAGCAAACAGGCTTTTTGTTGTCGGTTGCTTATTCTAAAGACGTTGTTCAAAACTTGTCCGTAACAATGTCTTTTCTTATTGGGGTGGCAAGTGTGAGAAATGATTTTGAATATTTTGACGAAAAATTCTCTTTTAAACGAATAGGGGCAATGTCGAAAGTGAAAATGCAACTCAAATACCGCATTTCAAGGAATTCTTATTTTTCGTTTGGAGGAGGTTTAGATGTCTTAGTGTTGTCTAATAAAAAAATAGACCTTCCAGAAGGCTTGACTTCCAATCCGATAACTGATCAAACAGGTTGCTTTTTTGAAATCTCCTATGGTCATTTTTTCTGATATTAGTTGTTTCTATTCTTCTTTTCCATCTCAATACCCATATTTATTTTTTTTCGACGGGACTGCATACATAAAACTCGGCCAAGGGAATATCTCTCGGCCGATTTTTTTTCGTAAAAAGAAAAATTTTTCGTAACTTTGCAGATGATTATTCTCGAAATATAAATGTTGATGAAAACGAAAAAACATATTCTGCTTGCATTCTCGGTCTTGCTCTCGCTCATGCCTTTCTCGTGCCAAAAAGACACATCTGACGAAGTCCTGCCCCAGCCCCAGTCCGAACTCGCTTTGCCGCAAGGCCATTGGCAGTGGGTCGAAACCAAGGGCAGTGTCCAAATGGGCGATGCAACGCCCCAGTTGGCTGGTTTCGAGGTGTCGATGGATATTTTCGACACACTTATCACTGTATATAAAGACGGCGTCATGGTGGCTTCGGGTGGTTTTCAGATCACGCTGTGGGACGGAACGTCATGCACGCCGGAGGAATTGCTCGAAGACGGCTTTCTGTTGCAGGTCGGTAGTGATTTTTGCTTAGCCGTGAGCCTTGCCACAAATGCTATGCTCGCCATCCCCGTGCAAAGCGTGGTGTCCTACCAAAAAAACGAAGACGGCGAACTTTCCATGACCCTGCACGAAACCACTTGCGGCGGATTTTCATACATTTTCAGAAAGATACAATAAACAATTATTAATAATGATTATAAAATCCTAAGAAATCCTATTAGAGGTTTTCTGCAATAAAAGTACGTTTGCCTAATTTTGCATTTCGTATAACAATAAGAATGTTTTTTTTATGAAATACGGATTATCAACATGTTGCGCCTTGCTAATGGCTTTTGTAAATGTGGCTGCCATGGCGCAGAACGACAGTGAAAAGGAGGGTCCCTTCACTTTCAACGCCTCGTACATCGGCGATTTTGTGGGAAATGCCGGCGGCGGCATAAAAGACGGCGCAGGTTACCTCGGCTACGGCGGCATAGGTGTCAATTTCTGCACCGAAGCGGCCGGCTGGTGGAAAGGCGGCGAGTTTGTGCTGAGCGGGGCTACCACTCACGGCGCCACACCTTCTATCACTTTGACGGGCGACTATCAGGCCGCCGACAATATCGAGGCAGGTGATTATTTCATGCTTCAGTCGCTGTATTACAGTCAAACGCTTGGCAACGTGCAAATTATGGGCGGCTTGCTCGACTATCCTTCGCTGCACGCCTACACCGACGCGGCACTGCTGTACCTCAACAGCTCTTTCGGATACAACGCATTGCTTGGCTACAGCTACGGCATAGCCGTTTTCCCGATGACGGCGTGGGCCTTGAATGTGGAGTGGGGCATCACCGACTGGCTCACATGGCAGACGGGAGTTTTCGACGTGCCTTACAGTTTCGACGACAACCCGCACAACATCCGGTGGGCTTTCACCAAAGAGAAAGGCGCTGTGGTTTCGTCGGAATTTGTGTTCGGCACCAGTTTCGGCGACGGCCTCGAAGGCTCGTACCGCTTGGGGGCTATTTATCAAACCGCCATGGAATGCTACGAGCTGCACGCCACCTTGGAACAGATGTTTTGGAAAGGCAACAATCGCAGCCTCACCGCTTTTGCAATGGCTGCCTACGAGCCGCAGAAAATCAACGAAAACTATGCCAACTTTGCCGCAGGCATCAACCTCAACGGCGTTTTCTCGAAAAAAGGCAACGATGTTATGGGCTTGGCTTTCACCACGGTGCTGTTCGACAACGAATATGAGCAGGAAACGGCCATCGAGCTGACCTACAAATACGCCTTCAGCGAACGTTTCTACCTGCAGCCCGATTTGCAGTACATTATCAATCCGGCAGGCATGGAATACTCCGGCGAAAAAGGCAAGAACACCTTTTTTATGGCCTTGCGTTTCGGCATTGAATTTTAGTTTGGAGTTTTGAGTTTGCAGTTTGTAGTTAAAATTCTTAAATACAGCAATATAGCGTAGCGGGAAATTCAACTCTAAAATTAAATGTGTTTCAGTAAATCTTTTCATGTTACTCCTTTTCGCCTACGGCGAAAAATTGTTTAGATTTACAAGATTTGTTCACGTTAATGTTTTTATTTTATATGTGTTCACGATTGCTTCGCAATTCTGCCGCTTGCGGCTAGGAGAATCTCAACTTTCGACTTTCAATTTTCAACTTTCAACGAACTTCCCCGCCGCATATCCGCTTGAGAATGCTATTTGCAGGTTGTATCCGCCGGTGTCGGCGTCGAGGTCGAGAAGCTCGCCCACAATATGCAGACCTTTCACCAGTTTGCTTTCGAAAGTCTTGGGATTCACCTCCTTGCACGACACTCCGCCCTGAGTGATGATGGCCTCGTCGAAACCGCGTGTGCCGGTAATAGTAAGCGTCAGGCCTTTAAGCAGTTGCAGGAGTTTTTTGCGTTCGGCGGCGTTTATCTGGTTCAGACGCTTGTAATGCTCTATCTTTATGTTGTTTAGCGCGAAGGGGATAATCTCGGCAGGCAGCCACAGCCGCATGGCGTCTTTCAGTATTCGTGTGCCGTTGGCGTTGAGGTCGGTTATGAGTTTCTTGTCCAGCACCTCCTCATTCAATGCGGGTTTCAGGTCGATGCTGGCAGTAAGCGTCTCGCCCCCGTGCAAAATCCGCGACACATCACGGCTTGCCGACAGGGTGATGGGTCCGCCGATGCCGTAGGGA
Organism: Bacteroidales bacterium; assembly: GCA_017443265.1. Taxonomy (GTDB): domain Bacteria; phylum Bacteroidota; class Bacteroidia; order Bacteroidales; family P3; genus UBA1219. The sequence continues at coordinate 22,877 of JAFSOU010000031.1, read as the reverse complement.
GTGAAGGTCATCTCGCCGAAATGGCTGCAGATTTTCTTCCCGTTGGTGTGGCAGATGCTGAGTTCCACGTTTTTCAGCGTGAAACCCACCAGCTCTTCAGGTATTTTTTCGGCACACACCAGCGGCACCAGCGCGGGGACGGGCTCGGAAACCGTGTGTCCCACTTTGCGGAGCAGGTTGTAGCCGTCGCCCGTGGAGCCTGTGGCAGGGTACGAGCATCCGCCCGTGGCCATAACAAGGCTGCGGCAGTGCACCAGCCCGCCGTTTTGCAGCACCGCACCCGAAATGCGTCCCTCGTAGATAACTATATCTGTTACACGGTTGTTTTTCAGCACTTTGATGTTGCGGTCGGCCTCAATGGTTTTTATCATTGCCAGAAAGATGTCGAGCGACTTGCCGCTTTTTGGGAACACACGGTTGCCGCGCTCCACTACCAGAGGCACTCCGTGACTCTCGAAGAACTCTATCAGCTCGGTGTTGAAAAACATCGAAAAGGCGTTGCGCAAAAAGCGTCCGTCGGGGGCTATGTGGGTGATGAAATCGCGTATTGGAGCGGTGTTGGTGAGGTTGCAACGACCTTTCCCGGTGATACGCAGTTTGCGCCCCGGCTGGTCCATTTTCTCCACCAAAAGAATCTTGCGCTGCCCGTCGGAGGCGGCGATGGCGGCCATCATCCCGGCAGCTCCCGCGCCGGCTATTATTGTATCGTATCGGTTTTCCATAATCAGTTTGCAAAATTACGAAAAAATATCGAAAAAAGCAAAATTACCGAACCCCTTTTGCTTAGTATGACGGTAAAAAAAAAGGGGGATGCGCAGTGTCGCATCCCCACACTTTTTATAAAAATCGTTTGCTTTTGGCGGTATTTATTCCACTAGTATCAGTTTGCGCACTGCATTGCCCATGCGAACAAAATACACGCCTTTTGGCAAGTCGCCGACGCCTATGGTTGTCGAACGGCCGACGTTTTCAATGCGTTTTACGATGCTGCCCAAAGTGTTGACAATCAAGATGTCGGACTTTTCTGTCAAACCTTCGATGGTAACCGTCTCGCTTGCGGGATTGGGATAGATGGCTATATCCGCTCCTTCTGCCACGGCTATGCCTTGGTTGTCGGCAAAGTAAGCGGTGATGATGGTGTCCTGTGTTATAGTTATGGTGCGCGGGTTCTGGGTGCTACCGTCGCTCCAGCGGGCGAAGGAGAAGCCTGTTTTTGGCATAGCGGCAAAAGAGGCTTGCGGATTGGCCTGTGTGGGCTGGGTGGTGATTATCACGGTGCCTTTGTTGGTGTCTTCGGACACAACGCTGAACGAGTACCACTGCGGGTTTGTCGAAGCGAAATAAGCCACCAGTGCTGTGTCCTGTGTCAGGGTTATGGTGCGCGGGTTCTGGGTGTTGCTGTCGCTCCAGCGAGTGAATGAGAAGCCTGTTTTTGGCACGGCGGCAAAAGAGGCCTGCGGATTGGCCTGCGTGGGTTGGGTGGTGATTATCACAGTGCCTTTGTTGGTGTCCTCGGACACGACACTGAAATTGTATGTGATGATTGCGAAATAGGCCACCAAGTTGGTGTCTCGCGTCACTGTCAGATTGCGGGGATTCTGCGTGTTGCCGTCGTTCCAGCGCGAAAATCTGTATCCGCTGGCGGCTGTGGCGCGCACTGTCCATGTGGAGTAGCTGCAGGTTGGAGGTGTAACGGTGGCCGCAGTGCCCTGCAGGGTGTCTTGCGACAATACCGAAAATGTAAAACGGAACTCCTCGATAGTGTTGGTGAACGAACCGAGCAACGATGAGTAATTGTTTCGGCTGCCGCAGGGTATATAAATAGGTAATGAGGTGGGCAAGGTGAACAGGCTGTTGCCGAAGAAATAGGTGTTGGCACCCATCAGTCGCACGAAAGTCAGTCCTGTGCAGGCTGCAAAACCGTAAGGTCCGGCGTAGGTCACTGTGGCGGGTATCTCTATAGATGTGAGGCCCGTGCAGCTGCCGAAAGCGCATCTTCCGTAAGTTACAAGCGAGTCGGGCAGGTCGAGCGAGGTGAATTTGGGACAGCCGTAGAAAGCGGAATCGCCTATATGTTTTATGGAATTCGGCATAGTGATGGAGGTGATGCTGGTGTCGGTGTAGAAACAGTGGTTCCTTATCGTGTCGACGGTGTTGGGTATCACCAGGTTGGTGACAAGTTGGCTGTTCATATATAGGTTGTGTGTGCGGAATAATGGATTCGAATACTTGTTTTCAAAATTGATGTCGCACCACTGGTCGATAGTGCCGGTGAAGTTTACGTTGGCAAGGTGTGTGGCGTTCTGGAAGGCGTTTTTTCCGATAAATTTCACGGAACCCGGAATTGATACCGACGTTATACAGGTGTCGTGATAAAAACAGTATTGTCCTATCGTGTCCACGGTGTTGGGCAACGACACGCTGGTTACATTCTGGTTGTTGATATACAGGGCGTGGGTTAGGGTGGTGGGATTGGCCAGATGGTCGCCGAAAAAGATGCCGCACCACTGGGCTATGGTGCCGCCGTAGTTCACGCGGCTCAGGCTGGAGCAGCCCCAGAAAGCCTGACTGCCGATTCTTCTTATGTTGCTCGGTATTGTCAATGTGGTGATGCTGCGACAGTTGCCGAAAGCGTAACTTCCGATGCTTACCAACGAGGTGCCGAAATTGATGGTCATAAGGCTGGTGCAGGACAGAAAGGCATCGTCGCCGATACTTGTGACATTGTTCGGAATTGTCAGCGTGGTAATCGGGTTTCCGCGGAAAGCGCCGTTGCCGATGGTTACTAGCGAGTTGGGTAGCGATATTGACGAAATGGTGCACGACGAAAAGGCCTCCTCGCCTATGCTTGTGAGGGAACTCCCGCTGGCAAACGACAACGTCTGTAGATATCTGCATCCGGCGTAAGCCTTGTCGCCTATTGTAATTACGGATGCGGGGATTGTCACCGAACTGAAACTCGAACACATATAAAAAGCGTAGTCCCCGATGCTGGTGATGGTGTTGCAGATGGTGGCCCGCTGCAGGCCGGTGCAACCGTAGAAAGCCGAATCGGCGATTCTGGTTACAGAGAGGTTTCGGTTGTTGTATCTTACCGAGGCGGGTATTGTTATGGTGTCGATATACGTGTAGCTGGAATGGCGCACAACCTCCACAGTGTTTGGCGAAGTTATGGTGTAATAGAGACCCCCGGATTGGAAATCGTATGCCAGCAGATTTGTGGCAAAAAGCAGCATGGATGCGGCAATGACGATGTTTTTTATTGTTCTTGTCAAGGTTGTTCGTTTTAATTAGTGGTGTTTGCAAATGTTTGATGCACAGTGTTTTTAAAACTGTTATCCCTACTGATTTTCAAAGGTAAGGACATTGCAAATATAAGTTTTTTTTTGAATATTTCTATGAAATTAACACTATTGTATTAAGAAAAACCAACGGACATAAATATTGCCGCCCGTCGGACTGACAAAATGTCATTATGTCATATTTTTTTAGCAAAAATCGGGGGCGATGGTGCAAGATTGTCATTGCTTGACCGAAAAACAAACATTGGCACACAAATTGACAAAATTCTTTTTGTTCAAACGAATAAAAACATAAAAAATATAAAAAACATGGCAACATTAAACATCAAACCCTTGGCCGACAGAGTTTTAGTGGAACCTGCCGAAGCCGAACAAAAAACAGCATCGGGCATCATCATACCCGACACAGCAAAGGAAAAACCCCAAAAAGGCGTTGTGGTGGCCGTAGGTAACGGCACCAAGGACGTTACTATGACCGTGAAAGTAGGCGACAACGTGCTTTACGGCAAATACTCCGGTACCGAAATTTCGTACGAAGGAAAAACTTATCTGATTATGCGCGAGAGCGACATCTACGCAATTATCTAAATGTTTAACAATCGAAAAAGTAAAGAAAAATGGCAAAAGAAATAGTTTTCAATAACGACGCCCGCGAACAGCTCCGCAAAGGTGTTGACGCGCTGGCAAACGCAGTGAAAGTAACCCTCGGTCCTAAAGGCCGCAATGTGGTGATAGACAAGAAATTCGGTGCCCCCCAAGTAACAAAGGACGGCGTAACCGTGGCCAAAGAAATTGAACTCGAAAACGGCATCGAAAACATGGGTGCCCAGATGGTTAAGGAAGTGGCTTCCAAAACCAACGACCAGGCTGGCGACGGCACAACCACAGCCACCGTGCTGGCTCAGGCCATCGTAAACACAGGTCTTAAAAACGTTACCGCAGGTGCCAACCCCATGGACCTCAAACGCGGTATCGACAAAGCCGTGGCAGCCATCGTTGCCGACATCAAAGCTCAGGCTCAGGAAGTTGGCGGCGACATCAACAAAATAAAACAGGTGGCCACCATCAGCGCCAACAACGACACCCAAATTGGCGACATCATAGCCGAGGCTATGGAAAAAGTTACCAAAGACGGCGTTATCACCATCGAGGAGGCCAAAGGTATCGAAACCAGCGTTAAAGTGGTTGAAGGTATGCAGTTCGACCGTGGCTACATCAGCCCCTATTTCGTTACCGACACCGAAAAAATGGAAGCCGTTTACGACAACCCCTACATCCTTATCTACGACAAGAAAATTAGCACCATGAAAGACCTTCTGCCCGTGCTCGAGAAAGTGGTGCAGACAGGACGTCCTATGCTTATCATTGCCGAAGACGTTGAAAGCGAAGCTCTTGCAACTTTGGTTGTGAACCGTCTGCGTGGCTCGCTGAAGATAGTTGCCGTCAAGGCTCCAGGTTTCGGCGACCGTCGTAAAGAGATGCTCGAAGATATCGCCATACTCACCGGCGGCACCGTTATCAGCGAAGACAAAGGCTACAAGCTGGAAGACGCCGACCTCAGCAAGCTCGGTCAGGCCGAAAAGGTGAACATCGACAAGGACAACACCACCATCGTAAGCGGCAAAGGCAATGCCGAAATGATAAAAGCCCGTGTAAACCAGATAAAAGCCCAGATAGAAAAGACCACCAGCGACTACGACCGCGAAAAACTACAGGAACGTCTGGCCAAGCTGGCCGGCGGCGTGGCAGTCATCTACGTCGGCGCAGCCTCCGAAGTGGAGATGAAAGAAAAGAAAGACCGTTTCGACGACGCCCTGCACGCCACACGCGCAGCCGTTGAAGAAGGCATAATCCCCGGCGGCGGCACAGCCTACATCCGCGCCATCGCTAAACTGGCCGACATTAAAGCCGAGAACGAAGACGAAAAACTGGGTGTGGAAATAATCCGCCGTGCAGTGGAAGAACCTCTGCGCCAGATTGTTGCCAACGCAGGTTTGGAAGGCAGCGTGGTAGTGAACGAGGTTAAGAACGGCAAAGGCGACTACGGCTACAACGCCCGCACCGAGAAATACGAGAACCTGTTCCAGAGCGGCGTTATCGACCCCGCCAAAGTTACCCGTGTGGCCCTCGAAAACGCAGCCTCTATCGCTGGCATGTTGCTGACCACAGAGTGCGTCCTCTGCGACATCAAAGAGGAAACACCTGCAGCTCCCGCAGGCGGCGGAATGCCCGGCGGCATGGGCGGCATGTACTAAACCGACAACAACAAGCTCATAATAAAAAGGGTGCCCGAAACGGCACCCTTTTTTGTGCGATTTTGTAGTTTGAATAAAAAGTTGTATCTTTGCAGATTGAAATGATAGACGAAGAACTGACATATTATCCGAAAGAAAGCGATTTCTCAAAGGTCACCTTTTGGGACACCGATTTTGCAAACATCGACTGGCGAAAGCATTCCGACTTCGTCATAGAACGGGTTTTTGGCTATGGGACAGAAGAGGAACAACGGATTGTGGTCAGGATTTACGGATGGGATAAGGTGCGGGAATTTGAGCAGTCGTTTAAGCCAACTGTTTTTAACCAAATTGTGAAGACAAACCTTCAAAAGATGATGAGTTATGCTTCATTATGAAACCGTTACACCTTATTTGAGAAACATTCTTGTCCGTTTGATGTCGGACGAGATGTTTAATTCTTTCCGTCTTGTTGGAGGAACCTCTTTGAGCCTTCGTTTGGGACATCGTGTGTCAATTGACATAGATTTGTTCACCGATGATGAATACGGCAGTGTCGATTTCGCTTCAATTCAAACACATTTGCGTCAGATGTTCCCGTATTGTGTCGGCGATTGCGGAAATCCTGTCGGCATGGGTGCAACATATATCATTGGCACAACTCGTGATGATGCTGTGAAACTCGACTTGTTTTATACGGATAAATTCATTGCACCAATGACTACTGAGGATGGCATTAGGATGGCTTCGACAGAAGATATAATTGCTATGAAACTGGATGTAGTGGCGCGGGGTGGAAGAAAGAAAGATTTTTGGGATATCTATGCTTTGGCAGAACAATATTCCGCAACTGCTATGCTGAACTTTTATGAAAAACGTTATCCCTACGGCTATAGTAGAGGAGATGTGATGGCTGGTTTCACACGCTTTGAGAAAGCGGATAATGAACCCGACCCACATTGCTTGCGAAACGAGAGTTGGGAAGCTATCAAAATAAAACTTGCACAGTTGTTTTCCGAAGTTTAGTCGTTATAAACTTTATTTTTTCAATTATTTAAACATCAGCCAGTTCTGCAATGCTTTGCATTCTTGTTGGAAGGTGTCTCTGTTCACCACATTGTGTTTGTGCTTGCGGTAGAATTGTAGCAGGGTGGCGTTGACAGTCGCCGTGTCCTCAAGGGTCAGGCGATAGGGGGCGGCATGGTAGATGGCTATGGACTCATCCTGCGACTCGACGCTGTGTATATTGGCAATTGGCAAAGTTTTTTCGGCACGTTCCATCATTGCCTTATAGTATTCCATCTGCTCCTCGTAGCCACGCCCGCGACTTTTGAGGTATTGCAGTTTGATATATTCGGTCAAGCTTTCGCTTAAAGCGTAGTCGCGATGTTCGAAGAAAATGCCGTTGCCCCACCATTGGTGCGCCACCTCGTGAGGAATCCACGAAAAATCGGGTATCATCTTGTAAACATCATAGAAATAATGCCCGAAGATAATCATATCGCGCAGCGACTGGCACATCACAAACTGCGGGTCGCCAATCTCCACAATGTTCATCGGCTTTGACGACAAGGAATCGCCGAAAAAGGAGCAGTAGAAATTGTACGAATCCACAAACTCTTTGTAATATGCATCGGGGTAACGGGTTGTGTCGCTCTTGGAGCGGTAGAAATAGAAAGGACGCGTTGCATTTTTGATGACCTTGCACTTGTATTTGTCCTTTGGAAGCAGAACTAAATGCATGTCAAACGAGGGTGAAGTCTCGCTTCCGCCGATAACGTAGTAGTCATCGGTTGCAGTTTCAATGCTGACTTTCGCTTTGAGGAGTTCGCCATTACGGTGTGGATACCAGTTGCCCTCGCGTCGCAACACTATGGCACCGTCGGCTGTGCGGAAACTGGATAACGGCAAGGTATAATACACATTGACGTATTTTGGCAGATGAGGGAAAGAAAACGCATAAAGATTGTCGAAACGGACAGTGTCTCCGTCGTTATGAAAAGTATAGCCGATACAGCCGGCAGATACGATTTTTAAATTTGCAACCTCGGTAAGCAGAAAGTAATCCTCGACTTCTGGGTACTCCTTCTTCGACACATAGTCAACATTGACTGTCAACGAATCACCCCTAATCCAGCATCGCATTTCGTATTTGTTCTGTGCCAAAATATCGGCAGTAAGGAAAAACAGTAATGCGTATATCAAAATATTTTTCTTCATTCTGTCTTTTGTTTTGAGGTTCTTATTGACGGCAGACATGCTGCGCGGCGGCGCTCGTTGAGATTCTTTGGTTTGGCGGTGCGGATATGCTTGTCGGTTGCGGCAAAGGTCCCGAACCAGTCTTTGCCGTAGAGACGATAGTAGGTGTGGTCGTAGAGCGAGGCGTAGTCTTCGGCATGGATGTTGCCACGCTCCACTTCGCGCCAAAGAAGGGCAAAGAACCCTTCATAGTTGCCTTTGGTCAGTTCGTCGGTCATCTTCTGCAGCAAGGGATAGGCGTGGTTCCATGCGTCGAGTTCGTAGCGGTGGTAGTTCTTGCCGCTTCGAAGCAGGGTCTCGAAGTCGGCGCGGCTGGCAAGGGCGGCAGTAAGCTCGGCGTCGTCCTCGTGGTTGAGGTAGCGCAGGTATTCGTCGCGCAGGTTTGCGTAGTCGGCCAACAGAGGCACAGTGAGCGTGTCGGGCAGCGAGTTGAGCCAAGCGTCCGGCTCGTAGCCGCAGAGCACCATGCGCTCCAGCACCTCATAATGGCTGATGTAGCAGTATTGGTTCCCTACGCACTCGCTGTGCAGAAGGCATTCCAGATAGTGCTTCAGGTCGCACACAAATGGATAGTGGTTCGAGAACCGTGAGCAGAAGATGGGAATTGCTGCGCAGTAATCGCCTGCAGTTTTGTAAGCCACTGCATCCGTCACACCCTCCTGTTTATCTATGGGCAGAAGCGAGAACTGGTCGCCGAGGTAATAGTATCGCACATAGTTGTCCCCCACCTCTGTCAGTGGGTTGTCGCTGTCGAGCTGTCCATCTTCGGTCGAGGATTTCAGATAGCCTTCGATATAATCCTCGAGCGGCGACATAAGCATTTGTTCGCGTCGCAAGTTGACATTCTTGATGTCGGCCACGGGGCATTGCCACACGGTGCGGTTGTTCTCGCTGGTGGAGGTGAACTGCGTGCCGTAAAGTTGTGGCAGCCCGCGTCCTGTGCGCAGACGGTCTTCGAGGTAGGCCAGGTTCGACGGGTCGGCGTTGGTGTCAGCCACCGCTTGACGCAGTTGCTTGACATAGCCGTACTGGAACCATGGGTGCGCATGCTGCGCGATGAGCCAGGCTGCGTGTGCGCCGTAGGAACACACCTTGTTCCATAAGGGAAAGCCCAGTGTATCCACCAGCCATATCAGCCTGGCAAGGTTGGCCGAATCCACTTCGTGCATACGTCTCGAAAGAGAATCCTCGACGGACTTCGTATGGGTGTGTTCGGGGTCGTTGAAGGCACGCCGCACAGCCTGGTCTTCATGTTCCATTTGATACAATGTCTCTGCGTAGCTGTAGTCCTTCCGACCGTGGATTGCCTGCTGGATGGAGTCCAGCTCCGGCCACCAGTCGCAGTCTTTCAAAAACTTGTATCGGTCTGTGTAGTAGAATACAAGCGGGTTCCACCCCTTCCACCTGACCACGCGGAAAGCCATCTTTTTGAATGTCGCCGTGTCGCCGCACTGCAGGGCGGCTTCCATGTAATTCATTTCTTGTTGGCGTATAGGGATATACCCGTCGAACAGGGAATCTATTCGCGCATATAGTTCCATCTTCTCGCAGGGTGTCATATCAGCACGTGACTGCTTGCAGATGTCCAAATAAGCCTTCCATTGTTCCGACTGTGCGTTTGCGGTGAGCGTGGACAAAACACACGCCGCAAACGCTATGCAGAAATGTCCAGTGGACCTTTTGATAGCAGAACGGAGAAGTCTTTTGATTGTTTTCATCTGTGGTATGTTATTTGTAGAGAACTTCGTCATATTAGACGCCGAAAAGCCAGATTTGTAACTGTAAGGAAAATTATTTTTCTCAGGTTTGTGTGTAGTGGTGTGTAAAAGAGCAAATTAACGAAGGACGCTTCTTCGTTTGGCAATAATTATAAACAGCGGCATGTACTAAACCCACACAACAAACTCGTAATAAAAAGGGTGCCCGAAACGGCACCCTTTTTTTATTTATCGTCGTAATGCCCGTAGGCTGTTAGGACAAGAACAATTACTTCTGTGTCGCGTATTTCGTAAACGAGACGGTGCTTCTGTGTTATGCGGCGGCTCCACTGGTTGACACGGTCTCCTTTTAGTGGTTCGGGGTGTCCTGTGCCTGAGCGGGGATGCTCTCTAAGTTCGGAAATAAGACGCAAAGCTTTTTGGTAGGACTTTGGCTCGCTGTGCAGCAGTTTTGCCAAATCTTGTTCGGACTTCGGTGTAAACCTCACTTCGTAATTCATAAACTCCTTATGTATTTGTCCAAATCCTCAATGCTTTCGAAAGTGTGGTAATTGCCGTTTTCGTATTCCTCTTTGGATTCGTCGACGCGGGAAAGGAACTCTTCTTCACTCATAAGAGTGGGGTCTTTCCGTTCCTTAGCCAGCTTCTTGGCGTAGCGCGTCAAACGGCGCATAAGGCTTTCGTCATCAGCAATATAGCCGATGCTTTGCCAAAGCTCCTTGTTCATCTGTATCTGTTGTGCAGAAGTGTTCATAATCATTTTTCTTTTATAACTATAACGGAGAAAACTCTTGTTTGTTGTGTTTTTTGTCTTTTTTATTTGTGTTTTACCCAACCGCGTCAGCCAATTCCGAAATCCGAAATCATAAATAAGTATTCCTGTCAATCCCTTTGAACATCTCAAGAAAACGCAAGGCGCGGTCTTTGCAGTGGGTGGCCTCCTCCTTGTACATCTCCGGAATGTCGGTGCCTGAATAAACCTCTTTAAACGTGCCTTTTCGCAGAGAAGCGATGTCCAAGTAACCTTTGGGACCTTCGTATTTCTTGACAGAGAAACGCAGCAGACGCTTGCCGTCGAACCACATGCGCAGCTCGCAGGGCGTCATGTTGGGGTCCGCATCGGGGGTTATGGCGTAGATGAACATCACACGGCCTTTTTCGTCGTAAAGGTATTCCTCGTAGAACTCGCGCGCGGCGAAATTGTACTTGGCTGTTACAAAACGCAGATAGTGAGGAGGGTAGATAACGCCGTCCTCGGTTTCCTCCTCGCCGTAGAACATGCGGATGACCTCGTGGTGCGGACCGGTGCCAGGCAGGTTCTGCATCACTTTCAGTTCGAAATATTCGGGCGGCATGCCCGTCTCGCCCTCGTCGTTGGGCATCATGTGCGAAATCCATTCGTGGACCTCGGCGTATGTCTGCCGTATGCTTTCCACGGTTCTTTTCTGCGCTTGGGCGGACATCACAAATGCCGCACATAGCAATATTGAGATGACTGTTTTTTTCATCGTTGTATATAGTTTTGGTTTCAACTGCAAATTTACGAATAAAAAATGAAAAAGCAAAAGATTTTTTAGCACCGACGAAAACTTATCTTCTTTTTTCTCGTTTAAACAATAAATATGATAAAACGTAGTTATTTATAGTTACGTCTTGAAATATTTTTTTATGGGTAAAAAGAATTTTTTCAAAGAGCATCCGCTCGTTACAAATTTGCTGTTGATGCTTGCTGCGTCGATGGCGATAATACTTTTGGTGTATCTCATACAGCGTATCTACAGCCGTCACGGCGACGAGTACGACATGCCCGAACTTGTGGGCAGGAACATCGCCGACCTCGATGGCGTGGAGGGTGTGGACAAGATAGAGCTTGTGGTGGTGGACTCCATCTTTGTTGGAAACACCCCCGGCGGCAATATCCTCACGCAGGACCCCAAGGCCGATAGCAAGATAAAGAAAGGCCGCAAGGTGTATGTCACCATCAGCTCGTACAATCCCGAAAAAGCCGAAGTGCCCAACCTCACTGGCGGCTTGTCGCTCAAACAGGCCATCTCGCAACTCGAAAATGTCGGTCTTGAAGGCGGATATATTACCTTCGAAGAAAACGAACTGGGCAACAACATTGTTGAACGCCAGATGCACAAAGGCCGCGACGTGAAACCGGGCACCATACTCGAAAAAGGCTCGCGCATCGACCTCATAGTGGGCTGCCAGTTCAACGCCAAGACCACCATCCCCATGGTGATCGGCAAAACGCCCAGCGAGGCTCGCAAAATGCTGCAGGCGGCATCGCTAAACGTGGGCTTGGAGCACTACGAACACCCCGACGACAAAAACAACTCGCGTGTGTACGACATGCAGCCCAACAAAACCGCCCGCGTACCCTTCGGCACCGTTATCGAGCTGTGGTATCGCTCCGAGTCCTCCACCGATTTCAACAAAGTGGTGAAAAACTACAAACGCGACGAGACTCCCGAACCCGAGGAGGAAATCATAACCGAACCGTCGGAACCCGCCTCCTCTGCAGAATCAGACTTCGACTGGTAAATAAAAATCTGAAAATCTGAAAATCTAACACACAATGCGGAAAATTGCTATTGGAATAACGCTGTTGCTGACTTTTGTCGGAGGTGCTGTGGCACAGGAGGTGCTACTGCCTCTCTGCGGCAATCCCGTTGTAGAACGTCTTGCCAAACGTCATCGCACAAGGGCTAAGTCGGCACAGCAGCCGCTCACATTGCCTTTTTTCGACGATTTCTCCAACTACAGCGGCTATCCCGACAGCAACCGCTGGGCCGACAATAATGCTTTCGTAAATTCCGACTACGCTGTGTTTCCGCCCACTGTCGGCGTGGCCACCCTCGACGCCATCGACGCTTGTGGCAACCTGCACCGCGGCATCAGCCAGTCGCAGACGCCTGCCGACACACTCACCTCGCTGCCCATTCGGCTCGATTCCCTCTTTTCGCCCTACGCAAGGGCGCTCACTGCCGCCGACTCCATCTATTTCAGTTTCTATTTCCAGCCCGGAGGCGGCTATGGCAATATGTGGGAAAGGGTAGGGGTTGCCCCCGAGGCCGGCGACTCGCTGATATTGGAGTTTTTCAACTCGGTGTCGGGTGTTTGGGACAAAGTGTGGAGCACCGACGGATTCCCGCTCGACACGCTCCATGCACACGATGGCGGGTTCTTCCGCTATGTGGCGATACCTATCATTCAAGACGTTTATCTGAAATCGGGATTTAAGTTTCGTTTTCGCAACTATGTGAGTGTTAACAATGTAACCAAACCCGGGCTTTCGGGCAACTGCGATATGTGGAACATCGACTATGTGTACCTCGACTATAGCCGCAGCCATGCCCCTGTTTTCCGAGATGTGGCTTTTGTCAACAAAGCGGCTTCGATGCTGAAACAATACACAGCGATGCCCACACGTCAGTTCCGCAACAGCTGTTTGAAAGACACTCTTTACAACACCATCACCAACCTCTATTCGCAACAGTTGGCATCGCGCTACGAGTATAAGATTTATGACAATAACAACAATGTAATTGGCAGTTACACAGGCGGTTCGGAAAATGCGCCGGCATATCTTCCCAACCATAAGTATCAAACTTCGGCGGTGCATGCCCGTCCGTCGTTGAACGACACGTTGCCTGCAATGACCAACCCTCGCAATGTGTTCCGCATTGTGCACGTGGTTACCGAAGGGTTTTCTGGCGACAACCACCCGCAGAACGACACTGTGGTTTTCGAACAGGTGTTCGACAACTATTACGCCTACGACGACGGAATTCCTGAAAACGGCTACGGCATTACTACCGCCAACAGCCGTTGCTCTTTGGGCTGCCGTTTCGATCTTCTGGCCACCGATACCCTTACCGCAGTGGACTTGTATTTCAATCGCACCTACAACAACGGTAATGCCGGAATTCCTTTCTATCTGTGCGTTTGGAGCGACGGCGGCGGCAAACCGGGCTCATTGCTTTACAAGTCGTCTCAATACGTCTTTCCCCGTTTCGACAGCCTCAACCAGTACTGCCGTTATCCCTTGGAGCAGCCTCTTGTGGTGCGCGGAACGGTGTACGTGGGCTTCGAGCAACATTCATCCGATTACATCAACCTTGGTTTCGACCGCAGTTATAACTCATCCGACAATATATTTTATTACACCTCAGGCTATTGGCAACGCAGCATACTATCCGGTTCGCTGATGTTGCGTCCCTATTTCGGACAAAAAGCCGTGGTGGGTATTGATGAGGCTAGGAATCTGCAAACTGCTGTTAATCTGTATCCTAATCCGTGCAAGGATATCCTTCGTCTGGATTACGACGAAACCGATGCTGCACTTCTGTCATCCACCATCGAGGTTTACGATATGTGTGGCAAGTTGTTGAAACGTCAAGCCGTTGAAAAACAGATAAATGTGTCCGACCTGCGTTCGGGAGTGTATCTGCTACGAATTACTACGGCTGGCGGCCAACTGGTTGGAAATAAGAAGTTTATAGTAAAATAACATCTGATGACAGACGAAACTCCCGACATAGAACTTGAAGAACGCAACGACGACGGCGAACTGTACGAACATTACCGCATTACGGTTGACAAAGGTCAGGCAATGTTGCGTATCGACAAGTACCTGATGGAACACATATCGGGCGCATCGCGAAACAAGATACAGAATGCCGCCAAAGCACAGTGCATACTCGTCGGCGGAACGCCAGTGAAACAGAACTACCGCGTCAAACCGTTGGATGTTATCAGCGTGCTGCTGCCCAACCCGCCGCGCGAAATAGAGATTACTCCCGAAGACATACCTCTGAACATCGTTTACGAGGACGACGACGTGCTTGTGGTGGACAAGCCTGCCGGACTTGTGGTACATCCCGGTTTTGGCAATTTCGACGGCACACTGCTCAACGCCCTCGCCTTCTATTATCAGGGCAAGACCGACAAGGAAGGCAATCCCATAACTCCCTATCTTGCACATCGTATCGACAAAAACACCTCCGGACTTGTCATCCTTGCCAAAAACGAGATGGCACAGACGGTGCTTGCCAAGCAGTTCTTCGACCACACGATAGAACGCAAGTACAACGCCATTGTTTGGGGCGATTTTGCCGAAGACGACGGCACCATAGTGGGCAACATAGGCCGCTCGCCCAAGGACCGCAAGGTGATGACCGTTTTCCCCGAAGGCAGCGAGAACGGCAAACATGCCGTAACACACTGGCACGTGAAAGAACGTTTCGGCTACGTAACCCTTGTGGAATGCGTGCTTGAGACTGGCCGCACACACCAGATTCGCGCCCACATGCGACACATAGGCCACCCGCTGTTCAACGACGAGGCGTACGGCGGCGACCAGATTCTGAAAGGAACCACTTTTTCGAAATACAAACAGTTTGTTACCAACTGCTTCCAGCTGATGCCCCGTCAGGCACTGCATGCCGTGGTGCTTGGCTTCGAGCATCCCGCCACACACAAACATCTGCATTTCGAATCGCCATATCCCGAAGATTTTGCCGCTGTGGTAGAGAAATGGAGGAAATATGTGGCAAGTGGTAAAATAATAGAGGAGGATTAAAAGAATATGAAAAAAATAATCAAATTTTTGTTGCTTGGTATGCTGTTCGTCGCTATGGCTGTGAGTGCCACGGCGCAGACAACTGCCGACGACGTTATTAGCTTGGCCCGCAAATATATAGGCACTCCCTATCGTGCCGCCGGACGTACCCCGAAAGGCTTCGACTGCTCGGGGTTCACGCGTTTTGTTTACAGCCATTTCGGTTACGACCTCTCCGGCTCGGCTCCAGGACAATGGCACCACGGACGCAGCATCAGCCGCAGCGAGTTGCAGCGCGGCGACCTCGTTTTCTTCGGCGGACGCCGCCATTCCCGAAGCATAGGCCATGTGGGTATCGTTACCGATGTGTATCCCGACAAAGGCACTTTCGATTTTATACACTCGTCGAGCACCGGTGTGCGCATAAGTGCCTCTACCGAAGGATATTACAAAAACCGTTACGTGGGTGCACGACGTCTGTTGGGCAACGAGCCTGCCGGCAAACAAAAAAACTTGTCGAACAACGTAGAAACCTCTACAGGTCCCGTTGAAAGTGGCACAGTGGATGTCTATTCGCCTTCAAAACAGAAACAGCAACCTTCGAAAATAAACAAGCCACCCGTGTTGTCGGCCACGGAACGGCAACGCCACGAGGATATAGCCCGCGACAACGCCATCCGCGACAGCATCAACGCAATGTTCTCGCGCAGCAACGAGTACCTCATACAGGAGCTTACACCTACCGAGGAGGCCTCCGAATTCGAAGATGAAGAATAACCCATAAATAATATGAGATTTTAGAAGTTTTTTTCACTTCTGTGCAACAAATAGAAATTTTTTGCGTATCTTTGCAAAACCGGATTATGACAAAAAAGAAAGGAGAAAAGTATCGATGGCAACAATAACACTGAATTACAACGCCCGCAACAGCAAAGCTCTTAAGTTGCTGGAATATATCCGTTCGCTCGATTTTATTAAAATCGAGGAGGAGAGCTACGATGACGATTTCGTGAAGAAAATAGAACAGAGCCGCAAGGAAGTCCGCGAGGGTAAGTCTGTAGCCATCAATCCCGACGATTTATGGAAATAAGATTTTCCCCTACCTCCCTCGACGACCGCGATTTCTGGAAGACCAGCGGCCAAACTGCTATTATCAACAAAATAACCAATCTGCTGAAAGATATCGAAGCACACCCCGAAACAGGCATTGGCAAGCCGGAACGGCTGAAATATCAGCTTACGGGGCTTTGGTCGCGTAGGATAAACAAGGAGCACCGACTTGTTTACGAGATTTGCGACGACCATATAATGGTGCACTCTATGCGTGACCACTATTGAAACGCCGCCACTCCTTTTAATTGCTAACACCCGAGTTCGAAGATGAAGAATAACCCCTAAAAATTTGAATTTCTATGAAAAAGAGTCTCTTTGTCACAGCGTTTTTGCCCTTATTAGTACTTTTGTTGTTCGGCTACATCTGCCAAGCACAGGAGTTTGTCCCACAATCACTTCCCACGCATCAAGAACTTTATGGACAGAATGTTAGAAAAGTTACGGAACGCTATTCTTACAAAGACGGCACTTCACACAAAATAACATATTCGTACGGAAAAGATGGAAGAATGATTGATCCATACTTCAAATACGATAAAAAAACAAAAGAATGGGTGTCTAATGTAAAACGCATGACGTGGCGTGTGCGGATAGATACCCTGTCGAACACTCCGATTGTTGTCAGAACGGTTGAAAAAGAATATATGGATAATATTGTGCAAATAAGAGTTATAGTACTTCACCGGAATTTGCAAACTATGACGGATTCATTGTTCAGTTACGTGGGTAGATATAAATATGAAACGGTGCCCGTTGCCGATACCCTGCCATTGGAACTGTCAAATATTGTTTATTACTATGATTCGGCATTCAATAGCGTTCGCAAAGATGTAAAAGTCGAAAGATATAAGAATAAAATTCAGTTTTCTGTTGACAGTTTCTGCCATTATACTGTAGGCGACACATCGGTGGAGGTGCAGTTGCTAGACGACACCAACTTGGATTGTTCCAATCCGCAAAGGATAATCATAAGTCGTAATTATTCAAATGGGGATACACTGGTGACATTGGAGGAAGAAATGAACTACAATAATTCAAAAAAAACATACTCTAGGTTTGTTGAATTATACAAATATTATCCCAATGGGGCGTCGTATGGCTTCTTTGTAAGAGACACTTTGAACATTAGCACCAGATATGTGTTAAATGACAGAAAACTAATAGACACAGTTTACAGGTATCGGCGTTATGGCAGGCCAAATGGATGTTTTGGACTGCCCAAGGAAGAAAGAAAAGAATGGCGAGAGGTTGAGACACACCAATATGTTTTTGACAGGAAAGGAGCATTGTGTGAAGACCGTTTGTATTATAACGGAGAGCTGAGTTGCACCACACGTTACAAGGTTAAATACTACCGCAAAAAACGCAAGGCTAAAAGCAAATAAAGTGCGGAATAGGTATTGTGGATCGGGGCTCTATTTCCTTTACTCATATAACTTTTTCTGTTTTTTTACGTAAATATTTCTTTGTCCAAAGGACATATTGTGTTATAAAACAATGTGATGATGACAAAGAAAATTCTTTTTTTAGCGCTGTTTGTAATAGCGTCAGTCGCGATAAAGGCACAGCATCTCTACCCGTTCCGCGGTGCTGTGGAAAACGGCTATAGTTTCTGGCTCTACACTCCCAATGGCTACACCGACACCGTTGACAAACCTTTGGTGATTTTTTTGCATGGACGAAGTCTGTGCGGCAACAACCTCGCAAGGGTGCGCCGCTATGGTCCTATCAACGCCCTCGAGATGGGTATGCACATCGACGCCCTTGTGCTGGCTCCCCAGAGCGGCGGAGCGTGGAAACCTGCCAAAATATGGAGTATCGTGGAATGGCTCGAACAGCGTTATGCCATCGACACCAACCGCATATATGTGCTTGGGATGAGTTTGGGCGGCTACGGCACTGTCGACCTCACTGCAGCTTATCCTGCCAAAATTGCAGCGGCGATGGCATTGTGCGGAGGCGGCACAAGCCGAGACCTGTGTCCGCTCAACGATGTGCCTCTGTGGATATTGCACGGTACCGCCGACCGCGCCGTGGGCATCGGACAGTCGCAGCGTGTGGTTGACGCCATGAACAACTGCGGCGACACCAACCGCCTGATTTGGACCCGTTTAAATGGTATGAACCACGGACAGCTTGTGTATGCCTTTTACATGCACGAAACCTACGACTGGCTTTTCTCGCACAGCCTCACCGACAAAGGTCGTCCTGTGAACCGCAAATTCAAACTCACGCCCAACAATATGAACCGCAGCGTATATCGCTCCATACGCGAGGGCAACAAAATCATTGTCCACTCGTCGGCACCCAAGGTTGCTTTGCTCGACAAAGAGGCAAGGCCCGAAGTGGCTTCAAACGACACCTCGGTAGTGGAAGAAAATCCCACAGCCACGGTGGCTACAAACAAGACATCCACTGCTTCTTCTAAGTATTATACCGTCAAAAAAGGCGACAACCTCGGCTCCATAGCACGCAAAAACCACACCACGGTGAAAAAACTCTGCCAGCTCAACGGCATAAAAACCAACACCACACTGAAAATCGGACGCAAGCTAAGGGTAAAATAAAAGGCAGTCACCAATGTGCTGCCAATTTCTTGAAATACAGTGTTTCAACTCAGTGCGGATGAAGGGACTCGAACCCATACGACTCTCGTCACTAGATCCTAAGTCTAGCGCGGCTACCAATTACGCCACATCCGCAGGATTTTGTTTTGCAAAAATACGAAAAAAATGCGTATCCGCAAAGGAAAAAATGAATATAGATATATGTGTTTGTATGCAACATGTTGATTTATAGCTATGTACAATGCTGTCGGGAGACTATCTTTTACCTTTCACAGCATAGCATAGGCATGCAAAAATATGGACTATTTTCCTTGAAAAGAAGAAATGAACCCCTTTTATCGCATATTTTGCATATAGTATGTGAGAATATGTGCAAAACTTTTGCAACGTCCGTTGTTGATAAAAAAAAATCAAAAAAATTTCCATAATTTCGAATTGTTGTGTACCTTTGCAATTTGAATAATCAAGCATTACAAAGGTAAAACAAAGACACACAGGATTTTATGGACGAAAAGCCATTGGAAAACAACTATACAGATGATTCCATCATCCATTTGGAGGACATGGAGCATCTGCGCTTGCGTCCCACCATGTATATAGGCAAATTGGGCGACGGTTCTTCGCAGGACGATGGTGTATATATACTTATCAAGGAGGTTATAGACAATTCGATAGACGAGTTCACATCGGGATTTGGCAAACAAATAGAGGTCAATGTGTCGTTTCAGGACAAGGTGGTGTCGGTACGCGACCACGGCCGCGGAATACCTTTCGGCAAGATGGTTGAAGCAGTGTCGCGCCTCAACACAGGCGGAAAATACGACAACAAGACTTTCCAGAAATCCATCGGCCTCAACGGCGTGGGTACCAAGGCGGTGAACGCCCTTTCGTCGTATTTCAAGGTACAAGCTTTCCGCGACGGACAGACAAAATACGCTGAATTCGCCGAAGGCAAGCTGATAAAAGAATCGGAACTGATGCCCACCACCGAGGACAACGGCACCTACGTAGAATTCATCCCCGATGTCAAATGCTTCGGCAACTACCACTATATCAACGACTACATAGAGAAGAAAATCTGGAACTACGCCTACCTCAACAAAGGTCTAACCATGCGCTACAATGGCCAGCGCATCTATTCCAAAAACGGAATCATCGACCTTCTGGAAAACAATATGGAAGGAGAAGGGCTGTATCCCATAATCCACATACACGAAGGCGACCTTGAGGTGGCTTTCACCCACGGCGATGGACAATACAACAAGGAAGAATACTACTCTTTCGTGAACGGACAGTACACCCCCGACGGTGGCACACACCAAGGTGCTTTCCGCGAGGCAATAGTGAAAACCGTTCGTGAGTTCTATAAAAAAGACTACGACCCCAACGACATACGTCAGGGCATTATTAGTGTGATAAGCATAAGGGTGCAGGAACCCGAGTTCAAAAACCAGACAAAGACAAACTTCAGCTCGACTTATATGGAACCCAGCCGCGACGGACTGCCCAACGAAAGTCCCACGGTGAAGAGCTATGTGATGGACATCATCAAACGGAATCTCGACAACTACCTGCATATCAACGCACAAACAGCAGAGGCGCTGCAGGCAAGGATTATAGCTTCGGAAAAGGAACGCAAGGAAATAGCCGAGATAAAAAAAGCCAACAAGGACAAAACCAAAAAGGTAAGCCTGAACAACCGCAAGCTGCGCGACTGCCGGGTGCACTACAACAGCAACCACGAACGCCGACTCGAAACCACCATTTTCATTACCGAGGGCGACTCGGCAAGCGGTTCCATCACCAAATCGCGCGACGTGAACACACAAGCCGTGTTCAGCCTGCGAGGCAAACCCAAGAACTGCTACGGCAAAAGCAAAGCCATCGTTTACCAGAACATGGAATTCAACCTGCTCCACAGCGCCCTCGACATCGACGACGGATTGGAAAACCTGCGCTACAACAACGTGGTGATAGCCACCGATGCCGACCACGATGGCATGCACATCCGTATGCTGTTGCTGGCATTCTTCCTGCAGTTCTTCCCCGACCTTATAAAGACCGGACACGTGTACATACTGCAAACACCGCTGTTCCGCGTTCGCAACAAACAGAAAACACTCTACTGCTACACCGACGAGGAACGTATCGAGGCGATAGACAGCATCAAAAATGCCGAAATAACACGATTCAAAGGTCTTGGCGAAATCTCCGCCGACGAGTTCAAGAACTTCATCGGCAAGGACATGCGCCTCGACCCAGTGATTTTCAACAAGGACTTCGACAGCGCCAATGTGCTGCGGTTCTATATGGGAAAAAACACTCCCGAACGCAAGAAATTCCTTATGGAAAACCTGCGTACCGACGAAGATAACGACTAATTCATATTTATTAAACTATAATCGCAAAAAGTTTTGAAAAATGGCAAACAACGAAACACACAAAAACAACAGGATTATCAGTTTTGATAAGTTGACCGACGAATTGAAAGAACAATTTGCAGAAGCATACCCACAACCCGACGGGTATGATCCATATCTGAAAAAAATAATAAAGCCCGACGGAACCCCGATATTTGTCGTACCCTTCGAAACCGACGACACCGTTTATATGGTGAAGTTCGAGGTGAAGATCGACTCGCCTATGGCCGAGGACGAGCTGGAGAAAGACCTTTTCGGCGACAGCGGCAAAGGCGGCGAAATGTCGGATATGGACATAATAGAACAGAACGACAATGGCGAGAAGGACGAGTCGCACCGCGAATTCACACTCAACCACGGCAACTACGCCGAAGAAGCAGCCATGGCCGACGCCACCTCCGACAACGCTTTCGGCAGCGACGACGATGAGGAGGAAGAAGAAGATGACCCCGTCGAAGACCTCGATCCAGACGACGACGACCTGCTCGACGACGAACTAGAACCCGACGAGGAAGAACTCCTGGACATAGAACTGGAACTGATGGCGTCGGAAAAGGAACAGGAAAAAGCAAAAGGCGACAAGAAAGACAAAAAAACTGCACCCAAAACAACAAAGAAAGAGACCAAGACCACGGAAAAGAAACCCTCAAAGCCTGCCAAAGAAACAAAAAAATCCACCACAAAAACTACAAAGGCAGCAAAGGAGGCAGCACCCAAAGCCAAAAAAGAAACAAAGAAATCGAAATGACAGGACTGTCGTCCCGAAAATAAAAAAGGGGAGTGTTTGCAAAAACATTCCCCTTGTTTTTTTCTAATAATAATTGCCCTAGCTGAATACAATACAAAAACCTTGCAGGCAATAGGATTGTCGCATAAACGCTAACGCCTTGCCGCAGGCAACACTACTTCCTGTAGTGGGAAGTCTGCGCGCCGCGATATGCCGGACAAGTGTTGCGCGACGTGTAACACGAACTGGCAAGAACTCCAAGCAACAGAGCAATGCCGGCTATAATTACGATTCTTTTTTTCATTGTGTGTCTCTTTTTATTATTTAGTAAATAACGAGCCTAATTTCTTATTATTGTGTATGCAAAATTACTTTTTTTTGTCAAAATGAGGATGTTTTTTGCAAAATAAATATCAACTTGTTTTTCAACAAATAAAAGGGTGGGGGAGAAAGATGTGTTTAAGATTCTAGATAACAATTAGTTGCATGTATAAAACGCCGGTTATTCCCCTCCGAGAATGCAATAAAATATTTTTTCTTATACCTGAATAAGGTTTTTTGTGAAGATTTTGAGATGTCAAAACTAAAAAATGAATGGATTGTCGACTCTTTTTGGGCGGAAAATTAGTTAACGTTCCATTCGAATGGTTAGGCGAACAACCTGACAACTTTTTTACTTGATAAAAATAATTACAAGATTGTTATTCTTTTCTTGTCGAAAAAGGGTATTGGATTTTGTTTACAAATGTATCACACAATTGTAACAATATGTTATTTTACAAATGTAAAACCATACAAAGTGCAAAATTTACAAATGTTTCACTGTAACAATTGTAAACTAATTAATTTCTAATAAACAACTGTGGTTTTGATTGATAATTATCTAAAAACCAATATGTTAAATTTTATAATTATAGTAGTACTTCAATGCGTTGGTGTATAATTTCGCAATATTAATACACAAGTGATTG
>JAFSOU010000030.1 GCA_017443265.1 Bacteroidales bacterium | reverse complement strand
CTGTTTTTAAATTAATGTTTTCCTTTGCAAATATAGCCATTTTCCTTCAATTCAGGGTTGGGAAATTCCGATTTCTCACCGAAATCGGAATTTCCCAACCCTAGGGCAAATGCCTAACAACAACCTTGTGAACTTTTACAGATAAAATATTATTTTGACAATCTCCTTTGGGCAAAATATCATATAGGTTTGGTTGAATGGTCAATGATTTTATTTCGTTTACATTTACGTATTCAATTATTTCGTCTATCCGTTTGTCCAGTATAAGAGACAACGGTTTGTTAAATGATTCAAAAAAGAAAAAACCATCTTTGGTGATTATTGACATAAGGCACTATTTTATTGATTTTCTGGTTGTGAATATTTTTTTTCCAGGGGATTTTCTTTTATTATAATTATTGCTATTTGATGGACCTCCGTCAGATTTTAACCGTTTGTATTCATCTATAAACGCTTGTCTGTTATTTTCAGAGGGTGTCCAATCTATTTCTTTTGCTTTGTCGCCATATCGTTTTTCTTTTTCCGTCGTGTCGGATTTGTAATCCAACACGCTTTAGTATAAGGATTTGCAATCTCGCTTAAATGTACTAACTTGCTAAACATCATCATGATAACGGCGGCGGGATGGGTTTATTGTTTTAGCGGATTGCAACCTTTAGCTCATTGCCATTGGCAATAAATCCGACACGACGGGAAACGGATGTTATTTCGTCAAGAAATTGTTTTCTATCATCCAATCCTTGAGTTTCAGTTGCCAGTCCTTGGTTTCGTCGGATTTGGTACGAGCAACGCCGAAACCGTGGCCGCCCTCGTTGAAAAGATGAAACTCGGCTTTTATACCTTTGTCTTTCAATGCGTTGTGCAGTGCCACGCTGTTGCGGTAGTCCACCACGGGGTCGTCCTTGCAGGCCACAAGAAAGACGGGTGGCATGTCGGCAGGGATTTGCAGTTCGAGCGAGAAACGGTCCTGCAACTCCTTGGTGTAGTGTTCGGTAAGCAGGTTTTTGCGCGAGCGCTGGTGCACTATGCTGTCCTGCATGGAAACCACAGGGTACACCGGAACCACAAAATTGGGGCGTGTGCTCACCTTGCAGTCGATGCCCTTGGCTTTGAGGTAACGGCTGTCGGCCAGTATGCCGCCGTGGGTTACCAGATGTCCGCCGGCCGAAAAGCCTATGGCCCCCACCCTGTCGGGATTGATATGGAAAAAGTCGGCGTTTTGGCGAATTATCTGCATGGCGCGCTGGAAATCCTCAATCATGGCGGGCTGGTGGTTGCCGTAATAGCCCACGCGGTAGCGCAGCACAAAGGCTGTAACCCCTTGGTTGGCAAACCATTCGGCCACCTCCTTGCCTTCGCTTTTCAGTGCCAGATGGTGGTAGCTGCCGCCGGGGCATATCAGCATACAGGTACCGGTGTTTACACCGTTTTTGGGGTAGAACACCCTCAACTCGGGGCGTCGCTGTTTGCCTTCGAAAGCTCCGTCCACGTCTTTCCACAGTTTCACTATAGTGTCCTGCCCAAAGGCATGGAAGGCTACGGAACTGATTATGAAAGAGAGGAGGGACATAAAGAGTTTTCGTTTATAGTTATATGCCATATTCTTTGATGATTTCGGGTGTCAGTTGGCGGTATTGCGGCGAGCAGAGGTGTCCGTCGGCGTCGCGGCCGAAGGTAACTTCGAAAAACTCCTCGTCGTAGAACGAAAGTTTGGAGTTGGTGTCGGGGTTGCACTCGATATAAATCATATTGTCGGTGGAAATTCCTTTGGCCTGGCAAATCTGCTCGGCCAGCGAGGCGCCGTTGTAGGTTACCGAGGTGCCGGTGTTTTCCTGATACAGTTCGGTAACGATGATTATCTTTTTGCCGTTGTAGTCGCGGATTTTCAGGCCGCAGCGCGAGGGCACGTCCCACTGTCCCGCAAAGTCGAAAATCTCGTCGTAATAGTGTTCGGGTACTTTCATTTGCTTTTTTTTGTTACGAAAATTTCAAACTGCAAAGATACGATTTTTTTGTGAATAGTGGGGATTTTGCAGTGAAAAATGTTTTTTCTTTAGGAATTTAGAAGTCCCAATTGGTGTAAGGACTATGACTTGTGCTACGGCGATGTCGTCCTACGGTGTTACCGCAGGTTGTTGGATGTTGTGTGTGCCATGGCATACGCCCTGAAAGAGCAGAAATCTGGTAGCCGCGTACATTGTCCGCAGGCGTCGGAGTCAATCGGAAAAGACATAACGTTCATCGTAATCAATTTTATATAACCGTAAAAACTCCAGATACTCCTCTTCGAAGTTCTGTTTCTTATGGTGTTTTGCTTGGTTTTTGATGTATTTGATAACCGTGTCTACCTGCGACTGGCTGACGGAGAACACACCATAACCACCTTGCCAAGCAAAATTTTCATAATATGACGAGAGAGTCTTTATCCATCGGCTACTGTTGCGTTTCATCTCTTCCACCACATGTGCGATGGTTTCCGTTCGTGAGAAAAGCAGCAGAGCGTGAATGTGGTTGTCGATGCCGCCAACGCACAGCACCTGACAGCCGGTAGTGTTCACAAGTGCCCCGATGTAGTTGTGCAATTGTTCCAAATGTTCATCTTTAACTACAGGGCTTGAATACTTTATATGGAATACGACGTGCAGATATATTTTACAAAGCGATTGTGCCATTTCTTTTTGTTTTTTTCTTCCAGGATTGTTTTGTTCGCCTTAATCATTTATATAACGGCAACCCTTTGTTTTTATTATGTGGCTATACGGCGTTGCCTCCGTCACCCCATGGCGTTACCGCTATTCTCCTACGGCGTTGCCGCAGGTTATGTGATGTTGCCCCTTCGGGGCGATTACGTTTTTATTCCGTCATTTTCCTACGGCGGTGCTACCATCACCCCACGGCGATGCCATGGGTTAATCGGTGTTGCCCCTTCGGGGCGTGCGCATCCGAAAAACGCCCTGAAAGGGCATAAATCCGTCAGCCGGGGACAACGTCCACGGGAAATACGAATATTCGCAAAATCGCCCCTAAGGGGCAAAAGCATGTCAAAAACAACAACGTTCGTAGTAATCAATTATATATAAACGGACGAATCCGTGCCAATTCATGTAATCTATGGTCGAAATAAAACACAAAAAAACGGGTCCCTTTTTTGGAACCCGTTTTGTTATGTGAAAAGAGTCTGTTACAATTTCTGTACAGTCTGCACAATCTCCTTACCGGTCTGAACGGCTTTCAGGTTTTCGGGTATGAGTTTGTGGTGACGTTCGGGCAGCGATTTTTTCAGACCTTTTTCGATGAACTCTTCGGTAACCACGGGTTTCACCTGCAGGAAAGCGCCCAGCACAATCATGTTGAACACTTTTGCCATGCCAAGTTCTGCAGCCTTTTCGGTGGCAGCCACTTTGTAGATGTTGATGTCCTTGCGGGTGGGTTCTTTGGTGATTCCGTTGGGGTCGTAAAGCAGCACGCCGCCGGGTTTCACACTTTGTTCGAATTTGTCCAACGACTGTTGGTTGAGGATGATAGCGGTGTCGAAATGGTTGATGATGGGCGAGCTTATGCGTTCGTCGCTGATGATGACGGACACGTTGGCTGTGCCGCCGCGCATCTCGGGACCGTAGGAGGGCATCCAGCTAACTTCCTTGTCTTGCATTGCTCCGGAGTAGGCCAATATTTTGCCCATAGAGAGGACGCCTTGTCCTCCAAAACCGGCTATTATGATTTCTTCTGTCATTTTTTCGATAATTTTTAATGGGTTATTGAACTACTGTGAGCGGGTGGTCGACAACGAGTCGGTCGGTGCCGATGCCTTCAACTATCTTGCCGTCGACTTTGATGTCGCCGATGGGGTAGTTGGGGAACATGTTCTCTTCCATCCATTTGTTGGCCTGTACGGGGGTCATTTTCCAGCCGGAGTTGCAGTTGGAGACTATCTCAACGAAGGAGAGGCCTTTTTTCTGCTGCTGGTTTTCAAATGCCTGACGGATAGCTTTTTTGGCTTTGCGCACGGCTGCGGGGGTGTGCACGCTCTGGCGGCTCACGAAGCAGGTGCCGGGCAGTGTGGCCAAAATTTCGGTTATACGCAGGGGGTAGCCGTTGAGGTCCACTCTACGGCCGTAGGGTGTGGTGGCCGATTTCATTCCCACAAGGGTGGTGGGGGCCATCTGACCGCCAGTCATACCGTAGATACCGTTGTTCACGAATATCATGGTGATGTTTTCGCCGCGGTTGGCAGCGTGTATGGTCTCGGCTGTTCCGATAGCGGCGAGGTCGCCGTCGCCTTGATAGGTGAATACCGACAGGTGGGGGTTGAGACGTTTGATGGCGGTGGCCAGAGCGGGGGCACGTCCGTGGGCTGCTTCCTGGAAGTCCACGTCGAAATAGTTGTATGCCAGCACGGAGCATCCTACGGGAGCTACGCCAACGGTTGAATCCTGAATTCCTAATTCTTCGATAACTTCAGCAACAATACGGTGTGTGGTGCCGTGGCCGCAGCCTGGGCAGTAGTGCATTGTGGCGTCGGTTAAAACCTTGGTTCTCGAATAAACCAAATTTTCGGGTTTTACTATATCTGTGTTCATGACTTATTTTCCTTTAATAATTTGATTTTCTAATGCTTCCAAAACTTCGTTCGGGGTGGGTATCATACCGCCGAGGCGACCGAAGTGTTCCACGTGCACGCTGCATCCGGTGGCAAGGCGGACGTCTTCCACCATCTGGCCGGCGCTCATCTCAACGCTGAGTATGCCTTTCACCTGTTTTGCTCTCTGGGCGAGGGCTTTTTCGGGGAAGGGGAACAGTGTGATGGGGCGGAACAGACCGGCTTTGATGCCTTTTTCGCGTGCCAGCTGAACGGCTTTCATCGATATACGCGAGGATGAGCCGTAGGCAACGAACAGATATTCGGCGTCGTCGCACTGGATTTCTTCGTAGCGCGATTCTTTCTCCTTCATTTCTTTGTATTTGGCTTGCAGTTTGTGGTTGAACACTTCCTGTTTTGCGGAGTCAAGCTCGAGGGAGGTGATGATGTTGTGGCCGCGGGTTGCGGGTTTTCCCCAAGTGCCCCAAGGAGCCATCTCGCGACGTTTTTCTTCGCTCCAGCGGGGAACGTTGTCGCGGGTGTAGAGTTTTTCCATGCACTGTCCGATAGCACCGTCGGAGAGTATCAGCACGGGGTTACGATATTTGAAAGCTATGTCCCATGCTTCGAAAACGAAGTCGTACATTTCCTGTACCGAAGCGGGGGCGAGGGTGAACAGCTGGTAGTCGCCGTGTCCGCCGCCTTTGGTGGACTGGAAGTAGTCGCTCTGCGAGGGTTGGATGGTTCCCAGTCCGGGGCCGCCACGCATCACGTTTACAACCAAGCAGGGTATTTCGGCACCGGCGAGGTAGGTGAGACCTTCCTGCATCAAGCTTATTCCCGGCGATGACGACGAGGTGGCAACTTTCTTGCCGGTTGCGGCGCCGCCGTAAACCATGTTGATGGATGCCACTTCGCTTTCGGCTTGCAGCACTACCATACCTGTTGTTTCCCAAGGCTTTTCGGCCATAAGGGTTTCCATAACTTCAGACTGCGGGGTGATAGGATAGCCGAAATAACCGTCCGTACCACTGGCAATCATTGCTTGGGCAATAGCTTCGTTGCCCTTCATCAGTTTTAATTCCTTTGCCATTTCTGTATTCCTCTTTTCGTTTATAACTTAACTTTGTAGACGGATATTACACCATCCGGGCATACTATTGCACAGCTTGTGCAACCGATGCATGCGTCTTTTACGGCTTCGGCGTAGTTGTAGCCCTTGCCGTTTACGTTCTTTGATAATTCGATTACTTGGTTGGGGCATGCTCCTACGCATACTGCACAGCCTTTGCAACGTTCCTTATCAATAACAATTTCTCCTTTAAATGCCATATTTTTTGAATTTTTATTGTTATTTAAATGTTTTTCTGAGACTGCAAAGATACACTTTTTTTTTCATATATCTCCAAAAAACGGAAAAAATATTTTCATCGCCGTTTTTTTTCTTCCGTTACGGCGTTGGTACTAAGGTGTTAGAATAGTTTCGGGTTCTTCGATTCCTGTATGCGTTTGTACCAGCACTTGCGGCACATGGCTATGTATTTGTCGTTGCCGCCAATGAGCACCTGCTCGCCGGTGGTTATCACGTTGCCGTCGGCGTCGATGCGGGCGTTGATGGAGGTCTTGCGTCCGCACGAGCAGCTGGCTTTCACCTCCTCGATGTTGTCGGCAAGCTCGAAAAGGCGCCGCGAACCGGGAAAGAGGTGCGACTGGAAGTCGGTGCGCAGGCCGTAGCACATTATATTTATGTCGAGTATGTCCACCGCTTTGGCCAGCTGGTCGATCTGCTTTTCGGTGAAAAACTGTGCCTCGTCCACCAGCACCCATTCTATTTTCAAGAATTTGTCCTCCATCAGAGTGTAGTTTTTGTTGCGGATAAGCTCGAAAACATTGGTGTCTGGTTTCACCACCTCGCACTGGCGTTCTATGCCCACGCGCGATTTGATGATGTCGGCGCCGTCGCGGTTGTCCACCGACGGCTTGAGGCAGATGAAATTGATGTTGCGTTCCTCGAAATTGTAGGCCGTGGTAAGCAGGTTCAGCGTTTTGGTGGAACCCATGGTACCGTATCGGAAATATAACTTACTCATTGATAGTGGTTTATTTTGTACTAATCTGTATTATGGTGTTTTTCAAATATACGAAAAAAACTTTTTCTATTCCGTCAAAGGTGTTACAAAACCTGTATCAGCCAAATTATCAGCAGATGCAGCGGGAAAATGATGTAAAACAGATATTTGGCGAAGTTGCCTTGTATGAAACCGCGTTTGCCGTTGTACATGTTGATTACGACAAAACTTAAGCCTACCATCAGTTTGAACGGCAGTATAAGCATGCCTACCACGGCCTGCACGGGCTTGATGTGGCGCAGGCAGTAGATGGAAAGTATCAGTATGTAACCTTTGGCTCCGAAATTGGCGTGAAGGTACATCGAAACAGCAAACAGCCCGACAATTATTGCCGCTTGAGGTAGCCAGCGTTTTTTGTACGCCTCGATGGCGCAAAGCCCCAAATATCCGAGCAGCAGGGTGAACAGCACGTTTTGTGTGGGGTAGAGCAGCGTGCCGCCGTTCACCAGATTCCACGGTATTTCCGAAAGAAGCGCAAATATCAGCAGATTGAGCCCGTATCGCATACGGTTTCGGGTGTGCAGAAAGCCTTCCACAACAAGGAATGCAAAAATAGGGAATGCAAGCCGCCCAAACAGTCGGCACAATACGTACGGTGTGAAAACACGGCTGCCAATGGCAAACAAAACCGTGCCGCATTCGGGGATGTCTTTGAGCAGAAACAGGGCCACATGGTCCACCAGCATCGACAACACGGCTATGACTTTGAGCATGCTGCCGCTAACAATACGACATCTTGCAAGTTGGTCCGACAATGGTAACGAATGTGGCATAGTTTTTTTGTAATTGTTTAACGTTCAGATGTTTGTCGAGGGAAAGCACTCCCGTTGGCGGGCGAGTGGTGCGGCGTTGAGGGTTTTGCAGGTTATGCTGTGGCTGTATGGTGGTAGTAATGTATTCATTTATAATAGTTTACCCTATGGTCGGCGAGTGTTTTCGGTATGCCAAATTTACGAAAAATATCATTGTTTGCGATATGTTTTTGCCACAAAAGGCGTTTTTTCAAAAAAAATTATTATTTTTGTGATTGCGAAAAAAGTGTTTTTAACCATTTAAAAATCGCACAAAACATTAAAAATGAGTATTATACAATATTCAAAAATAACTATCCTCCTACTCTGCGCCTGCCTTTTTTGGTGTTGCAAAGACGAGGATGCCGCCCCTGAGGTAGTTGTAGAAATAAGCACTGCCGACGGCACAGTATATCCTCGCACCAACGGGCTGCTTTCGGGACTTTTCGATGTTGGTGACGGAAACAGAGTACGTTTCTCGCAAGGCAACCTGCAGTACAGGCCCTCCACCGACGAATGGCGGCTTGCTCCCAACCAATACGACCGCACCGGCTCACGCAACCACGCCCTCTCTGCCACAAGCAACCAGTGGCTCGACCTGTTTTCGTGGGGCACAAGCGGCTGCGACCCTTATATGCCGCCCTACGCTATATTCCACTACACCGACACCCTGTATCTGCAGTCCAACTTACAAACGCCGGTAAACCTTTACGACTGGGGACTTTTCAACGCCATACCCTATGCCGGCGACAGCGCAGGATGGCTACGCACACTTACAAGCTCACAGTGGAGTTATCTGCTAAAACAACGTCATCTGGCCAAAGAGAAACGCGGCGTAGCTAAGATTGACAATGTAATGGGATACATACTGCTGCCCGAAATGTGGATCCTGCCCGAAGGCTGCTCCTTTGTGCCCGACACCACAAGCGACACCACAGGTGCAATCACGCCTTACGTAAATGTTTACAACAAGGCTCTTTGGCAAAAAATGGAGAGCGAAGGCGCTGTTTTTCTGCCATACTGCGGAAAACGCAACGGCCGCAACGTAACCGGCACCGACTGGATAGGATGCTATTGGACAATCTCTCCGTACAGGATGTCCAACGGACTATTCTGCTACGCAAGCCTCGACAAAAAAAACGTACTTTACGACCGCTGGTCGATGGGATTTGCTGTGCGACTTGTATATTTTGAACAAAACAAGAAAAAATGAACCGAGGACTACTATTCATAATCATTGCTGCCTGCTCGTTGCTCATCGCCTCATGCCGTAAAGACGAGCCCGAAAAGACAGTGCTGCGCGCCGACCGAATATGCATAGAGCCGTACAAAGGCATAAAATTCGACATGGTATTTGTGGAGGGCGGCACTTTTTATATGGGATCGCAAACCGAGAACGAGAAAGGCACGAACTACGACGCCGAGGCTCAGCCCGACGAAGCCCCCGTTCACAAAGTTACCTTAAACGGCTATTACATAGCCACCACCGAAGTAACCCAAAACCTTTGGCGGCACGTAACCGGACATGCCGATTTCGGAAGCGAATGGGGCAACGATTTCCCCGCATATAACATTTCATTCACCGAAGCCCTTGATTTCATAAAACATCTCAACAATGTTACAGGACTGCGTTTCCGTCTGCCCACCGAAGCCGAATGGGAATATGCCGCACGGGGCGGAAAAAACAGCCAAGGGTTCAAATATTCGGGCAGTAACAATATCGACGAGGTGGCGTGGTACTACTACAACAGCGGAGATCAGCTGCACCCTGTGGCCCAAAAGAAACCCAACGAACTGGGCATATACGACATGAGTGGCAATGTGCGCGAATGGTGCAGCGACTGGGCGGAGTACTACACCGCCGAAGATCAGACCAATCCCCAAGGTCCCGAATCGGGGCATTTCCGCATTTTCCGCGGCGGCTCGAGGTTCAACGCCAACAGACTCTGCCGTGTATCTTACCGCCTCTGCCGCTACGACTACAACGACGACAACCTATCCGGTTTCCGCCTTGTGCTCGACACCTCGGAGGTCAATCAAAAGTTATTGGGAAAATAAATCGCCAATTTATTTTTTGTCCAACGACCCGAAAACGCTGTTGTTGCTGATGTATTCGGGGACAATGCCTTTTATTTCGGAAACAATGGCAAAGGCGTCGGAGGTGTGCTCCACGTCGGAGAGACGTGCCAGACACTCGTCCACCTCCTGCGGGTTGTAGCTGCGCACCTTGGCACGAAGTATCTTGGGATGGTGCGTGGGCAGGGTGTTCTCCTTGGTGGCCAGCAGCTCCTCGTACAGCTTTTCGCCCGGACGCAGGCCTATCTCCTTTATCTCGATGTTGTCGAGATGCGACAGACGTATCATATTTTTTGCAAGGTCGTAGATTTTCACCGGCTCGCCCATGTCGAACACAAAAATGTCGCCGCCCGCACCCATGGCACTGGCCTCGAGCACGAGGTTGCAGGCCTCGGGAATGGTCATAAAGAAACGGGTTATCTCGCGATGGGTGATGGTGAGGGGTCCGCCCTGCTCCAGCTGTTTTTTAAAGAGCGGTATCACCGAGCCGCTGGATCCCAGCACATTGCCGAACCTTGTGGTGATGAAATGGGTGGTTGGGTTGGTATGGCTTTGGGTGTAGATTTCGGCCACGCGTTTGGTGGCTCCCATCACGTTGGTGGGGTTCACCGCCTTGTCGGTGGAGACCATCACAAATTTCTTCACCCCGTGACTGATGGCGGCATCGGCAATGTTTTTGGTGCCGAAGATGTTCACGCTCACCGCCTCGTAGGGGTTCTCCTCCATAAAAGGCACGTGCTTGTAGGCCGCCGCATGGTAAACGATGTCGGGGGTGTAACGGTCGAACACCTCGGCAATGCGCAGCTTGTCGCGAATGTCGGCGATGACAAAAGATATATCCTTGTCGGCGAAACGGTTTCGCAACTCAAACTGCAGGTCGAACAGCGGCGACTCGGCATTGTCGAGGAACACTAGTTTTTTGGGCGAATAGCTGCAAAGCTGCCTCGAAAGCTCGCTGCCTATGGAGCCGGCGGCACCGGTAACTAGTATCACCTTGCCTCCCACCTCGGATTTTATGTTACTGTTGTCCAGAACGATAGGGTCGCGGGCAAGCAGGTCTTCGATTTTTATGTTCTCTATCTGGTTGGCAGTGAAACCGCCTTCGGTCCAGCGGCTGGCGTCGGGGACACTTTTCACCGTAAGGTCGAGAGCCAAGGCCTTGCTTATGATATTCTGCTTGTTTTCGTGACGTATGGATGGTATGGCAATGATAAGCTCGTCGATAGCGTTGTTTTCGATAAACGACTCTGTAAGCACCTTTTGCGAGGGGTAGATAGGCACGTCGTTCAAGCGTTTGGTGTGCTTGTCGGGGTTGTCGTCGATAAAAGCCACTATGCGGTTGCGCAGGGTGGAGTCTTTGGAAAGTACGTTGTAGGTGAGCTTTCCGGCATCGCCGGCACCGTAGATGACAATGCGGCGCGTTTCCTTTTTGCGGCTGTCCATCACATTGTCGTAAACGAAACGCGAGAACAGTCGCACAAACGCCATAGCCACAAGCACAAGAGCCACAAGCAGCATCAGCTCCCTTCCCCAAAGGAAAAAAGGCTCCAGCGGCTTGTACAGATAGGCGATGATTTTGACAACCGCCAGCACTCCAAAAGCCACAAGGTTGGCATAGAACACTTTCTGAATGTCGCCAAAGCCTGTGTACCGCATAATGCCCTTGAACGGCTTGAAAACGGCGAATGCGGCGACATATACCGCCACAACGATTGCAAACTGGACAAGAATTTCGGTTGTGTGAGAGAAAATCGAAAGGAAATTTTCCTGATAGTTCACCAATTTGCTCAGAAAGAAAGAGACAACGACCAAAAGCATGTCGCACATCAGCAGGGCGAATTGCGACATTGGTTTGCGGTAGAATCTAATTATCAGTCTTTTAATCATTGTGCAAGTCGGATAACAATCGGCAAAGATACGAAAAAAAAATGACTTGGCTGGCGGCTGTCGAAAAAAAAGAGGCGAACCGTCGATAGGTTCGCCTCTTATTATTAGCGGATGCTAAAGATTTAAGCTCCGAGTTCGAGACGTTTGAAATTCACAACCTTGAGTTCTTTGTTGGTCTTGGCCACAAAGTCTTTCACGGAAACTTTCGATTCCATGATGTACTCTTGGTTCATCAGGGTGTTTTCCTGATAGAATTTCTTCATACGTCCGTTGGCGATGTTGTTGATCATCTTTTCGTCCAGCGATGCCATTTTTTCGGCGGCCACTTTTTCTTTTATCTCGCGGGCTTGGTTGGCTTGTTCTTCGGTAATCCAACCTTTGGCCATATTGGAGTTGATGTGGTCTTCGCTGTCCACGTGAGCGGGGTTGATGCCTACTTTGTGGAGAGCGGCGTCAACGGCTTTGTTTACGAGTTCTTCTTTGGTTTTTTCGATAGCCACACGGAGTTCGGAGTCTTTCACTTCCTGGGGAACGCTTTCCTCGTCGAGGGCCACAGGGCGCATAGCCACCACCTGCATGGCGATGTTGTGTCCCACTTCGTCGAAACCGGCGTTGTTCATACCCACCACGGAGGCCATACGGTTGCCGGGGTGTACGTAAGAATAAACGGCGGGGGCTTCAACCACTTCGTAGTGGGCCAGTTCTATCTTTTCGCCGATTTTACCAATCTGGTCGGTGATGAGGTCGGCCACGGCGCGTCCGTCGATGGTCATAGCCAGAACTTCGTCCTTGGTTTTGAGGCCGGCGTTGAGGGCGTTGTCGAGGATGCTTTTGGTGAAAGCCACAAATCCTTCGTTGGTAGCCACGAAATCGGTTTCGCAGCTAATCATGATAACGGCGCCTATGTTGCCGTTGGTCTTGGCGAGCACGCAGCCTTCGTTGGCGTCGCGGTCGGCACGTTTGGCGGCCATTTTCTGACCTTTCTGGCGGAGCAGTTCGATGGCTTTGTCGAAATCGCCGTCGCATTCTACGAGGGCTTTTTTGCAGTCCATCATTCCAACGCCTGTAAGCTGGCGCAGTTTGTTAACATCAGATGCTGTTATATTTGCCATAATAGTATCGTTTTTAATGCGTTAGAATATTATTTACTCTATTCTTTGTTCTCTTCGGTGGTTTTCTTGACGGTTTTACGGGGGCGTTTGGGTTTAGCCTCTGCTTCGCCTTCGGCGGGTTTGGCCTCGGCTACGTCTTTCACCTTTTTCACTTTGCTTTCGGCTTTGGCTTTTTTCACCGGAGCTTTGGCCTCTTCCTCGGCGGGTTCTTCATCGTTGGCTTTGGGAGCTTCCTCTTCGGGGGCGTTCTCTTCGACGGGGGCTTCCTTGCTCATAGCGCGTTCGTTAAGGCCTTCCTGTATGGCTTCGACCATATAGCGGAGGATAACGGCTATGGATTTGGAGGCGTCGTCGTTGGCGGGGATGGGGAAATCAACCAAGTCGGGGTTGCAGTTGGTGTCTACCAGAGCGAAAGTGGGGATGTTGAGACGGCGTGCCTCTGCAACGGCAATGTGCTCTTTGTTGATGTCAACAACGAACAAAGCGGCGGGCAGGCGGTTGAGGTCGGCTATGCTGCCGAGGTTCTTGTCGAGTTTAGCGCGTTCGCGCTGCACCTGCAGACGTTCGCGTTTGGAGATATTGTTGAATTCCTTGCTGGCCATCAGCTGGTCGAGGGAGTTCATTTTCTTCACAGCCTTGCGGATGGTGGCGAAGTTGGTGAGCATACCGCCGGGCCAACGTTCGGTAACGAAAGGCATGTCAACGGGTTTCACTGTCTCGGCTACGATGTCCTTGGCCTGTTTTTTGGTGGCTACAAAGAGTACTTTCTTGCCGGATTTGGCTATCTGTTTTATTGCAGCTGCGGCTTCGTCGGCTTTGGCTATTGTTTTTTGGAGGTCTATCACGTGGATACCGTTGTGCTCTTTAAAGATATAAGGAGCCATTTTGGGATTCCATTTTCTTTTGAGGTGTCCGAAGTGACAGCCTGCGTCCAATAATTCTTCGAATTTTAATTCTGACATTTTTATACTTGTTTTATTTGTTTACATTCTGTTAATTATGCAATTGCAAGGTAGTCCAGGTACGGGAGTCGTTGCAATTTAGATACTAAACAATATCCAAAAGGCCTAACGTTTGCTGAACTGGAAGCGTTTGCGTGCTTTGGGGCGACCGGGTTTCTTACGTTCAACCATACGCTGGTCGCGGCTAAGCAGTCCTTTCGACTTCAGAGCGGGACGGTCTTCGATATTGGCTTCGCAAAGAGCGCGGGCGATGGCCATGCGCAGTGCTTCGGCCTGTCCGGTGATTCCGCCGCCGTCGAGGTTGGCCTTAACATCCCATTTGTCCAATGCATCTACAACTTCCAACGACTGGCGTACGATGAATTGCAGAGGAGCTGTGGGGAAATATTCTTTGTAATCCTTTTTGTTTACGGTGATGTTACCGTTGCCCGGGGTCATATAGATGCGGGCCACAGCGGTTTTTCTTCTACCGATGGTGTTAATTACTTCTGCCATTATCTTATATCATTTAAATTTACTACTTTGGGATTTTGAGCCTGATGCGGGTGTTCGGGGCCTGCATAAACCTTGAGGTTTCTGTACAGGGCGTCGCCCAGACGGTTTTTGGGGAGCATTCCGCGCACTGCGTGCTCAACTATGCGCTCGGGGTGCGAGGCAAGGAGCTGCTTGGGGGTCGAGAAACGCTGTCCTCCGGGGTAGCCGGTATGACGGACGTAGGTCTTGTCGGTGAGCTTGTTGCCGGTGAGGATAACTTTCTCAGCGTTGATAATAATTACGTTGTCGCCGCAATCAACGTGCGGTGTGTACGACGGCTTGTGTTTGCCGCGCAATACGTTGGCCACTCTTGTTGCCAAACGTCCCAAGGTCTGGTTCTCTGCGTCGATCAGTATCCATTCCTTCTGAACGGTTTGGGCGTTGGCCGAGACTGTTTTGTAACTTAATGTACTCATCTTTATAATATTATTTCTGTTTTGTCGTTTATTTTTTGAGTTTGCAAAAGTACACTTTTTTTTCCGATTGGCAAACATAGCCGCCGGATTTTTTATGAATTTAAGTTTTTTTTAGTTTTTGAAAAGTAGGTTAATTATTTTATTGTCAATAACATAAAAATAAAATGTTATTTTAAAAATAACATAATTTCTAAAAATATTTCACAGCTTTTCGGATGTTTTCTTGTCCATTTTCCGACACAGAAGTCCTATTATTTCGCCTTTTGCGAGTGTTGTTGCCATTAAATATACGTCGCCGCCGTCGGATAGTTTCATCTGTGTCCTCAGCTGGTCGGCGGACTGCGGAAAGTTGCGGCAAATCACGTTGGCCTTGCCCTCGGGAACAGTCTGCCTTACAGCCTTGGCGGAAAGCCCGGTAGCACCTACGACTTCGAAAATGCGGCCGGGAAAGTCCGAAAAAAGTTCGTTGCTTGTGCCGAGCTGTGTGTTGGGATGCAGCTGGGCAAGCCCGAAACGTACAAACACGGCTTTGGCGTATCCTGCCTTGGCAATGGCCACATTGGGGTCGTATATATAATGTAACGCCTGCGGGGCAAGAACGGGCTTCGTCGAAAGCTCGATGTCGGTGGGTATGAAGGTTTCTGCGTTTTCCGTTCCAACGATGTTCACACAGGTGGTCGGACCTGGCTCGGCAGACTTTTGACACAGGAACAGCAGTTCGCGGCACTCGTTCTTAACAGCCAAAACGGTGGTTTCGGCCACCTGCCCGAGTTCGCGGTGCGCCTGCGTTATGTCGAGCATGGGCGAGGCTTTTATCAGCACCTGCGGGGCTATTTGGAATAGTTTGGGGAGGAGCTGAACAATGTCTGGGGTGCAGTCGGCAAGGGACACCATGCGGCGGTTGTTTTGGTCGCGACGGGCGGGATCGGCATAAACGAGGTCGGCGGTTGCAGTGAGGTTTGGCAGCACCGCTTCCGAGTTGCCGCAAATGCAGTCTATATTATCAAGTCCCAAAACATTGTAATTATGCTTGGCTATTTCGAAAAGTTCAGGGTTTTGTTCGATGTAAACTACCTTTTTGGCGCAACGGGCAAAAAACAGGCTGTCGATGCCCAATCCGCCAGTGATATCGATAACGGTCTTTCTCTCGGCGAAACGGCGGGCTTTGTAGTCGGCGGTGAGTTCGGAGGAGGCCTGCTCGAGGTTGAGCTTGGGAGGGAACACAAAATCGGGGTTGGAGGCAAGGGCGGGGAGTTTGTGCACGGCTTTGCGGCGACCTTCGATCTGCTGCACGGCAAAAGCCACGTCAACGCCATGGTAACGGTGGCGTTGCAGCAACAATTGTGCCGTGTCGTCGGCAGCGTGCTCGGCTATGAATCTCTTGGTCTCCTCGTTCGTCATCTTTGTTTTTTTTCTCCTGTTCGCCTTCGGCTCACGAGATCTTGTAAATCTTGTAAATTTTGTTCGCTGCGCTCACATTTTTCTTTTCGCCTACGGCGAGAAATCCATCAAATTCAAACAAATCATTCAAATCATTATTTGTTCGATTTGGCAAGATTTGTAAGATTTGTTCACATCATTAAATTAATTTCATATGTGTTCACGATTACTGCGTAATTCTGCCGCTTGCGGCTAGGAGCATTAATTCTGTCGCTTGCGGCAAGGAGCATTTCAACAACAATTTAATTAAAAAACATTGTCGAAATTGGTTTGCAAAGATACGATTTTTATTGCAAACAGCCAAACGAGCGGCGGTGTGACTATCGGTTGGATTTTATGTCTCTGAAAATCCCTCTCATATCCAAAGGCGGAAACTCGATATACCACAACCGTCGGTCGTGACGGGTGAAGACGGGCATAATTAATGGACTGTTCAACGGATCGGTGGTATCGGTTGGGAATCCAAGTGCAAAATACAGTCCGTCTGTCTGGTAGTGGGGGTCGAACGTAAGTTTCTCCTCGTCGGGCCAGCTGTTGATGTCGTAGCTTGTATCCACGTATGTGTTTATATAACGGTAGAAATCATCGCACAAGGTGTTGCTGTCGATAATCATCCGCGGGCCGTCGCCTGCCTGCAAGGTCAGCCTTGCACCTGTCTTGCGCAGGTCGATAAAACTAAGCTGAACACTGTCGTTCAAGCGACTATATTCAACACTTTCATATCCAAATCCGATAACCCTTATCCACGAAGAATCATCCCAAAATTTCGGATGATAACCCACATGGGTAGGATAATCCGGCTCACCCAAGCGGGCTACGACTTCGTCGTAAGTCCCCAAAACAACAATGTCGTCTGACGAAAAATCGGCAACGGAAAGGAATCCACTTGGCACTATTGCCTGCTTTTCAGCATTTTGGCACCCCACAATGGCCAAACATAGAACCACAAGAGCTAATAAAATAAGGTTTTTCTTCGTTGTAAACATCTATGTATAAAGTTATTACATGTTCTTTATCTCACGGCAATCGAATGCCATTCTACACAACAAAAGTACAACTTTTTTATAATTTCGCAAAATGCGTTTCGCATTTTGCGAAATTTTTACAAAACCACACTTATCCATCTGATTACCATTTATATCAAAGACACCGCGCGCCAACTCCTGCATTTTCGGAGAAAACTCATCCCCTATACATAATATACCGCCACGAATTGCGTTATTTTCAAAAACAATAGAAAAACAACACACAATGAAAAAACGACTCTCTATTTTGATATTTTTGTCGTCGTTTATAAGCCTCTGGGCCAACGACGGAGCTTATTACGCCGCAGGCAACCACCTGATACCCATTGCCGAAACGGACATCCGCGTGCAGAAGGAAATTCTCACTCTGCGCAGAGCGGGCGACGACATTCTTGTCGATGTGTATTACGAGTTCTACAATCCCGTAGGGCCGAAAAGCGTCTTGGTGGGCTTCGAGGCTCCGCTACAAGGCGGCGACGTGTCGTTTGCCAACTATTATCCCGAACACGGATATATCAGCGACTTTACGGTAACCATGAACAACCAGCGCCTGAGCTACAACGTGGCACATGTTTCCGAACGTCTGGCGACTTTCTATCTTGACGAAGAGAACCCGAACTACAAAAGCACTCCCCAATACTACACCAACGGACAAATCAAGTCGTTGACCAAACAGCAGCTCGACGCCCTGCTCGACTCCGTTGATTTCGAAAGCAGTCCCTTCAACTACGTATATTATTTCAACGCCAATTTCCAAAAAGGCGTGAACATTGTGCGCCACACCTACAGGTGCAAACTATCGGTAACGGTGGAACAGACCTACTATTTCAAGTACATCCTCACCGCCGCCAACCGCTGGGCCAACAACGGCATCGACGATTTCACACTCAACATCGACATGGGCGACTGCGAGTCGTTTTTAATCCCTGCCACCTTTTTCAAGGATGCCGGCGACTGGAAAAACGAGGGAAAAGGACGCAAGAATATGACCACCGTTTACGAAACACGCTATGCGGTATTCCATATCCTCAACGGCAACCTCACCTTCCACCGCACAAATTTCCACCCCGACGGGGAACTCTCTATCAGCAAACCCAACATGATGCACTATATCTGGAACGACTACGACAGCCAAAACACACCAGCCCACGTGCTCGAAATGATAAAGAAACAACGTTACAACCTTTATAAAGGAATGGCGACAAACGGAGTGGAACTAAAAGACTTCACCCGCGACCAACGGCAGATACTGCGCAACGTGCCTTTCGCCTACCGCGGCTTTGTGTTCAAAACCAAAAAGTTGCAGGATTTCTTCAATTCCACCAAATGGTATGTGCCCAACCCCAACTACAAGGTGGATATGAGCGAACTCACCGAAGACGAACAGGAATGGGTGGAGTACTGGTCGAAGTAGTTGAAAATTGAAAGTTGAAAGTTGAAAATTGTTTGTCAATTTCGGAAGAGATACGTAACTTTGCAGAAAATTGAGGCCAATAGTCACATATCATTATCAACTTTTACACTCAATAATTAATAGAATATGAAAAACAAACAACGTTATTTTTTATTTATAGAGTTCATTTTTGCACTATTGGTTGGGGCGTGTTCTGAAAAAGAAATGGAGCATGTGCGAACTGAACAGATAGCTGATAGCCTTTACGTTGAAACATACCAGACATATTTTGGCGGTGTTTGGGCTGGCGATAGTTACGAGGTGTATCTAACTGATTCGACATCTTTCAGAAAATTGTTAGGCGACTACGATGATCATCTTTGGCCAGCAGAGTATAAAGTGTTGGCAGGGGACGTTATTATTACATGGTTAGAAAATGAGAGAAACATATCCCGCCATTTAAGAAGAACTTATTCATGTAATGTTAAACAATTAAAAAAGGAAGGATATGACGATATTTATAAAAGGAAATATTAGTTCAAGCCTTAATGGCAACCTGCGGAAGTACAGCTACGAAGGCGGAACTATAAGAAACTAAAAAAACAGTTGAAAATTGAAAGTTGAGGGTTGAAAGTTGAAAATTGTTTGTCAATTTCGAAATAATAATCGTAACTTTGCAGAAAAATCCACAAAAACGTAAAGGACTGTTACATTAAATAAACTCAATAAAAATGGACAAGGAAAAAGTAGCTACAATTGTGCAGTACATATTGTGGGCGGCGTTGTTCGCTTTTGCAATGTACCGTGGTTTGACCTACGGGCATTGGAAAACAATGGTTCTGTTGGCAGGATTGTTTATTATCTTTGTATCGAAAAATATTTGGAGCTATATAAATGAGCGTAAAATGGCCAAAGAAAACGAGGAACTGCCCGACGACACTTTTATTCCAGACAAGGAACTCGTTGATGCTATGGTGAGAAAATCCAACGCCATTTCGGATGAGATAAAC
Organism: Bacteroidales bacterium; assembly: GCA_017443265.1. Classification (GTDB taxonomy): domain Bacteria; phylum Bacteroidota; class Bacteroidia; order Bacteroidales; family P3; genus UBA1219. Next base: position 1,875 of record JAFSOU010000030.1, on the reverse strand, counting down.
CGCCTTTGCCCACCGCAGCCCTGCCTGCGTTTCTCAATTGACCACAGTCGCAAACCCTCTGTTATCGACAGCAAGTTGGGTGGCACACCATATTGGGATGCTTCGAAACCATACCCCACCGATTCCAAAGGCAAGCCCATGGCAATGGTTTTTCAAGTCAATTTCGAGCAATGTCCGCCTCTGGAACCCTTGCCAAAAACGGGTATGCTTCAGTTCTTCATATCCTCTGACGACGAGATATTATTGAAAGGCTATGGCGTCAATTATAATGACTACACACTCCAGTCCGACTTCCGTTTGGTGTACCACGGCCATATCAGCACTTATGTGGATAAGCTGCAACTGGAGTCATATCCACGTGTGGAGACATTGGAATACTCGCCTGTGGCGCGTGAATATGCCCTAAACATGCAACTCGGCACCTCTTGTATCAACCAAACGTGCAGAAATTTCAACGACCTTGCGGCCACAGCTATCAAAAACCTTTATGACGACAAGATGGACGCACCTGATGTAAGCGACTACGTAAAACGGCTTCTCCCCGAAGAACAGCGCGACAAAGTACCCGACGACATTGTGCTGGGCAACAACCCCATATACCAATGTGTTTCGGAAAAGGATTTTCAAATGCTCGGGTTCCCGAATTTTGAGCAGTGCGACGAATACGAGGAATACAGTGCCCACGATATACTTCTTCTCCAAATCCCCACCATCGATGCCGAGGAAAATGCCGAAAACGATTCCCGATTCTGCACCATTTGGGGCGATTGCGGCTCGGCACGCCTTTTCATAAACTCCGATGCACTGCTACGACTGGATTTCGGCAATGTGCTCTACGACTATCAGTGCTATTAACCTCCCAAACATCTTCCCCTTGAAACAGACCTCTTTATGCTATCTCGAGCGCGACGGGCAGTACCTTATGCTGCACCGCACCACCAAAGCCAACGATGAGAACCACGACAAATGGATTGGCGTGGGCGGCAAGTTCGAGGAAGGCGAAAGTCCCGAGGAGTGCATGCTGCGCGAGGTGCGCGAGGAGACGGGGTTTGCCGTAACCCAATGGCGTTACCGCGCCATAGTTACCTTTGTTAGCGACATATACGGCACGGAGTATATGCACCTATTCACCTGCACCGGATGGACGGGCGAGGCCAAGCCCTGCGACGAGGGTGTGCTGGAATGGGTGGAAAAAGAGCGCATTGCGGACCTCAACATCTGGGAGGGCGACAAAATCTTTCTCGACCTGCTGCGCCGCGACGAGCCGTTCTTTTCGCTGAAACTCACCTACGTGGGCGACACCCTGCAAACCGCCACGCTCAACGGAAGAAAACTGCGGTAAGCACTGCCCTCCCCCATTCTGTAAGACAAAAAATATTGGAGTCTGGCAAGAATCGCAGATACAGCAAACCTCAGTAATACAATGCATTGCGTAAGACACATAGAAAAGGAGTTGTAATTTCAATCCTTCTTCTTCTATTTCTTTTGTCTCATTATTCTCCTCCACTTAGGGCTATCGAAACGGCCACTGGCAGTTTCTTCATCACCTATCCACCTCGCAATCCCCCGCTTCCCGTTTTTTATTCTCCGCCACTTTGTGGCTATCGGAACAGCCACTGGCGGTTCCTTCACTGTTCGGCCCAACGCGCCACCGATTTTTTGCAAAAATCGTTTGGTTGGGGCAGGTGCCGGTTGTGCTATGGGCGGTGCAGTGTGGCATTAGTTTTTTTATTGGAGTATCAACAACCTTGTGAATGTTTTACAATTAGTGATTGATTAATCGATGGTGTAAGAAACATCATGATAAAAGAGCTTTTGATTCATTGTATCAATATATAAAACAACAAAACGGCAGGAAGATACTTCATTAATTCT
>JAFSOU010000029.1 GCA_017443265.1 Bacteroidales bacterium | reverse complement strand
CCTATCGAAGCGTGTATCAGATGGTTAGAACTGCAACCCGAACTTTTTTACAGAAAAACTTTGATAATCGGAAAAAATGTTATACCTTTGCAGTGTGAAAATAGCCATTTTCAACAATAACGTTATGAACTATTACAGTTAATTATAAACAACTTCCGAAATCCGAAATCATAAATCCGAAATAAAAAACTATCCCCAACAGCATGTTACTAACTAATCACCATTCACCATTCACCATTCACCAAAAAAGCGTATTTTTGCAAATCGAATCTAACACACAAAAACATGAAAATTGCTGTTGTAGGTGCCACCGGACTTGTGGGTGGCGTAATGCTCCAAGTGCTTGAGGAGCGCGGTTTTGCCAACTGCGAGATAGTCCCCGCCGCCTCGCCAAAATCGGTGGGCAAAGAAATAGATTTTGCCGGACGAAAACTGAAAGTCGTCTCCGTTGACGACTCCATTGCCATGAAACCCGACTATGCCGTGTTCTCGGCAGGCGCCTCGGCGTCGAAGGAATATGCGCCGCTCTTTGCCGAAGCCGGCACCACGGTTATCGACAACTCGTCGGCATGGCGCAAAGTGCCCGAAATACCGCTGGTGGTGCCCGAAATAAACTTCGACGCAATAAAACCCTCCGACCGCATCATTGCCAACCCCAACTGCTCTACCATACAGATGGTGCTGGCGGTGTCGCAGCTGCATAAGGCATACAAAATCAAACGGTTGGTAATATCCACCTACCAGAGTGTTACCGGTACTGGCATCAAAGCCATACGCCAGCTGGAGGCCGAGGAGCAAGGCCTCGAAGCCGACAAGGCCTACCCCTACCCCATACACCGCAACCTCTTCCCCCACGGCGGCGATTTCCAACCCGACGGCTACACCACGGAGGAGTAGAAACTCGTTGACGAAACTCGCAAAATACTGCGCGACAACAATATAGCCATCACCGCCACCGTGGCGCGTGTGCCCGTGGTGGGCGGACACTCCGAGGCTGTGAACATCGAATTTGAAAAGTATTACGACCTCGACGAGGCCATTCGCATTATCGGCAACACACCGGGCGTAACCCTCTGCAACGACAATGCCGCCCTGCAATACCCCATGCCCATCATCGCCCACCATAAGGACGATGTGTTTGTGGGACGCATTCGTCGCGACTTTTCGCAACCCAACTCGCTGAACCTGTGGGTGGTGGCCGACAACCTGCGCAAAGGCGCCGCAACCAACGCAATAGAAATTCTGCAAAAACTTATCGCTACACGCTAATTTTCAAACAATTACCACAATGAAAAAAATTCTGTTCTTAGCAACAATAACTATTGGCCTGTTTGCCGCCTGCTCCGAAAACAAAGTTGTGCTCGACGAGACCCATGAGTTTGCCGATGCCAAATGGCAACGTTTTGAGCCCGAGTCGTTTAAGTTCGACATCAGCGACACTGCGGCATGCTACGACATCTATTTCCGTTTCAGGATAGACACCGCCACCTTCCGCCCCGACATGCTGCCTTTTATCTGCACCCTTATCGAAAACGAGGACTACAAACGACAGCTCACCACCGAGATTGCCATCCGCGACAAGCGCGGCATCTGGCTGGGCAACCCCGTGGGACGATACTATGAGTTCGACCGAAAGGTGCGCGAATATTTCTTCTTCAACGCCAAGGGGCCGCACGAGCTGCTTGTAAAAAACGGTTCGCAATATTTTGAAACAGAGGGCATTCTGACTTTCGGCGTGAAGATTGTGAAAGTGAATATGGACCTCAAAATAGAATAACCGTGGCGGGCGACAGGAGTTTCAACCGCAATTTCGACCATATCGAGCAGCAGCTGAAGACGTTGCCCGAAACTCCCGGCGTTTACCAGTATTTCGACGAGGGCGGCAATCTGCTCTACGTGGGCAAGGCGCGCAACCTCAGCCGCCGTGTGCACTCCTATTTCAACCACTACGACGACCTTTCACCTAAGATAAAAATCCTCGTCCGCAAGATTTACACCATACGCTACACCGTGGTAAACACCGAGGTTGACGCCCTGCTTTTGGAAAACAACCTTATCAAAACCCTTCAGCCAAAATACAACAGTATGCTGAAGGACGACAAAACCTACCCTTACCTCTGCCTCACCGCCGAGGAGTTTCCCCGCCTGCTTTTCACCCGCGACCGCCAAAAGACTCGCGGCACATTCTTTGGGCCTTATCCCAACCAAAAGATACTCAGAGAGTTGCAGGAGATGATACGAAACGTGTTCCTTTACCGCACCTGCAAGCTGCCGCTTACGCGGAAAAGCGTGGAACAGGGCAAGTTCAAGGCGTGTATCAACGCACAGATTGGCCTGTGCAACGCCCCCTGCACCGGCAACGAGAGCTACGAGCATTACAACGCCACCATCGACAACATACGCCGCATACTGAAAGGCGATTTCGGCGAAACGCTCAACGAGCTGAAAGCCGAGATGACACGTCACGCCGATGCTCTGGAATTCGAGCAGGCCGAAGCTGTGAAACAGAAAATAATGCTGCTGAACCAGTATCAGAGCCGTTCCACAGTGGTGGACACCTCGGTGCACGACCTCGACGTGTTCTCCATCCTCTCCGACGAAAAATTTGCTTACGTCAACATGATGAGAATAAAGAACGGCGGCATAATCCACTCGTTTTCAACGGAAATCAAGAAACAGCTCGACGAAAGCGACGCCGACATCCTTGCGGTAATAATCCCCGAACTGCACCAAAGCACGCAAAGCACTGCCAAAGAGGTGGTTGTGCCGATAAAAGTGGACCTGCCCGACGAATACTTGCACCAGATTATCCCCACCCGAGGGGCCAAGAAAGAGCTGCTGGAGTTGTCGTTGCGCAACGTTAAATTCTACCAGCACGAGCGTTTCAGCCAACGGCTGCTGGTGGACCCCGACGCAGGTAAGATGCAGCTTTTGGAAAAGATTCAGAAAGAGCTTGGACTGCCTGAGCTGCCGCGCAACATCGAGTGTTTCGACAACAGCAACATACAGGGCGAATTCGCGGTGGCCGCCATGGTGCATTTCACCGACGGCAAGCCCGACCGCCAGCAGTACCGCCATTTCAACATCAAAACTGTTGACGGTCCCGACGACTACGCCTCGATGGAGGAGGTGGTGAGACGTCGCTACACACGTCTCCGCGACGAACAGAAACCCCTGCCGCAGCTGATAATAGTGGACGGCGGCAAAGGCCAGATGGAAGTGGTGCGCCGTGTGCTGCACGACGAGCTGGGTCTCGCCATCCCCATCGCCGGACTTGCCAAGGACGACCGCCACCGCACCTCGGAGCTGCTGTACGGATTTCCGCCAGTAAGCATAGGCATAGCGCCACGCAGTCCACTGTTCCACCTGCTGGAGCAGATACAGAACGAGGTGCACCGGTTTGCCATCACCTTCCACCGCAACAAACGCTCCAAAGGCACCTTCAAGACCGCCCTTACGGAGATCCCCGGAATAGGCGAAAAGACAGCCCGCGAGCTGCTGCTGCAGTTCAAATCGGTGAAACAGATACGCAACACCCCCCTCGAGGACCTGGCCAAAGTCGTAGGCATGGCCAAAGCCAAAGTGGTGTACGATTCCTTTAGGAGTTGAAAATTGATAGTTGAAAATTGACAATTAGTGGTCAGTATTCAGTAGTCAGTGGTCAGTAAAGCCCCGAAGGTGTGAAGAAAGGTTCTGTGAACCTTTCGATAGCGAAGCGGATAACATCAAATCCGCCGCAACAAGGAAAATGTCTTCAACAATCTTGTAAAATTTTACAACCGTAGTCAAATATCATCTTGTTCCTCACATTTAAAAGTGCCCTTCGATTTATTCCATTCATAAACTTCTTCATCATCCAAACTTACAATAACCTCTATACAATCACCAATATGATACTTTTCTATATTATTGCTTATGTAAAAAGATTCATACGCTCGAATAAACATCTTGTTTTCAATATAATATTTGTATTTTATGTACCCTACTTTCGGTCTAAAACCAAGCCCCCCACGCGTTCTTTTACCGACATCAACAATCTCTGCATTGACGACAATTGTATTTCCGTTTTCAAGCAAGTTTTTTCGATGTCTTTGGATGGGTATGTTAATTGCAAGCAATATTAACATAATAGCCATAGCTACAAGAATAGTTCCATTTACTTTTAGTCCACAAATATTAATGTAGATACTGTTTTTTGTCTTATTATTTTTTTTACTCATCTTTTTTTTACTCATCTTTTTTTTACTCATCTTTTTTCAACGCTCTATCTTTTATAGTAGTGGTTCCTCTCTCAATAGCTTCTTTTGGGACACTTCCGACAGTTGCATTCAGCATTTTAGTTCATTTGTTACGGGTTTGCAACCTTTAGCTCATTGCCACAAGTAATAATCCGACCTTTGTTTGAATACAATCACGTTCAACAACCTTGTGAACTTTTACATTATTTGATATGTTCCTATAAAAGGCAACTTCTTTCAGGCTAAGACATACTGTTGCGGCCGATTGTATGAATATGCATTCTATTATTTACATAATGAGAGTATTTCTTGCATGTCTTGTGCCACTCCCTTCAAAGAACTTTTTAGCAAGGTAATTGCCATATCGACTCCTTTTTTTAATCCGATATCGTCAATAAAGGTATCCGGAAATTGAGTACGGTCAGATTCGTATGGAGTGTAACGTGCTACATATGAATTTGATAGGTTGTTCAGAACTTCATCCTCTTGTTGAGTGAAATCCATCTCTCCAAGTATATCATAGCATTCATAAAAATCATCACAGAATTCTTTTGCTGTTATTTTGCCAATTGAAAATAAGCACATATAGAAGAAAATTCTGTTTTTGTCATTTTTTTTATACATAACTATTTTATTTTAGGTAATGGCCCCAACTCAGTTGTTGCAGATTTGTAATCCAACACGCTTTAGTATATGGATTTGCAATCCCGCTTATATGTACCAACTTGCTAAACATCATCATGATAACGGCAACGGGGTGGGGTTATTGTTCTCTTCTATTCTGTTTCAAATTACAAATCCGCTGTAACGGGAAGCACGATAATCCATTCCAAGATTTTAGAACACAGATCTTTATCTAAATCATCCAAGTATTCACATCTAAATTTTAAATCATGTTGTTTAATAATTATGTTTTCCACTAATAGTTTTTCTTGTACTGATATATTTTTTGAATGCAATTTGCATCCAAGTATCTCACCGTCTGCTCTAAATGTTATGGTCAAATATGATTTGCCATTTTTCATCACAAAATTATAATATTTCACCCCAATCTGTGAAATTGCAATATTCTCAACTGTTTTTGCGAGTTCTTTTGCACACTCTTCATTGAAGAAAGAATCATTTTCATAGTATGGGAGAAAAGAATCGATGGTATATCTTGTTTCATTACCACAATTTATTGAAGAAATCTCATTATTTGTACAAGCGTAAATAACAAAAACTACAACTATGTTAATAACCAGCATCTTTGAATAATTTAAGCAAGCTGGCAGGTTTTTGTTTTGTCGGCATCTTGTATTTATCATTACCATAGTTTTCTTTTTTATTTAATGTTGAATATTTATTGGCCTCAAATACAAATACATGATTAATGGATTTCCGTCGTGTCGGATTTGTAATCCAACACGCTTTAGTATAGGGATTTGCAATCCCGCTTATATGTACCAACTTGCTAAACATCATCATGATAACGGCTGCGGCGGGAGTTTATTGCTTTGCGGGGTAATAAACGTTGTATTTTACTACAGCGGATTGCAAATCCGCAACAACGTAAACAAGAATTCATACACAACAAACGGAACACACATCTCATATATACTACAGCGGATATTTTTACCAACCAACAGCCGCATCCCTGTCAAAAGGAATAATTGATGAAAAATAAAAGACTATAAACAACATAAAAACAACAATAAAACACTTATAATAAAATGAAAAATAATCACCGAACTTTGTTTTCGGAGTGTAATTGCTCATTAGCAACAAAATGTTTATTATGTCATCTTTTACATCTTTCTTTCTTAGTTCATTTCTTCTATTATTTTTTTTATCTTCTGTTTTTTTTCCTTTTTTGCTCAGTTTTTTTTCGCCCATTTTTTAATAATATGTTTGTTGTATAGTAGGTAAAGGATGTATTTCTTTCCTTACTATTTTATAGTCTTTTTTGTTTCTCTTAAAAATTCAGTTGTTGCGGATTTGCAATCCGCAACAGTGGCATATTGGGATTTGAAATCCCGAAACTCTACTGCGTCGGATTGCAAATCCGCCGCAACAAGATCCTCAAAGGGCAGGGCTATTGTCCTTGTGTTCTCGGCCACGTTGCCAAGGCGGTCGTACGCAAATGTCTGGTACCCCGTGCCGTCGTCCACACGCAGTAGCCTTCCGCAGGCGTTAGTACCTGTGTTCGAGGCAGTTCCGTAGGTGTAGGTAACATCTTTTATGGTTTTATCCATAATATTTTTTTTCCGTTTGTTAAAAAGTAGTATGAAGAAGGCTCTTTAGTTATAGGTTGTTTTTTTTCTATTTGATTATATGCTGCTTCTGGTATAGATATTTTGATATAGCAGGGATTAGGAGTTGTGCAGTTACAGGGACAACAAACTTCATAGGATTTATTTGTGCTGTCACATTCCTGAATGCCAAATCGTTCAAGCTCAAATCTATCTGTTAATGTTAACTCAGTAAAAGATGGATGCATTTGCTTTAGTAAAATTGTTATCCAACAGTTTGCTCCATAAATACCTTTATCCACAACGATACCGCTGAAAGAAAGATTGTAAACAGTTTTTTTGCGACGCACTTCCATTTCTTTCATGTCCTCTAAAATTGCTTTTGGATATAAATACCATGCACAACTTTTAAATAAACATGTCAAAATAAATATAAGAAAAAAAAGTTTTATGCTTTTATTGTTTTTCATCATTAATCTCTTGCTTTATTTTCTCATTTATTTTTTGTTGAATAGACGTTTTATTTTTCTCTAATTTCCAGTTGTTGAGGATTTGTAATCCGCAACAGTGGCATATTGGGATTTGAAATCCCGAAACTATACTGCGTCGTATGAAGAAACATTCTGTGAATGTTTCGATAGCGAAGCGGAGAACATCAAATCCGCCGCAACAAGAAAAAGAGAGGAACGTTGCCGTTCCTCTCTATCGTCTTGTCAAAGTTTTGACAGATTATTCAGCGTATTCGGCCAGAACATCTTTCACTTTGTCGGGGGTGAGACGACCGTACACCTTGTCGCCGATCATGGCAACGGGTGCCAGACCGCAGGCGCCCACGCAACGCAGTGTGTCGATGGAGAACTTGCCGTCGGGAGTAACACCGCCGTCGGGGATGTTGAGCTGGCGTTTGAATTCGTCAAGCACTTTCTCGGCGCCACGCACGTAGCAGGCAGTACCCAGACATATCGATATGGGGTGTTTGCCCTTGGGTTGCATGGTGAAGAAAGAGTAGAACGACACAATGCCGTAAACTTTGGCCACCGGCATCTGAAGCTCGTGGGCAACAGCCTCTTGAACTTCGGCGGGCAGATAGCCGAATTTACCCTGCACTTGGTGAAGCACGTTGATAACTTCGCCGGATTTGTTTCCAAAGGAAGCGCAGATTTCCTTTATCGTGTTCAGTTTGTCAGCTGACAATTTTATTTTTGACATAATGAATTCGATTTTAATAAGTAAACACTTTGTTTATTCAGCTTCGATTTTTTTGCTTCTGTCGAAGTATGTGGTGTGAAGCTGTTCGTGGCTGAGGTGGCTGCAAGGTTCGCCGTAGTATTCCTTGTATATCGCGATGATATCGGGATTTTCGTGCGATTTGCGGATAGGTTTGCCAGCGTCTTCACGGTAGGTGGCTTCCATACGTTTGCGTATGATGTCGCTGTTGCCGTGGTGGTAGGGCTGACCGGCGCCGCCGATACAACCGCCGGGGCAAGCCATAACCTCTATAAAGTGGAAACCTCTGGGGTTGCCGCCGCGTACTTCTTCCATCATTGCACGTGCGTTGGCAAGGCCGTAGCAAACGGCAACTTTCACGGGCAAGCCTTCGAAATCGATGGTGGCTGTCTTAACGCCGTCCAGTCCACGCACTTCTTCGAAATCGATTCTCGGAAGGGTTTTCTTGGTCTGCACTTCGTAAGCGGTACGCAGAGCAGCTTCCATAACGCCGCCTGTGGCGCCGAAAATAACGGCAGCACCGGTGGATTCGCCGAGCGGGCTGTCGAAGTTCTCTTCGGGCAGGTCGTTGATGTCTATGTTGAACTGCTTGATCATGTGTGCCAGCTCGCGGGTGGAGATGGAGAAGTTCACGTCGGGATCGCCGTTAACTTTGAACTCGTCGCGTGCCACTTCGCTTTTCTTGGCCAAGCAGGGCATCACGGATACCACAACCATATCTTCGCGTTTCACGCCAATTTTCTGAGCAAAATAGTTCTTGCATGCAGCGCCGAACATCTGCTGCGGCGATTTGGCTGTGCTGAGGTTGTCGAGCAGGTCGGGGAAGTTCTTTTCAGCGAAAGCTATCCAAGCGGGGCAGCAACTGGTGAACTGAGGCAGGACGGCTTTTTCGCCATTGAGCACTTTGCCTACGCGGTGCAGCAGCTCGGTACCCTCTTCCATAATGGTGAGGTCGGCGCTCCAGTCGGTGTCGAACACATAATCGAAACCCATTCTGCGGAGGGCGGCGGCCATATTGCCGGTAACTATGGTGCCGGGCTCCATGCCGAATTCTTCGCCCAGAGCCACGCGCACTGCGGGAGCGGTCTGAACAACGACGGTCTTTTTAGGATCGGCAAGGGCTTTCATAACGTCGCCGATGTTGTCAACCAAGGTGAGGGCACCCACAGGACATACCTGCACGCACTGTCCGCAGTTGATACACGACGATTCTCCGAGAGGCTGTTCGAAAGCGGGGGAAACAACGGCTTGGAAACCGCGGTTGACACCCGACAGCGCGCCAGCGCTCTGGATTTTGTTACACATGGTCTCGCAACGGCGGCACATAACGCACTTGTTCATGTCGCGGTAAACGGAGAGAGTGGTGTCGGTTTTGTAGGTGGATTGTTCGCCTTTGAAGGGGATTTCGCGGATACCCAGTTTCACGGCGAGGGCCTGAAGTTCGCAGTCACCGGATTTCTCGCACTGCAGACAGTCGTTGGGGTGGTCGGAGAGGATAAGTTCAACCACGGTGCGGCGGGCGTTGATAACGCGCGGGCTGTTGGTGTGGACTACCATGCCTTCCATAACGTCTGTTGCGCAAGCGGGAGCCAGGTTACGACGGCCTTCCACTTCTACAACGCAAACACGGCAACCGCCGGGTTTGTTCTCGAATTTCATTCCTGCAAGCTCGAAATAGCACAGTGTAGGAATATTGATACCGGCTTGGCGGGCGGCTTTCAGTATTGTTGTGCCTTCTGCTACTTCTACCGGTTTGTTATCTATCGTTAATTTTACCATTTTCTAATAATTTTTAATAGTTTTACCAATTTATTTTACAGAAATAGCACCAAACTTACAACCGCTTATACAAGCGCCGCATTTGATACATTTTTCGGAGTTGATAACCATCGAGGGCAGTTTGTGGCCGGGAGCGATGTATTCGGTCTTGGTGATGGCGTCGGCGGGACAGCCTTTGGCGCACTTGCCGCATCCGATACAAACTTCCTTGTCGATAACGTAGCTCATCAGCGACTTGCAAACGCCGGCGCGGCATTTCTTGTCCTGAACGTGCTCGATATATTCGTCCATAAAGTTGTCCATTGTGGAGAGGACGGGGTTGGGCGATGTCTGACCAAGTCCGCAGAGGGCGGTGTCTTTGATGACTGCTGCAAGGTTGCGCAGGTCTTCGAGGTCTTTCATTGTGCCGTTGCCCTTGGTGATTTTGTCGAGGATTTCGCACATGCGTTTGTTACCAACGCGGCAGGGTGTACATTTACCGCAGCTTTCCTCGCAGGTGAACTCGAGGTAGAATTTAGCGATAGCCACCATGCAGGAGGTCTCGTCCATAACCACCATACCGCCGGAGCCCATCATGGAGCCGGCTGCCATAAGGCTTTCGTAGTCGATAGGTGTGTCGAGGTGTTTCTCGGTCAAGCATCCGCCGGAAGGACCGCCGGTCTGTACGGCTTTGAACTTGCGTCCGCCTTTGATACCGCCGCCGATTTCGTATATAATTTCGCGGAGGGTGATTCCCATGGGAACTTCGATCAGACCTACGTTGTTGATTTGTCCTGCCAAAGCAAACACTTTGGTTCCTTTGGATTTTTCGGTACCTATTTTGTTGAACCATTCAGCGCCTTTGGTGATGATAACGGGCACGTTGGCGAAGGTTTCAACATTGTTTACGTTGGAGGGTTTTCCCATGTATCCGCTAACAGCGGGGAACGGGGGTTTCAGTGTGGGTTCGCCACGCATACCTTCCATGGAGTGGATAAGGGCTGTTTCCTCACCGCAAACGAATGCGCCGGCACCGTAACGGAGTTCGATGTCGAAGTTGAAGCCGCTGCCGAGGATGTCTTCGCCGAGGAGGCCGTATTCGCGGGCCTGACGGATGGCTATTTTCAGACGGTCGATGGCCAGAGGATATTCGGCACGGATGTAGATGAGACCTTTGGTGGCTCCTATTGCGTAGCCGCATATTGCCATAGCTTCGATGACGCTGTTGGGGTCGCCTTCGAGGATGGAACGGTCCATAAATGCGCCGGGGTCGCCCTCATCGGCGTTGCAGATAACGTATTTCTGGTCGGCTTTGTTTTTGGCGCAGAGTTCCCATTTCAGACCTGTGGGGAAGCCGGCACCGCCGCGGCCTCTAAGTCCGGAGGCTTTCATTTCGGCGATAACCTGTTCGGGGGTCATTTCGCTCAAGCATTTTCCGAGAGCTTCGTAGCCGCCGCGGGAGATGCATTCGTCGATGTTTTCTGGATCAATGAAACCGCAGTTGCGCAGAGCGATACGGATTTGTTTTTTGTAGAAATCCATGTGTTTGGAGTCGCTCACGTGCTCTTTGTTTTCGGGGTTGGTGTAGAGCAGGTCGGGGACTTTACGTCCTTTGATGAGGTGCTCGTTTACAATACGTTCCACATCTTCGGGTTTAACGCGGGTGTAGAAAGTGTTGTCGGGCATTATCTTAACGATGGGGCCCTGTTCGCAGAAACCGAAGCATCCGGTTTTGATAACCTGAACGTCGTCCTGCAGGTTGTTTTTAGCAATAAGGGATTTGAAATTTTCGATGATTTGCAGGCTGTTGGACGATTTGCATCCTGTGCCGCCGCAAACCAGAACGTGCAGTTTATATTTTGCCATGTGTTTTCCTCCGATTATTTGTCAATAACTTCGTAGTTTACGGGTATGATGCCTTCCACGAGTTCGTTGTTCTGGACGTATTTTTCCAGAATTTCGTCGGCACGGTTGTTGTCAACGTGTCCGAATACGAGGGGGTCGCGGCCGGGGACGCGCACTTCGATGGTGGGTTCGGCATGGCAGTAGCCCATACATCCGGTTTGTGTGAAAACACAGGGGATTTTAAGCGCTTCGGCTTTCTCCATCATGTGTTCCATAACTTGTTTGGCGCCGGCGGCGATACCGCAGGTAGCCATGGCAACCTTAACCTGAACAAGCGATTCGGGGTGTTCACTCTTCTCGCGTACGTCGAGGGAGTTCTGAAGTTTCTCTCTCATCGCTTTCAGCTCAGCTAATGATTTTACTTTTGTCATGTGTAATCTCCTTTATTTGTGTATATTAAATTATTTTACTAACTAAAAAAAGCTCCGAAAAGGAACATTTTTTCGAATTGCAAAAATACTATTTTTTTCGCTTTCCTGCAAATATTATTGAAAGTTTTTTTTACATCGCTATGTTGATTTTTGTATTATATTAAAATACAAGGAAATACGCCGGAATTTCTGCAATGAGAAAGATGTATTTTTTGTTCTTGTCTTTCTTATTAAGTTTTTACATTTCAGAACCGGAAACTTATTCCGAGTTTGAGGTCGTGGTTGAAATAAAAATCCCGTCGGGGCTGGTAGAAACTGTCGTAATACGACTGCGGTTCACCGGAAAACAGCATTGGCATACTGTAAGAATATTCCAAATAAGCACCCCAACGCTCCGAGAACCAATACCTTGCCTGCAATGCAACGGCAGGACAATAAGCAGTGAACGGATTTCGGTAATAATCGTTACGTTTTACATACATCTGCCAGCAATAGCCAAGAGCAATACGTGGCGATACTTCGAGTTTGGGAGTTATGAAATAATCATAGGTGAATGCAATGTACACGCTGTGCGAAAAAAACATTGGCGTCGTATTGTTGAGAGCCGCCTCGGTTTTAAAATTCAACTCCGTATAGTTCAATCCGATACCGACTCCAAAGCCTTTCCATATTGTCCGGACAAACGAAAAGTCGCGTGTGTGGTTGTAGAATTGTTGGCTACTGATGGCCGTACCCACACCCAAATCAAAACGGTTGGATTGTTTTTCTTGGGAATTGACGATTGTCAGTGCGCTGAAAACCAGAAATATAAAAGCTATCCGTCTTTTCACATCCGCACTATTTTATTTTTACAAAACAATCCATCATCCTGCCCTCATCGATGGCGTTGTTGACAGCCACCGTGTCCACATTGCAACCTGCGGCGGTGTGCACACAGCCAAATCCGTAACTTTCGTACCATTCGGCAAACGGGTTGCGGAACGACTTCTCCGAGGCACAGAAACGTTTCGCATCACGGTCGTAGGTATCGAAAACCGAGTCGAAATTGTTGTAAGAGACTGTATAGAAAAACACATCATCCCCAAGTGCCTGTACTCCGTACTGGATAGCGTAGTACCCGCCGTGCAAAGCCACAATGTTTGTCGGATCAGAATTGATGTTCTGTTTGGAAGTCGAGCTGATAGAGTACACATAGTTGGAGAAATCCTCGCCGTTACTAAATTTCAATATGCAAAAACTCGGGTACTCTTCACGAATACCTTGTATTGACAATTCGCAAGAAGAAAAAAGTGTCAAAACTGTTAGTAACACAAGTAATAAACTGTGGTATTGACGAAATTTCATTTCAACAGAAGTGTTTTTTTTAAAATTACAATTTACAACACTAAAACGTCTGGTTTATTGCGTGATTTTTAAATTATTGACACTGCAAAGATAGAAAAATATTCCGAAACAGCAAAATATTTCCCGATTATTTCTTTCCCCAGTTTCCGCGATATGGCTCCAGGCAGTCTTTCAGCATGGCGGACACCCCCGACGAGGTGATGGTGGCACCGGATATGGCATCCACCTCGTTGTCGGAGGTTTTGTCGGCGTTTTTCAGCACCTGCACGGAGACGAATTCCCCTTCGGAGTTTTTTATCTTCTTACCCACAAACTGGCTCTGGAATTCGGGGGTGGTTATCTTGGCTCCCAGGCCGGGGGTCTCGCCCTTGTGGTCGAAGGAGACACCCACCACGGTGGTAAAATCCTCGTCCAAAGCCACATAGCCCCAAATCGGGCCCCACAGTCCTGCCCCGTGCAGAGGCACCACATATCCCTCGGCTCCGTCTTTCTGGTAGCGGAACAGCGGCAGACGGCACTCCTTGCCCTCCTTGGCCAAAGTCAGCTGTGCTTTCACGTCGATGTCGAAGGGACGCTCCTTGGCGTTCTTGGCGTCGGCGGGCTGGAATCGGGCCACCACCTCTCCCCTGCCGTCGATGGCGAGTTCTTCGACGAAGTATTTGGAGTACAGGGTGTTGGCGTTGTCCAAATCGCTTTGTACGCCTATGGCGGCGAGCATGTTCTGCATTTTCTCGTTGCGGGCGTTGGCCTCCTTGCGGCTACGAAGTGCCTCGCTAGCCACGGAGAGTATTACGGCAACCACAGCCACCAAAACTGCAGCATATATTATAATGTATCTGTTGGTAAACTTGGTTTTCATGACTCTGTATATCTTTTTTATAACTCCTTTTCGCTTCGCTCAAGAGATCTTGTATATATTGTAGATTTTATTTGTTTTCCTACTCGCCTTCGGCTCGTTAGTTTCTGTATATCTTTTTGTTTTCTCCTGCTCAGCTTCGCTTCGCGAAATCTTTTTAATCTTGTAAATTATTTTTCGACTTCGTCGAAAGCTTCGCTCTAATTTAAACTGAATACTAATTACTGACAACTGATTACTAATTACTGACAACTGATTACTAATTACTGACAACTGAATACTGAATACTAATTACTTAATCGCCGCACGGCGTATGCGTTTTCTAATGTTAAACCAAACGACGATATAGTCGATCAGGGGGGCGAAGACGTTCATCAGCAGTATGGCGAGCATCATGCCTTCGGGATAGGCGCTGTTTTTCACACGGATGAGTATCACTAAAAAGCCGATGAGGAATCCGTAAATCCATTTGCCGATATTGGTCTGAGCGGCTGTAACGGGGTCGGTGGCCATAAACACGCAACCGAAGGCGAAGCCGCCCATCACCAGATGGTAGTAGAAAGGCAGCTCGGCCATGGGGCTTCCGCCTATGGCGTTGAACATCAACGAAGTGCCAATAGCTCCCGCCAGCACAGCTGCCATTATACGCCAGCTTGCCACACCTGTTACAAGCAGCAGCAGGGCTCCGAGCAGTATTGCCGGCACGCAGGTCTCGCCGATGCTTCCGGGCACAAAGCCCCAGAACATATCGGCAAGCGAAGCGGAGCACTGTCCCGTCGTGACGGAGCTAAGAGGCGTGGCTCCCGTAAGGGCGTCGGCGGGTTCGCTAACCCACACACTGTTTCCCGACATCGACGAAGGATAGGCAAAGAAAAGGAAAGCGCGTGCCAGCAGTGCCGGATTGACGAAATTCATGCCCGTGCCGCCGAAGGCTTCCTTGCCTATTATCACTGCAAAGGCCGTAGCCACAGCCACCTGCCACAGCGGGATGGTGACGGGCAGGACAAGCGGGATGAGCAGTCCGGTGGCCAAAAAACCTTCGTTGACCTCGTGGCCGCGAATCTGCGCAAAGGTGAACTCGATGGCAAGGCCTGTAACGTACGACACTATTATAATAGGCAGCACTTTAAGGAATCCGTACCAGAAGTTGCCCCAGAGGTTTTGTGCGGGCGACAAAGAGGGGTCGAGGGTGCGGAAATGCTGAAAGCCTACATTCCACATACCGAAAAGGAGTGCCGGCACAAGGGCCATAACTACCACAATCATAGTACGTTTAAGGTCCACGGCATCGCGTATATGCGACCCCGAGGCGGTAACCGTCTTGGGCGTGTAGGCAAAGGTCTCGAAAGCATCGAAAGTGGAGTGCAGCTTGGCAAAACGCCCTCCCTTTTCGAAATTGGGTTTTATTTTGTCGATAAAATTTCTTAATCTGCTCATCGTCAATGTAATTAAGTGTAAATCAACATTCTTTGCGCAAAGTTTCGAGGGCGTTACGGATAATCTGCTGCATGTCGGTTTTGGACACGTCGATAAATTCGCACAATGCAAAGTCCTCGGGTTCAACCTCGTAGATACCAAGTGCCTCCATCTGTTCTATATCGCCTATGATACAGGCTTTCAGCAGCTGCATGGGGTAGATGTCGAAGGGGAACACCTGCTCGAATTTGCCCGTCTGCACCAAAGCGCGCTGTCCACCGTGGATGTTGGTATTTACTTCATATTCTTTCTTGATATTCAGTGTGTTAAGAATTCCCGAAAGGAAAGTGTGCGAAAAACTGAACTTTTTCAGCCCGGGGGCGAGCCAGCCCATAAATTCATAGTCGTCGCCTTCGGGGATTACGGTAACCATATTGTCGTAGAAACCGAGATGTCCGCCGCGGCCTATGTTACTGCCTGTAAGCACGTTGCCCGATATAAAACGGGCGTTGGGGTCTGCCACCTGACTTTCGGCAACGCTGGCGATGTCGAAGCCCGCCAAAACTCGGTAGTAACGTGGTGTTTTTACGCTCTGGCCGCAGAAAGCGACGATTTTTTCGGGGAAGTAACGGCCAGTGTTGAACAGATGTCCGATGGTGGCCACATCCTGCGGATTGGCAAACCACACCGTCTCGCCTTTGTTGATGGGACACAAACGATTGATTTGCGTGCCTACGTTGCCGGCAGGATGTTTGCCCGTAAAATGTTTTATTTCAACATTTTTGGAGTTGCGGAATACGCCGCTGAGGTTCATCTTTGGGTTTAGGCATAGGTAGGTGGGGCCGTCGGTAAGGCGCGAAATGGCGTCGAGTCCCGCTTGGAAATCCTCTCCCCTGCCGTGGAGCAGCAGGTCGTAGTCGGGAGCGAGTGGTGCAGTGTCGAAACCGGAAATAACGATGGCTTTGGGCGGCTGTGCGGGGTTGGCCACGGTGCCGAACGGACGCTGGCGCAGATAAGGCCAAGCTCCGCTTTGCAGGAGTTTCGCCACAATCTGTTCGCGTGTGAGGGATAGCGGGTCGGCAGAGCCGAAATCTACGTAGTCATTTGAGCCGTCGGGAGTTACCACAACTTCCATTATGGCACGGCGCTCGCCGCGCGTGATGGCCGTTATGGTGCCGCTCACGGGCGAGGTGAAGAGAATCTGTTCGTCGGCTTTGTCGCAGAACAGCGGCGTGCCGGCCTGCACGCTGTCGCCCTCGGCAACGATCAAACGGGGCGTAAGTCCGACGAAATCGGTCGGTTTAAGTGCGCAACTGCCGAGGGTCTCCTGCCTCACGACAATCTTCTCGGCCGCTCCGACAATGCTTATATCCAGTCCTTTGCGGATTTTAATAAGTTCTGGCATTGGGTGTTACAAATGTTTTTTCCAAAAGTTTTAAAAATGCAAAGATACGAAAAAATTAGTGAATAGTGATTGGTGAATGGTGATTAGTTAAAAAGGAATAATGATTATTAGCTGTCTCATATTCCGTGTAAAAGAAAATTGTCGGCAAGAAGCACTTTTATTCCGTTGTCGTTGACAAGAGTTGCCATTGGGTCCATAGTAATCACATACTTGGGGTAGTTGTCCCTTATCTGTCTCAAATTGCCGAACTCGCGCTCGTATGTATCGGGATTCGAAACATTTAGCGATACCTGAACATAAACCTTCTCGTCACCGCGAAGTGCTACAAAATCTATCTCCTTACCGTTGATTTGTCCGACAAAAACCTCGAAACCGTCTTTTCTGAGCCTCAGGTAAACAGCGTTTTCAAGCACCTTTTCGATATCGATGTTGCTTTTGCTCAAACACAAATAGTTGCGCAAGCCTATGTCTTCAAAATAAAATTTGTCCTGCTGTTCGAATATCCGTTTCCCACGTATGTCGTAACGGTGCACACGGTCGATAAGATAAGTGGCGCACAAAGCGTCGGTATAGTTGTCGACAGTGTTTGACGACACCGACGAAGTGCTGTTTTTCATAAATTTGGCAATACTGTTTGCCGAAAACAATTTGCCGCAGTTTTCGGCTATGAAACGTGCCAGATTGTCGACAAAAACAGGGTTACGCACGGGTATGCGGTTGATAATGTCTTTTACAAATATTGTATTGTAAATGTTGTCCAAATAGTTGTTACGTGTTCGTGTGTCATCGGCGGGAATATTGCTCAAAAACGGCAAGCCTCCCCATTTGAGGTACATCGCCAAAGCCTCCGCCGAAGATGTAATTCCGTTAAAGTCAAGGAATTCTCCGTAGTCAAGACTGAAAACATGTACCTGCATGTATCGTCCCGAAAAAGCCGAAGCAACATCACTCGAAAGCATTTTTGCGTTACTGCCAGTAACCACGACGTCGAATCCCGATTGCTTGACCCAGTACCTCAAAGTCTTTTCAAAATCACGAATCTCTTGAACCTCGTCGATAAGAACGATGTTGCGATTGTTGTCCGATGCATGTTCTTTAATCCAAATGTTCAGTTTCTCATCGGTGTCCACGTCCCTGTTATCTGGATTTTCCATGTCGAGATACATGACATTGCCACTGCCTTTCAGCTTGTCGGCCAGACACTCCAGAATGCAACTTTTTCCAGCCCTGCGATGTCCCGTAAGAACAACAGCCTCACCCTTGCCAAGCAATGAGATGATTCGGTTTGTGTAAGAAAGTCTGTCTTTTATATTCATACTTAAAACTTTTTGCAAAAATACCAAAAATTCTCAATATAAACAAAACTTTTTTATCAATAAAATATTATCAATCATAGTTAAACAATGACAATCAAATAATTATGTTACAAATACAATATCATGCAAACAAATAATTTGTCAATATTGGACAAAATCCAAACAAATAATTTGCGGTTTTTGGACAAAATCCAAAGAAAAAGGACAGGTAGAAGAGGTTGGTTTCACAAAAAATGTTCATTTGAAAAAAAGTTTTGCCAAACCGAAAAAAAAAAACGTAATTTTGCAGTTCTTTAATAATAAGTATTACGTAATTAAAAACGAAAAATCAATTGATATGAAAAGATTGTTTGCGACACTTCTAACATTTTGTATAGCAGGGGCTGTGTCGGCACAGATACAGTTTGTGCAGGGCGACAAGAGCAACAAAAAAGCCCTCAACTCGCGAATGATACACATCCCCTACGACATGCCCTCCGACCGAATTCTGGTGGTTGAACCCATTCTCAATGCATTCAGTGCCCATTCGGAACACACCAACGTAAAATACATCAAAGTTCGTTCCTGCGACATCAATTGGAAAGACGAAAAGGTAACGGAGATAGGCAATACAAAAAAATATAAAATACAAACCAGTTTTTGCACAGCCGACAAACTGCACGTGATAGTGGAACTGAACAACCGCGACTCGCTCGTGATAAGGCATATAACGCTTGGCGTGCAAAATCTCGACGTTGTAACCGACACTGCCATAGTTAGATACCAATACGGCTCCGACGAACACGGCTGGGCTACAGTGGAACAATCGCCCGACGGCTCTAAATACGCTCTGGTTTATTCCATCTGGGACGACTACAAAAACGTTTCCACCGCCAAAGCCCATCTCTTCGACGACAATATGAACTGCCTGTGGCAGAAGGTCTTGGAGTTCGGCGACGTGAACAGGGTGATAGTTACCGACAAAGGCGAGGTGGTTACCGCCGCCATAGGCTATCTTCCCGACAAGGAAGAGGAGTCGATATTCCGTTTCAACATGGCCGACGCCGGCGGTGTGGCATACGGCACCCTCAACACCAAATACGACCTCAGCTCCATGGCGCTTTTGAACTATGTCGACGGCAAGGTGCTTATTACCGCCCTCGACGGTGAAGGTCGCAACCGCAAATTCACCGCCGTGCGCTCTTTCGTTTTCGACATACCTTTCGGAGTGCTGCTGTCGGAACAACGCCATGCCTTCAGCAAGGACGACGTGCGCTGTTTCGAGAACGAAGAAGCCGACGACGATGTGGACACCACCACCAATCGCCTGCAGGCTCTTGACTATTGCGCCACAGCGCAAGGCGGGGCTGTGCTTTACAACCGTTCATGGACTTTTGAAGTACGCGACTACCGTTCAGGTGCCATAAACTCCACCACTTATTGCCTTGGAATGATTCTGTTTCAGGTGGATATGAAAGGCAATTTCGTGGCTGTAACGCCCATCAGACAGAACAACCAATATGCCAACCGACCGAAAGTGGGTGCCGATGTGCAGCTGCATGGCAACAAACTCTACGTAATCACCAACGAGTCGAAAGAGGAAACCGACGAATACACTCCTACCGTGCCCGCCAAACGCAGTCGCAGCCTGATAAAGGCCAACACAAGCCTTTCCATCTACTCCATCACCCCAAACGGACAGGTTGCCAAGCAGATGCTCGAGAAGGAAGAGAATGCCCTGATACACACGCCTTTGGTTAAAAGTGCCGGAGAAAAGTACTATTTCCTTACCGGCGGCCAGTTTCCGCAAATCAGCCACATAACCTTGCCGTAAGGGTAGAAGCTATATAAATAAAAAGTGCCGAAGAAAATTCGGCACTTTTTTTGTTTTTTATACGCCCAGCCACTCAATTATGGACAAGGCGTACGGAAAGCCCGTTGCAACGAGGTCTGTTGTTAATGCGCGCATCGCCTGAGGAAAAAGGGATGAATAGATACCAAGCTTCCTCAGAATCATCGGGCATGGACGACCAATAGCCACCGCGGGAACCCACGCATTGCACATTGCCATCGCAATCGCTGTCGCCTGCCGCGGGCAGAAAGATGGTGTTGCCGTTGTTCCTAATATCATACCTTTTTTTGTGTCGTTCCAACTCCATAAGCAATTGTCTATCAGTTCTTGAAATTGCTCCTTGGTTGGCAATTGGTTGCCAAAAGCAGCCAGTGCCTTGTCATACGTATAGAAATCATTTTCGTCATTAGGATTAGCCTCGTTATCAGCTTTCCACTTAGTCCCGCTGGGGAGGCCCAAATCCACATAACCTGCGGTGGCGATACCGCTGTCAGGGGTGTCGGATTCGTCGTTGTCCTTGTCTTTGTTGCACGATGCCATAGCAACGCACAGTGTTGTTGCCATAAAGGCAATTCCTAATAGTTTAAAATACTTTTTCATTTTTTGCTTTTTTTTAAATGTTGCTATTATTTATTTTTCTATCGTTTGCACAGCATAAAAAATCCTTTGGTCCATAAACACGGACCAAAAGCAATCGGATATAAAATTAAAGACAGAGCTAAAGAAGCACTTGTCTGCTTGACTTTGTGTATTATAAGCCTGCCAATATACGCGATATTGGAGGGAGGGGGTAAAATACTGACAATCAATAAGTTGTGTATATTTTTGGTATACAATATTATTCTATTGCTATGATTGTCAGTTTTATACGTTTTCAACATATCTCTGTTTTGTTTTGCAAAAACACGTTTTTTTTTGAAACTTGACAATGGATTTGTTTGTTTTTTTTAAAAAATCTAAAACGGGTGCGGCAACGTGCCAGTTTTTTTGTGCGGTGGGGTGTTTGCGTGGGCGGTAGAGACGCGCCATGGCACGTCTCTACAAATCACGGCATACATTTTCACATATAATTGCCACAAATAGGCCATCAATTGGTGAACAAACAATAATTAATGGATAATTATATGGTGATTCGTGTTTTAATTAGCAACGTGCCCGTTTTTTTTATGCCAGTCCTTCGGACTTCTATTTGGAATTTGTATCATATTGGAACAGGGGCTTACGCCCCTGCCTATATTATGTCAGTCCTTCGGACTTTTGTCAGTCAGAAAACCAAACCCCGTAGGGGTGGTATAAAACAGGCAGGTGGCGTAAGCCCCTGCAAACAAAAACAACCAATACGATTAGAACCCCGTAGGGGTGGCATAATAAAAAAATGAAATCGCACATTTTTGTCCGTTTGTGTCGATTATGCGATTTTTTTCAAAATCATTTTTACAACAAAAAAAGTGCCGAATTTACTTCGGCACTTTTTTGATATTGAATTGAAATCAATTCCAAATTCCTAAATCCGAACTCCGAACTCAAAAATCACTTTTTCTCAAACTGTTTCATCAGTTCGTGCTTTTCGTCGTTTTGCATAAGCACGTTGGGTTTGAAACGGCTGGCGTCGGCACCGGTTTTCTTGAGCGACGCCTCTTTGAATTTCTCGAAACTGTTTTCCTGCAAAAGATGTGCAATGGGGTCTTTCAGACGGAAACTGTCGCGTTTGGCCTGATATTCGATGTTGCTCTTTTTCAGGTTGTCGTCCACCACTTTGGTAAACTCGTTGGCTTGTTCGATGGTAATGTCCTGATTTTCGAACTCGTAGTAGAAATGGTAGCCCGAGATGCTGATGTCGGCGAAACCGATAAAGAACTTGGTTTTCATGCCTGTGGATTTCTCGGCCTCGCGCACTGCGTCGATAAACTGCTGTTCGTACAGCTTTTCGCCTGTAAGGGTAACAATGCCGTTCACTTTCTGCACCATGTGCACACGCGGTGTGTTGACAAAGTAGTCGCTAACCTCGATGATGTCGTTCATGTTGTAGCGGTACAGGCCTGCAAAAGTGGTGCAGTAGGGGCAGTAGCGTTTGCCCACTTCCAGTTCGTGGAGCTGCAAGAAACGCGGGTTTTCGGTACCGAAGTCCTCTTCGGGCACAAACTCGTAGTAGTGGTAGTGCGGGAAAAGTGTGGTGTTGATGGAGTCGTCGAGCACCAGTCCGAAACGGCATTCCGACGAGAAATAAGCGAACTCCTGATGGAGCATTCCTTCGGGGTAGCAGCCTTCCAGCTTTTCGAGATACACTTTGGTGTTGCCGCATTTCCAAGTGGTGAGGAGCTGCAGTTCGGGCCAGAAATGTTTGGGCAGTATGGTGCCGTATTTGGCGCGCAGCTCGCGCAGTTCGTTGGCGCGGTCGGGGTTGGGTTTCAGGTAGGGCTGTATGGCGGCACGTATCTTGTCGGGGATGTTCACTTTCATGCTCATGGTGCCGTGTTCGATGTCGTCAATATAGTCGTCGAGGTAGCGGTTTACGTTGTTCTGCATCTCCACCATGGTGCTGGGGTTGGCGGTAACGCACAGGTGCACGTTACGTTCGATACCCATACGCATAATGGCGTAGTTGCGGGCGGTGTAGTCTTCGATATAGAACACATCGGAGGGCGAGGCGTAGAGTTTTTTCACAAAACCCGGGCATTTGGCCTGAGTGTAGCCCGATACGGAGCCGTACATGGTGCCGTCGGGAGCGTAGCCTTCCAGATATTTTCCAACGATGGAAACGATAGGACCTTCCCAAACATGGGGGCGGTTCATCTGGAAATTGTACAGCCACACTTTATTCATCTTGCTGTATATGTTGTCGATATACTGTTGTGTGATGGGTATCCATTTGGGTTGGTTGGTGGAACCCGAAGTGGTGGCGTAAAGTACCGGTTTGCCGGGGAAAAGCACGTTGGCTTCGCCGTTTTTGTGACGGTCCACGTAGGGACGCAAGTCCTCGTATTCGTTGGGCTTCACGTTCTGCTGATACAGGCGGTAGAGTTCCACGTCGTCCTTGGCTTTAAGGATGTCCTCGAAATGGTGTTCCTTGCCGTAAACGCTGTCCTTGGCGTAGGTAAGTATCTGACGCAGCGTTTTTTCGCTGGCTTTGCGCGGGTTCTTGCTCACTCGTTTCAGTTTGCGGTAAAGCAGTCCGCCGGCTATACCGAGCAGGGTGTTCGGCACAAAGGGATTCATGTGGTCTTCGGTTATCTTCATATCGTGTATGTTTTTGGTTTTACTTTAAAATTTCTTTTATGTCTTTGAAAAATGGGTCTTTCTTGTTTACCAGCAGGAACTGCATGCCGCTGTTGCGTGCGCCCTGTCCGTCGGTGTCGTCGCGGTCGCCGATGACGAGGATGTCGTCGGGTTTCTCGTTCAGCATCTCGGCAATTTTCAGAAACGACTCGCGGCAGGGTTTCAGGCCGCCCAAAGCGGGAGCGTCAACGCACAGGTCGAACCATTCAGGGTTTATGTCCACGGCTTTCAGGCGTTGGTCGAGGTAGCCGTAATCGGAAAAAATGGCAATTTTAATATTCTGGCTGCGAAGCTGTTGCAGAATTTCCGGCACACCGGCTTTGTAGTGGTAGTGTCGGGTGAGCACTTTCCGCATCGACGGCATGTATATGCCTCGGTACCACAGCTCGGCTTTTTGCTCGGTGATGCCGCGTTTTTGTGCTATCCTCGAAAAAAGCTGGTGAAAATACTCCTCGCGGCTGCCGAAATGTTTTCCCGAAAGCTCGGCGCGCGATTTGCGTTCGGCGCTCAGGGTGAAGATATGCGGTAGCGAGTGCAGTATCAGTCGTATTGGCAGATGGCTGTTGTCGTAGAGAGTTCCGTCGAGGTCGAATATTATTGCTTTCATCTATTCTTCGTTGATAAAGGCGGGCCATGAGTTTTTGGAGATGCCTGCCATTTGTACTAATGTGTTGTGGCTGATGTGCAAAAGACGGTCAACCTCGTCCTTGCGGTGGTTTTTGGTGTCGGGGACGATGGGCTCGCCCACGGTGATGGTGAGCAGCGGCTCGTCGGCCTTGCCAAGCAGTTTGTAGATGCCTTTGCGTTCGCGGAAAGTGATGCACATCGGCACAATGGGCATATTGTATTTGTATGCCATAGTGAAGGCTCCTTTGCGGAACGGACGCACGGGTTTGTAGAAATTCCAGCGGCTCTCCTCGGGGAACACGTGGAACCACTGTTTTTTCTCGTGCAGCTCGTCGAAAGCCTCGTTGAATTTCTTGAGGCCGCCCATGTTGTCTGGCACGGGTATTCCGCCCACGTGCTTTATATGCCAGTAGTCTTTGCCGTTGAGGTTGTCGCCGTACACTGGCATCCATATCTTTTTGAAATGCAGTGCGTTGATGACGCAGGGAGCGTCCCAGCGGTAGCAGTGGTTGCATATCGTGATGGCGCCGTTTTTCAGAATATCTTTGTATTTGCGCAGGTTCTTGCGTCCGCGTACGCGAAGTCCGAATTTGGTGTGGTTCACCAGCGGAATCATGAAATCGACAAGGAAAGTGTAGCCAATCCAGCGTTGGAACTTGAAACTGAAGCTTTTGTCGAGGTAGGTGTAGTTCTCGTCGAACACCAGCTCGCGCAGGTGCTTGCAGGGGTACATCTTTTTGTAGGGGTTGTCCTCGGGAAAGTCGGTGGTGAGCTGTGGCACGTAAACACCTTCGTTCACCTCAAGTTCTTTGTATCGTATGTTATCTGTGGTTGGCATTGGGGGTGTGTCTGTTATTTCTTGGCTGTGGAGAAATTGCTTTCGGCGATGGCTTTGTTTTTCACCGCTCCCGAAAGGGTGTAGGTGGTTACGTCGCCGGAGTTTTCGGTCATTACCATCTGTTTTATAAGGCCGTCGGCTTTGGCGTAGGTTATCTCTATTTTGGAATAGCCTTTCCCCGATTTTTTTGTGGCGTTGATTACCACAAAGTAGCTGTCGCCTTTTTCTGTAGCGGTGTAGGTTGCCGACACATCCTCGCAGAGTTTCTCTATCTCGCCGTGCACAGCGCATAGCAGTATGGTGGAGAGGTTGCGCATACGTGCGTTTCTGTCGGTTTTGAAGGTGCGGGTTTTGCCATCGTGGATGAGCAGCATATCCTTGCCATTGATAACGGTTTTCTCGCCCTCGGGATTGCTGTAGAGCATGCTCAGCTTGCTGGTGGCCGAGAAATAAAAAGTGCCCTGTTTGTCAATAACTTTGCCGTTGGCTTTCAGCTTTTTCGACTCTTTGAAAGAGCTTTCGATGGTCTTTATCTGCGCATTGGCGTTCTTTATCTTTGTCAGAACGGCCGCGTCGTCGGCGAAAGCGGTTACAGCGAACATCGCTAACACCAGTGTGATTATCTTTTTTGTCATTGCTATTCTTTTTTTTCGGGTTATACTTATTTAATTTGTAACGTATTGCCCCGTTTATTTATGAAAAAACAACTTGCAAAGATACGATTTTTTTTTCGGTTATACGAAATTTTTTGACTATTTATGCTCTATCTAACTGAATTATAATTTATTAAAAATATACACACTTTAGTTTAATAAACAACTGATTTTTATTGTCGCACAATATTAATAACAAATACATATATTATGTGTGTTTCATGTTTGAGTCTTGATTGCTTTACATCCAAAAATGCCCCGGAGGGGCTAACTCTTAATAACCCCACACAAGGCACGCAGTGTGGGGTAAAATGCCCCCCCAAGTAATACGCGTCTCGGAGAGACGCTACCAATAATAGTGGCGTGCCTTTGGCACGCTACATTGTGTGAGGTAGTGTTGCTTTCCCCCACACTTCCGTGTGGGGTTACTGAAAGCACGTGTCTCCGACACGTTTTAATAGACGTGTAGCAAAGGCTCGCAAAAAAAGTTATTTAGTGTACTTGAACTAAAATTAACGCGAATTTGATGCCAATATTATTAAAGACTATTTGTTTATAATGTTTTGTATATTAAAATCTTATATCAATATGTGCTATTCTGCAACTAATACAAAGAAAGAATTGGATATTTCTTAAGCTGTGCAAACGAAACAGTCTCAAATTCTTTTTCTTCATTCAAGATTTTAATGGTATTCTTTTCAAAATCAATTGATTCTTCAATAAAATCGTATGACATGGCATTGGCGTTATATAAGTCTGAAACATAAATCGTGAACGGGGCTGTTCGTACCAATAAAAAATAATCTAAACCAACGACATCTTCCGTAATAATGATTCTGTAAAAAGAAACGCTATCGTATTCCAGTCTTGAAATTTCATAAATATATTCTGGTGAGTAGTAATTACTTACGTAGAAGTCAATAGGCTCTTGTGTCCCGTTTTGATAACTTAAAATATCAACATCGTCCTTACCGTATTTAGTGTGCTTTAAGTATAATGGAAAGTTGTTGTTACTCAGTAGCTTGTTAACTGAATCTGTATTGATGTCGTGGTCTAAACAATATCTATATAATACAATGTCGTTTATTGCATTTTCAGATTGTTTATCGTTCTGAGACACAGGAGTTCCGTCATTGTCTGTCAATTGCTCTGTCTCAGGATTGGACACATTGCAATTGCACAAACACACTGAGAAAACAATCAGTAATAAATACGCACTTTTTTCATAGTTCAATTTTTTCGATGTCTTTTTTTTTGAATAATGCCTATTCATGATGGCAAGTGCTTTTTTCATATTTGTATAAACTGCAGGATCCACTAAGAAACCAAAATTTGTAGTAATTCGAAGCTGTTCGTCGTCTTATAACATCGAACCCAAAGCATTTCTCCCCATTATCGCTAAAAGTATCGGACCAATAGAAGCCATTGCCTATAGGTTCTTTCACTTTTACGGGAAAGACTTCGGCATCCAATCTTGCATAATTATTGCAATCGTATGTCTGGTAGAAACATAAGATATATTTTGCAATTGCAGTGTCGTTGTGATGGAACGCTGAAAAGAAATATGCTTTTTGGGGAGCGCGCCTCCCGTTAGAAGATTTTAAATAATGATTCTGCCAACAATCTTTTGTGGAATAATAATCTGTCGTGTCCTCAAAGAAATCTTTATTTGGCATGGTGAAAAAACTGTAGTCAAATACAGTGTCCAGCAGCAGTACTTCGTTCTTGTTGACAAAGTCTTTCATTATGATGTTATATGCTTTTAAATATAACGGGGCATGGTATGTTAACTCCGGGTCTTGTATGGAATCCGGATATTGGGGAAACATGAAATCATTTGCCGGTTCAGCATCCACCAATTCCCATTGTTTAGTGCTTTCCGAAAACTTGTAAAAAAAACCGGCGCCACATTCCCCGCAACGTACGATTTCTTGCATCTTGTTCTTAATGGATACATATTTCATTCCCAATGATATGCGTAGCCGTCCTTCGTTGTCGATATTCCAGTCTAAGTCTATTGTTGGAACACCTCTTTTACTACGTTTGTATCTTTTAATCATAGTCGGGTTTTGGGAATTTACCCATTCAACAATATCTTGATACTTATAATACAAACTGTCGGGAAAACTATAAAGATATGTTTCTGGTAAAGACAATACGTCAAAAGTGATTTTTTCTTTGTTTGAACCATATTTCAGAAATTTTCTTTCTCTCGACAGGTATTTATCTATGGATATGCTTATTAGGCTGTCGCGATAATAATTTTGTCCAATTGCACTTGTGTTTGCAACAAACAATAAGAAAAAAAACACGACGATTGCTGTATGAAGAAATGCCGTGTTGCATTTTCCAATTCCATAATGCTTTTTTGATGTTTCCATAATGGTATTTTAATTCTTAATTCCTCACTCTCTTACACCGCAACTTCGCCTTTGATATGCGGGTGCGGGTCGTAGCCGGTGAGGGTGAAGTCGGAGTAGTCGAACCCGAGGATGTCCTTTACATCGGGGTTTATCTCCATCTTGGGCAGTGGACGCGGCTCGCGCGTGAGTTGCAGTTTCACCTGCTCGAAGTGGTTGCTGTAGATATGTGCGTCGCCGAAAGTATGCACAAATTCGCCGTACTGCAGTCCGCACACCTGTGCTATCATCATGGTTAGCAGTGCGTATGAGGCTATGTTGAACGGCACTCCGAGGAAAATATCCGCCGAACGCTGGTACAGCTGGCAAGAGAGTTTGCCGCCTGCCACGTAGAACTGGAACAGGATATGGCAGGGCGGAAGGGCCATCTTGTCGATGTCGGCTACGTTCCATGCACACACCAGCAGGCGTCGCGAGTCGGGATTGGTCTTTATCTGGTCGATGAGCTGTGTTATCTGGTCGATACTGTGGCCGTCGGGGCAGGCCCACGAGCGCCACTGCTTGCCGTACACGGGTCCGAGGTTGCCGTTGGCGTCGGCCCACTCGTCCCAGATGGTAACACGGTTGTCGTGCAGGTACTGTATGTTGGTGTCGCCTTTCAGGAACCACAGCAGCTCGTATATAATGGAGCGCAGGTGCAGCTTTTTCGTTGTCAGCAGGGGAAAGCCTTTGTTGAGGTCGAACCTCATCTGGTAGCCGAACACGCTGCGTGTGCCCGTGCCGGTGCGGTCGTTCTTGTCCACACCGTTGTCCATTACATGTTTTAGCAGGTCAAGATATTGTTGCATGTTTTCCGTTTTTTATCCCCAGACTGCGCTTCGCTTGTCTGGGGTTACTGAAAGCAAGCCCCTATGGGGCATTAATGTATTTGTTTTATTTTTTTTTATTCTTTTTTTTCTGCCGAAGGCAGAAGTAATTTACAAGATTTACAAGATCTCGTGAGCCGAAGGCGAACAGGAGAAAACTAATTGTTGGACATGCCTACCGATTTTTGATATATTCGTCGATAGCTTTGGCGGCTTTTTTTCCGGCACCCATGGCAAGGATTACCGTTGCTGCTCCGCTCACGGCGTCGCCGCCGGCAAAGATACCCGGACGCGAGGTGCGACCATCCTCGTCGGCCATGATGCAGTGCCATTTGTTGGTCTCCAGATTGTCGGTAGTTGTTGCAATAAGTGGGTTGGGCGAAGTGCCGATGGACATAATCACCATATCGGCATTGATGTCGAACTCCGAGCCTTGCACAGGCACTGGGCGGCGGCGTCCCGAGTCGTCGGGCTGGCCCAGTTCCATACGTATGCAGCGCACGGTGTGCACCCAGCCGCGCTCGTCGCCGAGAATCTCCACGGGGTTGCACAGCAGGTCGAAATGTATGCCTTCCTCCTTGGCGTGGTGCACCTCTTCGGCACGGGCGGGCAGCTCCTCTTCCGAACGGCGATAAACAATATGCACTTCGGCTCCAAGCCTCAATGCAGTACGTGCGGCGTCCATGGCCACGTTGCCGCCTCCCACCACCACCACGCGTTTGCCCACGTAGTTGGGGGTGTCGTAACCGTCTTTGTATGAGAATAATAAGTTGTTTCGGGTGAGGAATTCGTTGGCCGAGACCACTCCGCAGAGGTTCTCGCCGGGGATGTTCATAAAGTTGGGCAGTCCGGCTCCGGAGCCGATAAACACGGCGTCGAAACCTTCGTGTTGCATCAAGTAGTCGATGGAAACGGTGCGTCCCACCACCACGTTGTTCTCGAATTTGGCACCGAGTTTGCGCACGTTCTCTACCTCGTGCCGCACCACGGTGTCCTTGGGCAGACGGAACGATGGTATGCCGTACACCAGCACTCCGCCGAACTCGTGCAGAGCCTCAAAAATGGTTACGTCGTAGCCCATGCCCAGCAGGTCCTTGGCGCAGGTGATGCCCGAAGGGCCGCTGCCCACTATTGCCACCTTGTGGCCGTTTTTGCTTGCCGGAGCGGCAAACTGCACATGATTTTCGCGGGCGTAGTCGCCGACAAAACGTTCCAGCTTGCCTATGGCGATGGGCTCGAAACGTCGTCCCATTATGCATTTGCCCTCGCACTGTGTCTCCTGCGGGCACACACGTCCGCACACCGAAGGCAGGGCTGAATCTTCGTTGATAATCTGTGCCGCTTTGTCGAAATCGCCTTCGGCAATGCATTTGATAAAATCGGGTATTTTGATGTTGACGGGGCATCCCTCCACACAGGCGGGTTTCTTGCATTGCAGACAGCGCTGTGCCTCGATGATGGCTTCGTCGGGTCCGTAGCCGAGACACACCTCGTCGAAATTCTTGGCACGCACCAGCGGCGGCTGTTCGGCCACGGGCACACGTTTCGATTTGTCGCGCGTCTCTTCGGCGATGCCTCCCACATGGCAGGTATGGCCTTCGGCAATTTCCGCGGCCTCAAGCTCTTTGCGCGTTTCGATATTGTCGTACATGGCCTGACGTTTCATGGCGTTGTCGAAATCCACAAGGGCGCCATCGAATTCGGGACCGTCCACGCAGGTGAACATCGTTTTTCCGCCCACAATCACGCGGCAGGCTCCGCACATTCCCGTGCCGTCGACCATTATGGAATTGAGGCTTACGGTGCATTTGATGCCGTATTGCTTTGCCATATTGGCCACAGCGCGCATCATCACCATAGGGCCGATGGCCACAATTTCGTCGTAATGGGCGCCGTTTTCTATCTGCTGTTGCAAAACATTGGTTACCAAACCTTTGAATTGCGAAGTGCCGTCGTCGGTGGCGACAAAGAGGTTGCTCATGGTGCTGAGTTCCTTTTCGTAAACGAGCAAGGAATGTGTTTTTGCTCCGATGATGCAGTCGGCTGTAATGCCGTGATTGTGAAGCCATTTCACCTGCGGGAAAATGGGTGCTATGCCCACGCCTCCGCCTATGAACACGAAACGGCGTTTTTTCAGTTCATCCATGGGGATATGTACAAATTCGGAGCTGCGTCCGAGTGGACCGACGATGTCGAGGAAACTGTCGCCGGCCTGATAGGTGGCCATCTCGCGGGTGGACTGTCCCACAGCCTTGAAGACAAGGGTGACGGAACCGGCATCGGTGTCGTAGTCGCTGATAGTTAGCGGGATACGTTCGGAGTTTTCTTTCATCTTTACGATAAGGAACTGTCCGGGCAGTGCCGATTTTGCTATGCGCGGTGCCAGAACGTCGTACTGGTAAGTGTCGGCCGACAACTCTTTTCTTGATAGGATTTTGTACATAGTTTTTTGGGTTGGAGGTTATTAACTATTGCTCGTTTTTCGTTTTGATGACGGGATATTCCACACGCACGTGATAGATGCTTACCATGCGTTTTTTCAGTATTTGTTTTATTTTGTCGATGTCGCGGAAAGTGATGTCGCAGTTGGAGAGCTGGTCGTCGTCGATTTTGGCGTCGATAACGCGGTCGATGATGTTGCCGATGTTCTCCTCGTTGCGTTCCTTGAGGCTTTTTACGGCAGCTTCCACGGAGTCCACAAGCATCACCACTGCCGTTTCGCGCGAGTAGGGACGCGGGCCTGCGTACACGAAATCGGTTTCTTCCACGGGCTGGCCGCCGTTTTCGTTCATCTCTTTATTGTAGAAATAGCCCACTTTGCTGGTGCCGTGGTGGGTGCGGATAAAGTCGATGATGACTTCGGGCAGACGGTATTTCTTTTTGGCCAGTTCCACGCCGTCGGTAACGTGCTGTATGATGATTTGCGCGCTTTCGATGTTTGAAAAATCGTTGAGCGGATTGAAGTCGGAGGTCTGGTTTTCGGTGAAAAACTGCGGATTTTCGGTCTTGCCGATATCGTGGTACAGGGCACCCACTTTGGCAAGAAGTGCGTTTCCGCCGATTTCGTGGATAAGGTCTTCGGAGATGTTGGCCACCTGTACGGAATGCTGGAAAGTGCCGGGAGCTTTGTCGGCAAGGTCGTGAAGGGCTTTGTTGTTGGTGCTCGAAAGCTCGATAAGGGTGAGTTTGGTTACAAATCCGAACATCTTCTCGAAAAGATAGATGAGCGGGTAGGCCAGAAGGGTGAGCAGCGAGTTGAAGAAGAATATGGCGAAATGCCTGAGGTCGAGGTCGGCAAGGGTGGTCTCCTGTGCCAGCAGTCCTGCGATGTAAACCAGCGAGTAGGCCGCAAATATCGAGATGCTTGCTATGAAGAACTTTGAGCGTTGTTCGAAATTTTTAACGCTGATGATGGACACCATGCCGGCTATCATCTGGTAGTAAATAAACTCGTAACTGTTTGGCACCCACGACGCTAAAATAAGCACATTGGCCAGATGTATGTACAACGCCACGCGTATGTCGAAGAAAACGCGCATCAGTATCGGTGCTATGCACAAGGGCACAAGCAGTGTCCAATCGGGATTCACACGCACTATGAGCGAAGTCATCACGGCCATCAGCAGTATCACAAACAGCACGAAAGTTACTTTTTTGTTGTCTTTGAGCAGCGGGTGGCGTATCAGCCGCAGGAAGAAAAACAGGGTGGCAAGTGCTATGATGGCGAGTAGAAACTGCCCTATGTTGTGGTTGAAAACGGAATAGCTGTCGTCCTTTTTCTGTTGTTCCTCGTATTCCAGCGATTCGATGACACGGGCTTTTTCGGGCGAGATGTATTCGCCTTTGGATATTATCAGCTCGCCTGTAGATACCATGCCTTCGGTGGTGGACACCTGTGCCAGCATCGACTCCTGCTCGAGACGGGTGCGGTCGGGGTCGAAAGCGATGTTGGGCCTGATGGCGGCGACGAGAGCCTGTGCCAACGCCGTGTCGGGGGTGAGCGAATGTATCTGTTCGGCACATTGCTCTATGGTTACAAGGTCGTCGGCGGGACGCTCCTGTCCCACGTTGCCCACAAGCAGAATGATGTTGCGTCCGCTAAGGTCGATGTCGTCGGGCGTTTCTACAATGCCTTTGGCGTAAGCCACAGAGAGATAGCTTTTTACCTCGGCTTTGAGCTGTATGCCGGCGGACGTGGCGTCAATCTTGCGGAAAGTGGCGGCCTGTGCCGAGGAGTCGGGACGGAAAAAGGTGAGTCCCGAGTTTTTGGCGTTCTGCCGTTCGGCGGCAATCTCCTCGTCGCTTTTCAGTATCGGGAAATCGAAGGGTGCGTAGAGGTCGCTGCCACGCCAGAAACCGTTGGTGGAGTAGTCGTAGCTCTCCACCTTGTCCTTGTGGAAAATAAGCAGGATGAGCAGGGCCGTTACGCCGATGGCTATAATCCTGTAAACCAGCGACAAATGTTTCAGCAGTTTGGCAAAAAATGACTTCATAACAGTTTAAAAATCTTCGCGTTCGACCAAAAGGATGGCGTTTTGCGGTATGATAACGTATTTTTCGCCGTTATATTTTATCTCGGTGGCAGCTTTTTGCAGAAAAATGGCGAGGTCGCCGGGTTTCACCTGCAGGGGCAGATAATTCGGTTCGTTTTTCTGCGGATTCCACGACTCGTCGCTTTCGGGCGAGGGCAGCGGGTAGCCCGGACCGCATTTCAGCACGTAGCCAGTCTGCACCGTCTCTTTGTCCTGATACCCTGCGGGGAGGTACAGCCCCGATTTTGTCTTGTCGGCGGCGTTGGCGGGCTTTATCAGCACACGGTCGCCTATCACTATCAGTCGGTCTAAGTTCTTGTTGTTCATTGTTTTACTTTATGTCCCCACACTGTGTGCGGGGTTATTCTTTTTTTGTTCCCCACACTGCACTGCGTTTGTGCGGGGTTAATAATATGATGTGTCTTCGACACATTATTGGTATTCATTATTGTTTTTAAAAACTGGGACATCCTGGTAATACTGTCCAATTATATTCTTTTTTGTCATTAGTAATTACAAAATGGCGTGTGAGTTTATTACCTTTTAGTTTGTCTTTGGTAATGACCACTTTGCCCAAGTTCACACCTTTCACTCCGGTCTGGATGATGTGAGTATGGCCTGCCACGGTGTCTTTTTCGACATGCGTGTGTCCGCTGACAATCAGGTCGATACCGCTGACTTGGCTGGCGAGGATGGGGTCGCACATCGGGCGGCCGGGTTCGGGGTCGTAGCCGAGATGCGAGAGGCATACTATAAGGTCGCAATGCTGTTGTTGAAGTACCGACACCATCTCTTTCGACACCTCAACGGGGTCCAGATACTGCATCCGCTCCACAGTGGAGGTGAAAGTGAGGCCGTCCATATTGGGCGAAAGTCCGAAAATTCCTATTTTAACTCCCTGACGTTCAATAATTATCCAATCTTTAATAACTTTCTCCAGCTCGGGACAGCCGGGGAATTTGTAGTTGGCGCATACGACGGGGAATTTGGCCTTTTTCAGCTTTGCCGCAAGGCTGTCCAACCCGTTGTCGAACTCGTGGTTGCCGAGGGTGGCGGCATCGTAGCCCATAATGTTCATCATCTCTATCTCCACATCGCCGCCGAAGAGGTTGAAATAGGGGGTGCCTTGCGAGAAATCGCCTGCATCGAATAGAAACACAGGCCCTTTGCTCTGTCGGCGCACCTCGTAGATGGCCTGTTCGCGACGCAGAACTCCGCCAAGGGTGTCTTTCGATGTGATATAGGGCTCAATCTGGCTGTGGGTGTCGTTGGTGTGGAGTATGGTTATTGTTTTTGAGCTTTTGCAGGTGACGAAAAGCACCAACGCAAAGACTGCTATTGCTATCGGTAATATTCTGTTTTTCATAATATTGCGTTATTTGATAATTGTTACCCTGCCGTCTTTCACGCCGCGGAATTTTCCTTTGGCTTTGAAATATTCAATCATCGTTGTGCGGAAAGGCTGTGTTTGTGTGAAAATGTTTTGGGTTTTGACGTCGGAAAGAATCTTGTCGCCGCCGTTCTCGACGAAATTGATGGTGGCCATGCGGTAGGTTCGGCTGTCGTCGAGAGGCTTGCCGTTGATAGACACGGAGTCGAGGATGCCGCCTTTGTACACCAGCCGCACGCCCGAGGAGAACGACTGGGCGTTTTTCAGCTCGCGCAAGTTGTTGAAAAACATTTTTCTAAGCTCGCCGCCTTTCACATCTACAACCACCATGTTGTTGTTGTCGAATGGCAACACGCTGAAAATCTTGCCGATAGTGATGGGTCCTGCTGGTATCGGCTCGCGTATGCCGCCGAAGTTGAGCAAGGCTAGGTCGGGAGCTGTGGCGTTCTGCCGCTGCATCTCGGTGGCACCGGCCTCCAGCAGTGCGTCGGTGAGGATGTTGGCGAGGGTGCCGTCGGGAGCCTCGTTGCTGAGATCGTTCAGGGCTTCGGCCGCCACATCGTTGAAATACAGCTGGTAAAGCAGCCGCACGCTGTCGTAGTACTGCATGATGCGACTATCCTTGCGAGGGACGAAACTCTTGTCGAGAGGTATCAGCTGAGACACATGCCACACCTGATTCTTGCCCGAATATTGTGTGTTGGACGATTCCGGTAATATCAAAGATGCCCGTTTTTGGGCTATAGCACAGTCCGAAAACAGCACGGCCAAGCCTAATAAAATGATTGTCAGTGTTTTTTTCATTGTATTATTATTCATTTTTATCGATGAAGTAGAGAATCACCTCCTTGGCATTCTTTTTTAATTTAATGAGTGGGTCGATAAAGTACATTTCGTCGTCTTCTCCAAGCAAAACATTGTCGCTGTCCGCACCGACGTCTGTTATAGCATAGTACTCGTTGCCCCAAGTATATTTATCTTCTTGTTTTAGCCCAAGATAGTTTTCAAGGTAGTTGATGATTTGTTGGTTTGAAGGCCGTTTAAAAGCACGGACAGCCTTTTGTGATAGAATGATTCTTATATCACCAATATCTTCACCTATGCCGATAAAAGTGTATTTGGTATTTGGAAAAATCAAGTTATGAATTATGTGTTCATAAATGATGTCGGAGGATTTTGTGTGCTTTATTGGCTGTTTTGCGTATGGGTCTTTTACCTTGATGTATTCATCACCTTTTTTATAAACAACGCTTTCGCCCGTGCTCCTGTGTACTTGGTCGCTAAAAGAAATGTATTGTTCTTTAGAATAGAAACAACCGTTTTTTTTTGCAATTTCGATTAGTTTTTCAGAGATTATTTCCCGTAATTCTCTCTCACTAACCTCTCTATCTCCCCAGTGTTCATCGGATAACCCTTCCGCAAAACTTCGAATGTCGCCGAAATCACCAATTTCTTGTATTGCTCCGGCACCATCAGCAGATATTCCTCCGCCGTCATTCCTTCCGACAGCTTTATGTCTTTGAGTTCCGTCATTTTCTTTGTTATTTGATGTTTGCATATTCAAAAAATGATTTTGCAAAAATACAAAAAAAAACTCGAAAAAACAAAACTTGGTAGATAATCGGATGTTCAGATTTTCGGACGCACGCGGTGTGGCCATGCTATGATACGCGGCACGCCACGTATCTACAATTTCAATTTTCAACTTTCAAATCCCTCAGTTTCAGCAGTTCGGGACGGTATTCGAAATGCATGGTGTCGTAGTGGTACCAGCGTCCGCCCCATATAAAGCCGTGTTTCTCGAATATCTGCACTATCTGCAGAAGCATGGCGTTGCGGTACTTTATTTCGTCGCTCTCGGTGGCACCTTTGTTGTCCCAGCGCCAATAGTGCGATTTTCCCACTCCGACGTCGATGGCGAAGGCGAAACTGTGCGGGCTAAGATGCTTTGTGCCGGCCACAACCCTCCAGTTGAAAGTGCCGGCGCTTTTCAGGTAGGCTTTCCATTCGGGATGACGGTCGAGCTCGTCGGAGACTTTCTGAAGCTGACGGTCAACGTGGTTTACCGTGGTAACAAGCAGTTTCTGTCCACAAAGTTTTGGACACCAAGTGATTGTACGAGCGCGATTGCGGACTTCGTCGGCGGTATTGCCGTACATTTTTTTGAAAAAGGCCTCGCAGCGTATGCGGCCGGGGTCGCGGAAAGGCAGCACGGTGTCGGCGTAGTCCCAGAAAGCCATGTCCTCGATGTCGCAGCTTTCGAGTTTCTGTTGCCACGTGCGTTCACGGCCGTCGTCGTAGAGCATCTTGGTGCCGTCGGCAAAGACAAGGCTGTCGCCGTCGAAACCCTTCAACAACTCGGGATAGGCATCGAGCAGAGCCTGCACAAACAACGGCACTTTTTCCTGCTGTTCAGTCGGAACGGGGGCGACACTGCCCTTGACAGGAATATTTGCGGAAGCGTTTGAACTACAGATTGTTATCGCTGATATGGCAAAAAAAAGCAGGTGTTTCATTGTCTCTTTTTTTACAATTTCGGACTCACGCGGTGTGTCCTTACATTTTAAGACGCACGGCCGTGCGTCTCTACAATTTCAATTTTCAATTATCAATTTTCAACTATTTCAGCGGGTATGTTTCTCGTATTATCTCGATTTCGTCGCCGCTGCAGTCCACCACGGTGGAGGGCACGTCGGTGCCGATGCCGCCGTCTATCACGCAGTCCACTTTTTTGTCGAAAAGGTCGTAAATCAGCTCGGGGTCGGTAAGGTATTCGCTCTCCTGCTCCTGATTTTCGATGCGTACCGAGGTAGAGATGAGCGGCTCGCCGAGTTCCTCAACAATGGCGCGGCAGATGTTGTTGTCGGGCACACGCAGACCTATTGTTTTGTTGGGATTCTGGTAGTTGCGCGGAACGTTGCCGCTGGCGTGCATCACAAAAGTGAAGGGTCCCGGCAGGTTGTTTTTCAAAAGCATAAACAGGTCCTTGTCCATCGGGCGGGTGTATTCCGACAGTTGGCTGAGACTGGCGCAGACAAGCGAAAATTTGGCTTTGGCCAGCTGGAATCCCTTCAGCCGTGCCATCTGCTCCACCGTCTTTTTGTGACTCATGCTGCAGCCGAAGGCGTAGAGGGTGTCGGTGGGATAGATGATGAGGCCGCCGTTGCGCAGCAGGTCGCCTATCTTGCGGATTTCGTTGGTGTTGGGGTTTTCGGGATAAATCTTGGTGATCATTTTTTTATAGTGATTAGTGTTGTGAAGATTTTCGAATTATCGGATTTTCTGAATGTCTAAAACCATTGTTCAATATTAATTTGTTTAACTGCAAACTCAAAACTGCAAACTACAAACTTTTAATTAGAATGATTTCCATGGCGAGCATCAGCAGCGAAAGCACTAAGAAAATGTGCCACAGGGGCTTACCTTCGCGCTGACTGCGGATGAGCTGGTCCAACGGTTTGCCGGTGCTTTTTATCAGCGACAGACTGCTGTTCGCTTTTACGGCGTCGGCAATTTCGTCTTCCGAAAGGAAAGTCATCTCCGACTCGCGGCGGTCGTAGTTGAAGGCGATGCCCTCCACAACCTTGTCGTCGATTGCAACGACGTAATTGCCAGCAGTTTGCAAATTGCCGTGGGTGCGCAGAATTCGGCTGTCGGCACTGCCGGCCATTTCGGGAATCATCTCCGAACTTCCGTCCAACGCGCGGATTTTCAATACATTGCCGTTGCCTATCAGCTTAGCGGAAATGGCTATGTCGTTGCCTATAAAGTGATAGAAATCAGACACTTTGCAGCTGTGCAGTGCTATGTTGTACATAGTGGGGACAAACAGTGCCATGCTGCCGAAATTGGTGTGCTGTGCGTCGAGAGGGGCGGAGAGCAGGTAGATGCCGCCGTTGCCGCATTTGGTGAACGACAGCAGGTCGTCGCCGTTGGCAAGGGTGAGCAGACTTTCCTTGACAGTTGTGCCTGAGGCTGTTGCGCGGAAATATCCGAACACCATAGGCTGCTCGAAGTCGTTGTCCTGACGCTCGAAGACATTTCTGTAAAGCGGATGCGAAGTGTTTGTGTGCGAGACCTTTACCTCGCCACCGACAAACTCTTTGAACTCGGGCAACCGCATCTGCTTGGCAAAACGGTTGTAGGCCGCCAGATCCATCTCCTTGCTCGGCAGTAAAAGCACCGTGCCGCCGTTCTCCGCAAAGGAGCGCAGATTCTCGGCAAGTCCCGACTGAAGCGTAACCACCTCGTTTACAATGATTAAGTCGTACTGCGAGAAATCCTCGTAGCCCGCGGCGTTGGTCGTGCAGCTGCGGTAGGCAATCAGCGAGTCGTTGCCGAAAAGACGTCGTACATATTGATTGTCAGCACGTTCGTTTATCGAAAGGGTGGCGATTTTCGAAGCTGGGTTGATACAGAAAAACATCTCGTCGTCGAAGGTTATGGGGTAGTCGGCGATGCTCACGCTGCCATGGAGGATGATGCAATCATTTATTGTAAATTGCTGTTTTACAGAGCTTTCGGCGTTGGCCGCAATATCGGTCGAAGCCACGGCGCGTTCCTTGTCGTTCAACGTTAGTTTCACCTGCAGGTTTTCCACGGCCTCGCTGCCTGAGTTGCGTATGTGTGCCGTCACGCTCACCACGTTGCCTTGCGTGTAGGCTGGTGCGTCGAACGACAGGCTGTCGATAAACAGGTTGTTCTGTGCTGTTCCCTGCAAAGGCACTAAGTAACAGTGTGTTGCAGTGTCGGATGGCAGTGCCTCGATGTCGGCGGCGGAACTTTGGAAATCGGTGATAAGGTAGGCCGAGCGGTTGTTGGAACTATTGTCGGAGCCGAGGGCTGCGAAAAGCCGCTTGGCCACGGTGTTCAGGCTCGGACTCACGGGCGACACCTCCACCTCTTCGACGGCGGCAGAGAACTCGTCGGGACTCAGCAGGCGGAACTGCGAACCGCTCATATCGTTGGTAATCAGCATAAAACGGTCGGAAGGACTGTAGCCCGCCACTATCTCCCTGGCTTTGCGTTTGGCTTCGTCGAGCAAAGTCCCGGCCTCCGTGCCGCCCTCCATGCTGAACGAGTTGTCGATATACACACCCACGGCCGCGCTGCCCGACTGCAGGGCGTTCTCCTTAGGCGGGATAACGGGTTGCGCAAAGGCGATGGCCAGAAAAGCGATGGCCAATATACGCGCTACAAGTATCAGCAGGTGTTTCAGCCGGGACTGCCGCCGGGTCTCCTCCGCCAGCTCCTCAAGCTTGGAAATATCGCTGAAATACACCTTTTTGTACCTTCGCAGGTTGAAAAAGTGTATCGCAATAGGAATGGCTATCGCCGACAAGCCTATGAGAAACAGCGGGTTAAGAAACTGCATGCCACAATCGTGATTAAAAATTCAGTTTGCAAAAATACGATTTTTTTTGCAGAGTTTTTGGTGTATAATTATCGGTGTTCAAGTGAATATTATATAATAGGTAGCATCTAACAATTTGTTTTATTTGTAATCTTGCTAGCAAATAATCAATCTGTTATATCCGTGCTATTATTCATTTTTTTAGTTGTGTTCATCAACACCATGTGGGATTTGTTCAAATTCACTTTTCAGGTCTTATATATAATTCATTCTGGGCTATTTCCACCTCAACATAAGCGTTGTAACCATTCCATAAAAACATGCGGAGAATGCCTTATTCAATCACATTTTTCGCACATGGTCAAAATATTTTATTAAAAAAATGCGTTTATTTTTAATAAATAAAGAAAAAAAATTGTAACTTTGTCGTTTCGAAAAGGAAATCAACATCGAAAAAAATATTTAAAAAACAATAGTATAACATCCTAAAAACATTTAATTTATGAGAAAAACTATTACTGTTTTGTTGTTAATGGCCTTCAGCCTTTCCAGTTTCGCATACGATTTTATTGCGAACAACATTTATTACAAAATCACAGGAGCCAACACCTGTAAGGTGACTTACGCCAGTCTGAGCTACAACAGCTATTCCGGCAACGTCGTCATCCCTGCGACGGTAACATCGTCGGGCGTAACCTACACTGTAAACGAGATAGACTCGGCGGCTTTTGCCTTGTGCTCTGGTCTGACAACGGTTACGCTGCCCAACACCATTGTTCGCATCGACAGCTCAGCCTTTGTGCTTTCATCGTTGCAGAGCATCAACATCCCGTCGTCGGTGCGCTATATCGGCAGTGCCGCTTTCGGCA
The DNA here is from genome assembly GCA_017443265.1 of Bacteroidales bacterium. GTDB lineage: Bacteria > Bacteroidota > Bacteroidia > Bacteroidales > P3 > UBA1219. Next base: position 395 of record JAFSOU010000029.1, on the reverse strand, counting down.
TGACCGACATCACCACCATCACTATCCCCGACAGTGTGCAATTCCTTGGCGGCGGAATGTTCTATAGTTGCTCAGCCTTGACATCCATCACCTACAACGCTATCAATGCCACACATGGCCGTTATATAGATGAAGATGCCGGATACGCTCCTAATTTATACGGATGCTCCAGCCTTACCTCAGTTACCATCGGCAGCAACGTGCGCACCATTCCCCGTGCTTTCTTCGAAAGTGCTCCGGCTCTCAGAACCATCGTCATCCCCGACAACGTAACCACCATTCGCGACTCGGCCTTTTTCGCTTGTACAACCCTGAACACCATGCAGATAGGTAGCGGCGTTACAAGTCTCGGAACTAACGCCTTGTATATGTGCGGCCTTACCTCTTTGAGCGTG
>JAFSOU010000028.1 GCA_017443265.1 Bacteroidales bacterium | reverse complement strand
CTATCGAAGCGTGTATCAGATGGTTAGAACTGCAACCCGAACTTTTTTACAGAAAAACTTTGATAATCGGAAAAAATGTTATACCTTTGCAGTGTGAAAATAGCCATTTTCAACAATAACGTTATGAACTATTACAAATAAAAACAAAAAAATAATGAAAACGAAAATCACAGCTATACTTCTGATGGTCGCCCTTTCGGTGCCTGCTTTTTCGCAAATACCCGGCACTCCTGTAAAGGCCCCCACCCCCACTCCGCAGAAACCCAAGAAATACTGCGACGAGTGCGGCATTGAGATGCACAACGTAACCTACGCCTACCAGCACCATTCGTGGTGTCCGTACTACCGCGCGCAGTACGGCGACGGCCCTGTCACCACGCCCCATCCGCATCACCATCCTTCTACAAAACAGGTAGTTGCGGCAGCAGCCGTAAGTGCGGCGAGCGAAGCCCTGGCCAACGAAATTGCCAACGAGATAAGCCGTGCCGCCGACGAATACACCGCAAATGCCAACAAAACCTACACCAACAGCCGCCCGGGCGAGAGCAACGGCAAATACATCGTGGGCAAGGACGAGCTGTCGGGAAAAATCGGCGTGTTCAACAACTTCACCCACGACTGGCTGCTGAAACCCAAGTACAGGGAGATGAAGATTTACAGTCTTGACGCTGCCGTTGCCAAAAACAAAAAGGACAAATACGGCCTTGTGAACTGTTACAGCGGCAACGAGGTGTTGCCCTTCGAATACGACGACTACAACGTCTATGCCCAAGGCAAGATGGTAGCCCTCGGCAAATACACCGGCACCGAGAAAAAGCCCTCCTACGCCGAACGCAAAGCCCACAGCGTGTGGGGATTGTGGGACACCAAAGGCAAACAGGTGGTTCCCATGGAATACGACAGCATCAAATACTCCGAAGTAAGCTACAACAGCGGTCCTATCGGCACTGTGTTCGTATATAAGAACGGCAAAGTGGGCGTGCTCGACGAAAATGGCGCCACAGTACTGCCAATCAATTTCAATTGGACTTCCAACCGTCTTAAAGCGAACGGCACACCCTTCATCACTGCAAAGCAGGACTCTTTGTACGGACTGTACAGCGCGACCAACGGAGCACAGATTATGCCGCCGGTGTTCAAAAATGTACGATGGACACCCTTCTTCATCACAATCCAGCACCACAAAAGCATGAAATGGGGAATGGTGGACGGCTCCGGCAACGTGGTTCTGCCCTTTGAATTTGACGACATGATTTATATGACTCCCTCCGCCGACGCCATCAAAGCGTTGAAAGTGCCTAACCGTCTGTGCAAAGCCAGTAAGAATGGCAAATGGGGCGTTTACGACCACAACGGCGTGATGCTGCTGCCGCACAACTATTCCGGCAACGACGCCGACCTCAACAAAGCCCTGATGCTGATTCCGCGCTACTCTTTCGCACACTACCTGCGCTCGAGGGCGGAAATCCTTGTGAGGACCAAAGGCGAGTTCGAGACCACCTCCGAATTCGAGGCACGACAGAAAGACCAGAACCTGCAAACCAAATACATCGAGGCCGAGCTTGCCAACGCCGACAAGGAATTCCTCGCCGCCCAGCTGCGCAAAAACGCCCTCGATCTCATGCTCTCGCCCTACGACGCCGATGCCTCGTGTTTCACAATCACCACTCCCAACCTGCCCACAAACAGCTACAAACTCGTGGTGAAACGCGACGACGCACGCACTTTCAAAGAGAATTTCCAGACTATGAAAGCGGCTGCCACAAGCACCGTCAAATGTTTTATCGACAACGACGCTTTCGCCATTGCCGAAATGACTTTCACAATGCCCGACGGCAATGTGATAAAATACACCAACCCCGATACCGAGGGCTATACCGACAAAATTTTCCCGATAGAAACACTTAAATAAGACAACGATATGAAAAACATTTTCAAAATCCTGATTATCACTGCTTTAGTGGCAAGCACCTTTGCCGCACAGTCGCAGACAGTTATAGAATACCGCCGTCCTGTGATGATAGGCGTCAAGGCTGCCGCCAACTATTCGTCGTTTTTGAAAGGTTCGGCCAACGACGCGGCCCTGCCCGCACCTCCCGACGGTATGTGGGGCTACAGCTTCGGCATATCTTTCGACATACCCATTACATCCATGTTGGACCTGTATATGGAAATTCCGGGCTACACCAAACACGGATACAAACTTTCGGAATACAACAACCAGAAAGGCACTTCGGAAGTAGTTGACGTCCACACTGTAAGCATGTTGCTTGGAGGAAACTTGTACCTCGCCAAAAAGCTCTTTTATATGGGTGCTTTCTTCAGCATGGATTTCGACGTGGCGGCCAAACGCCATCTGTACAACACTCCCGACTACAGCGGTCCCGTTGCCGAGGACATCAAAATCAAATTCAGCGACTTGAGCGTAGTCAATTTCGGCATAGGAATGGAGATTGGTTTCAACATTGCCGACCGTGTGATACTGTACGGCCGCGGCACCTTGGGACTCCTGCGCTGTCCTTACGACAAGGACTACCAAGAACATAACAACGTGCCCTACGTAACCCCCGGCGGCTGGCAGTTCGGTGTGCGCATCCCGTTTGTAAGAGGAAGAAGCTGATTCCGAGTTGAAAATTGAGAGTTGAAAATTGAAATTCTCCTAGCCCTGCGGGCTGAAATTTGGTAAATCTTAATAATATTTCGCTGAAAGCGAAAGCAATCTACAAGATTTACAAGATCTCGTGAGCCGTAGGCGAACAGGAGAATAATAAAAAGATATACTGAGCACGCAAGCCGAAGGCGAGCAGGAGAAAAAAAGATTTACAGAAATCCCCCGAAGATAGCAGAACAAGTAAACCTTGAACAAAATTTCACGACATATCGGTTATGCGGTTTTGGCGGCGGCAGTTTTGGCGTTGGGCGGATGCGTTACAACCAAAGTTGCCAACAAGGCTGCGGAAATTGAAGGACATTACGCATACGAGCACAGCAGGAGTTACGACCTCGACGGATGGCATATCTCCGTGCACGAGACCGGCACCATGGATTTCTACGACGACGGCACCGCCTTGAACTATGCCGTGCAGGTGCATGAGTTCACATGGCTAAAGAGTGGTTGCAAGGCATCACGTCCTTACTTTTACTTCAGTCCCAGCCGCTGGCGTGTGGAGGGCGACGACTTCTATTTCTCTGGAATCAAAGAATCTTCCTTTATTATTTCCTTTATTCCTTGGTGGATCCCTGTTGCCGTTGGGGATGTGTCTTCAACAGACAGTTGTTTAAGCGAAGAAGATCTTAAAAACATGCGCAAATTAGAAAATCGCATTTTCAAAAACGTAATGGTCAACATAGACAAGGAGACCAAGTTCCATTATACGAAACCGTCGAAGAAAGTGCTTGTCTGGACCTACACCTACTCCGACGGACATACCGACACGTGGGAGTTCCGTCGTCTGCACTCCGCAAGAAAGAAACCCCATTCTCAAGGATACGGATGCGTAGGTGGCTATTATTATTATGGATTCAAAGATATAAACACCTTTGACTCAATATCAGACCAAAAAAAAATCCGAGTGGCAAATCCAGCAGAAGCTCCCGCTATTCATACAAAAACCAAATAGTTAACGGGGATTCATTTTATTATATTGACCACTGATTACTCGGATTAAACAGATTGTTTTTGTGAATTGTCATGTAAACATGACTACGGATTTCACGAAATATTAGAAAACCCACCTTCCACTTTTAGAACGGATAGTCGATACCGAAATTGGTAACAATGTTTTTGAATTTCAGTTTGGTGAAGGTCCACGGCTGTCCGTCATCGGCGCCCGGGTCGTATATCGGCACGGCAAAATCCACACGCAGAGTAAGAATTGATATTTTGGCACGCAATCCCAAACCAGCTCCCAGAGCTATTTGTTTGTAAAACTTGTCGAAACGGAATTCGCCTTCGGGGAACTCGTCGGAATGGCGCAGCAACCACACGTTGCCGGCATCCACAAAGGCAGCACCTTCGAAGATGCCGAAAATTTTGAACCGGTCCTCGATATTGGCTGTAAGCGATATGTCCCCCACCCTTTCGAAATTGGAGCCGGAGGCGTTTATGTAGCCGCCCGGGCCGAGGGTGCGGATGCGCCAGGCACGCATGGTGGTGGGTCCGCCGCCGTAGAAACTTTTCTCGTAAGGCATGGAGATGGAATTGCCGTAAGGCATGCCTATGCCGCCCGAAAGCCGTACCACAAAACAATTGCGGGGAGAAAGATAGAAATAGCGTTTCCAGTCGAAATCCAATCGCACATACTGCGAGAAAGGTATGTCGAAAATATGGTAAATACCCGAGCTGTCGGGAGTTGCATTGGACAAGTTGTAAATGGCGCTCAGTAGATTGCCGGCCGTTTCCAACCCCATGGATAGGTACGAGAAATTGGTCTTCGAGTTCAACGACGACTGTGTGCTGTACACAAAATTGTAACGCATATCGAAGATAAAGTGGTCGCTGTACTGGTATTTCAGACGCAGGTCGTTGAGATTCTCGATGCGATGGCGAAAACTCTCGTCCTGATTGAAGAACTTAACCAAGGTGAACTCCACAGGCAGAAACTGGTGATGCGTTGTGCGGCTTCGCTGCCAAGTGTAACCAAAGTAGGTATTGCCTATAAGTCGCTCGAAATAAGTACGATACTGATAATTGACACCTGCGTTGAACAAGGTATGCGGACGGGTGTTTCCCGATGAGATTATTCGCGGGAAGGGAACCAAAAACTTAGGTATGTCGAGCGACATATCCACCCCCGACTCGAAGGTGGAGAAAAGGTCGTAGAAATCGTCCTTGTTGTTGAAAATGGCAAACTTGGAAAGCTCCAAGGCAAGGGTGGTTTTAACATTGAAAATCTCGGCACCGCCAAAAACGTTCTTGTTTTGGTACCCCAACCCCAGCTCCAGACCGAAATTGCCTGTGGTAGAGGTGTTCTGAGTGTTGAGCGGCGAGGTGTTGTTAAGCTCCAGCGACAGCGACATGGAGCGGCGCATGGCGTTCATCAGGCGGATACGCAGGTCGAGATAGCCGGCGGTGTCGGAAAAACGCTGGGCAGGCACGAACTCCATATCTACAAACTTGAAATTGCGCAACGCCCACAGCTGCGTATAGGTCCGCTCCACCGAGAAATGGCGGTACAATCCCGACGGATACAACGTAAGCGTCCGGCACACCGTTTCGGGACGCACACGCATCTTTTTGTTGGTAACAAAGTGATACACAACGCTGTCGCCACGGAAATCGGTGTTGTAGTGAACGGTGTCGCTGCGCAACGAATCGACAGGCATAAGTGTCTCCAAATCAGGATATATGTAGATATTGTTGATGTAGTAACGTGCCAGCGGCGGCACTTTCGACGAGCTGTCGTAGGCCAGATCGCGTATTGCCATGCGCACGTTCATCTTGCGGTCTCCTATATTGGTGTCTATCAGGAAGTTGATATTTTCTTTCACTGCGGTGAAATAGCCTCGGTTTTGCAGTCGGGTGGCAACGCGTTCGCGGAACGAGGCAAGCACCGACTGGTCGTAGTAGCTGCCAGGCTGTATGTCCGACTGCTCTATCCACTGTGCGGTGAGGTTTTTGATACGCTCGTTGGTGCGGCACACAGTCCCCACTTCGTTTATCAAAAAGCGCGGCTGTGGCTTTATCTTGTATGTTACGCTGATGCGGTTGGTTTTGGCTATGGCGGTGTCGTACGACACTTGGGAGCCGAAACAGCCCTTCGATTCGAGTAACAGCTGGATTTGACGCACCGAGCGTTCGGCCTGATCTTGGCTGTAAATAACCGGAGCTTCGCCCTGACGGCGTATGGTGCGGTTTATCCAGTTGCTGTCGGTGGGACTCGAGAGGCAGTAAATACGCATCGCCACAGGAGCGAAAATGAGCTTGGAGTTCGGTTTCTGACGTATGTAGTTCTTAACACCCGAAATGGCCTGTTTCACGCCCTTGGCATCCTCGTCGTCCATGTCGGAATAGTCGATTTCGACATTGTTTTTGGTTAGCAGATACTCACCTTCGGGGATGAACTTGTCCACGCCACAGGAACAGAAAGCTACAGCCGCCACGACAAACACCGTGGCAACGAGGCAAATTCGTTTTGTGGCTGACAAATTCATCTTTCTCTATTTCAGATAGTTAGACACCATTTCAAAAATCTTTTCCGCCGAGCCGATGTTGGCCTGTGTGTATTGCCGACAGATGTCGGAAGTCTCTTTCCACAACTCATTGTCGCTCAGCCAATTATTCACTATATAAGAGAAACCGTTGGCGGAGAACACAACGGCTCCACCGCCCAGCGCGATTATATCCTTGGCTTCCTGAAACTTGGAGTGGTTGGGACCGAAACAGACGGGAGTGCCGTACACCACCGCCTCGAGAATATTGTGTATGCCTTTGCCGAAACCGCCGCCTATATAGGCTATGTGCGAATAGCGGTAGAGACTCGACAGCATTCCCATCGTATTGACAATCAAAACTTTGACATTGGAAAAATCCGTCTCGGACGTAGCTTCGGTATAGCAGACGCCCGTCTTGCCGAAAAGTCTCTTTATCTGGCTCACATGGCTTTCGTCGATTTCGTGGGGAGCCACAATCAGTTTCACGTCGTGGGGCGTGGTGGCGATGAACTGCTGCAGTATCTGTTCGTCGGGAGGCCACGAGCTGCCTGCCATCACCACGGGCTTGCCATTTATGAAACGCTCCACAATGTCGTCGCTCTTGGCTGTGGCGGCTATTTTTGCCACACGGTCGAAACGAGTGTCGCCTGTAATGGTAACATTGCCATAGCCAATGCTTTGCAACAGATTTTTAGATTCTTCGTTCTGCACAAAGAAATGCGTGAAAGCGCCGAGCTGACGTCGGAACCAGCGTCCGTACGACTTGAAAAAATACTGCGAGGGACGGAAAATGGTGGAGAAAATGAAAGTCGGGACGTTGCGTTTTTTCAGTTCCGAAAGGGTGTTGAACCAGAAATCGTATTTCACGAACAATGCCACCTGCGGCTTAACGATGTCGAGGAAACGGCGGGCGTTGCGCGGTGTGTCGAGGGGCATATACAGCACAGCGTCGGCGAGGTCGTAGTTTTTGCGTATCTCGTAGCCCGATGGCGAAAAGAAAGTAACGACAATTTTGTGTTTGGGGAAACTGCCGTGTATCAGTTCTATAACGGGGCGTGCCTGCTCGAATTCGCCCATCGACGAGGCGTGAATCCACACGCAGGGCCGTTGGTCGTCGGGGACAAGCTTCAGCATACGCTCGAACAGATACTTGCGGCCATCGACCCACAGTTTTGCCTTTTCGCTGAAAAGCGAGGCAATACGTATTCCCAGTCCGTAAAGCCTTATGCCGAATGTGTAAAGTATTCGCATTGTGCAGGTTAGTAGTAATAATATTCTTGCGTTTTTTTGCCCGTGAGGGGGAACATCCACGTAAGTTTAAGCATATAGATGGGGGTGAAATAGCGGTTGTCGTCCTTGCCGCTAAAGCCCATGTAATGGTCTATCACGTAGTCGCGGGTGGAGTGGGTGAAATGCTGCTGCATCTCGAAAGAGAGAATGAAGTTTAAATAAGCCTTGTCGTTGCTCATAAACCAGTATCCGATGTTCTCCATAAGCACGGGGCCGCGCTGCTGGTGGTCGTAGAGGTTGGCATAGTCGCCGTCGAGCTGGGGGGCTTCCTCGGCCTGAACGCTGTAAATAATCTGGCTTTGGGTGAATCCAGCGCCAAGCGAGAGGAATATCCCCGAATTGGGATTTTTTCGCGACACCGGAATTATTTTTCCCACGCTGCCGATGATGCTGAGTCCACGGTTGAAAGCCTCCACGCCGGCATCGCCACCGCCACCGCCTATTACCACACCGTCGGCGTAGAGCATGGGCAGACGCTCCTCGCGATATTTAAGGTTGTCGTTGCCAAAATACAGGTTGCCTTCGACACCGAGCACCCAGTTTCTGCGGAATTTGTACATGACATCGACACCGAAATTGAGGAAAGGATTTTTTACGAGGTCGGTCTTTTCGCCGCTGCTCATAATCTTCTCGCCCGAGGAGAACATGGTTCCGAAATTGAATCCCACGGTGAAACATTGCAGAGTGTCTTGCTGCGCTGTTGCCGAGGACACAACGGCCATCACTATAAGCGGCAATATCAAACGTTTAGCTTTTTTCATATCTGTAATACGTGCAAAATAACATATAATAACGCATATTGTCGCAAAATAGTATTTTGAAGTGGGATTTTTTTATTTTGTTGGTAACCTGTGAACAATGAAAAAGATCGTTGGTGGTCAATAGCATGCAATTTCAACTTTCAACTTTCAACTTT
>JAFSOU010000027.1 GCA_017443265.1 Bacteroidales bacterium | reverse complement strand
TAATGTATACTGACCAGAAATTAATTATCATCAATGAAAAAACACAAACTCAAATTGTTCGGCCAAATTGTAGTGCTTAGTGCCACGATGATGATGGTCTCCTCGTGCAAAAAAGAGACTATAGACATCGACCCAACAAAAATAATTGGTGTTGAACGCTATATAACCACTACTGCCGCAATGCCGCAGAGCACCGACAAGGCCTACCTCGACTACGCCGACGGCCGCAAGGTTAAGTGGGAAAGCGCCGACTCTCTTAATATCAACGGCACCAATCTGCCCTTGACCAGATTGAATGCCGACCTTACAAAAGCATGGTTCGAAGGCACCACATACGCCATTCCTTCGGGAAGCGACGAAATATACTGGGCAGTATACCCCGCCGCCATAGTTGGAACTGCAAGCGGTAGCACCATACCGAGCAATTTTACCGCCTCTACGCTTACTGTGAATTTCCCCTCCACACAGACCTACAACTCATCCGTCAACGCGCTGAACGGCAATACCTGTATGGCCGCATTTGCCAGCGTGCCTGCAGGCCAAACCGACTTGTCGTTCTTTATGAAAAATCTCGGAACCGTTCTTAAACTTAACCTTAAAGCCGCCGCAAGCGCCACCAACAAACAGGCAACAAAAATAGAATTTACCACCACCAACGGTGCCTTGGCAGGTGCTTTTTCCGTTAGTAACGGCTCTACACCAACTGTTACCCCTACCGCCAATGTTACTAAGGTACTTACCGTTAACCTTACCGACGGCAACAACAACTATATCGACTTATCTACACCAAAGGATATATATGTGATACTGCCCCCCTTGGCCTCCAAAAACCTTACCATGACTATATACAACACTGATAATAAACAAACCAACAAAACTATGGCATCCGCGACTTTGGAAAGGAACAAAATCTACACCAACACCATCAACGACCTTTGTTTCTGCGAATGCGGCGGTGGCACGCCCTATTTCTCGGTTAGTGCTACAAAACAAGTTGTTTTTGCTCCGGGCAACCTGCAGTACCGGGCCTCGACAGGCACATGGCGTTTTGCCGAGCACCAGTGGGATTTCATAGGTGCGGCAAACAGCAATATCTCACCCTCCTATTCCGGATGGATAGACCTTTTTGGCTGGGGTACAAGCGGATACGACAATACAGCCAACGATCCGTATGCCATAAATTTCCAGCCGTGGGCAAGTTCTCTAGGCATAGTTGATACAACATATAACTATTATGGCTACGGCCCTTCCACAAACATGGCAGATCTCAATCTTGTGGGTACAAGTGCATACTACGACTGGGGCGTGTACAATGAAATATTTAACCCCAAGACCAGCACCACCGACCCCGCGGGTACATGGCGCACCCCGACCAGGGCCGAATGGACTTATATTTTAAACACAAGAACCACTTGTTCCGGCGTGCGCTATGCCCTGGCTACGGTAAACAATATGCCGGGACTGATAATTGTTCCCGACAACTGGGATGTAAACACCTACGCTCTGAGCCGCATCAATAATCATCGCGATGCTGCATTTACCGCAAACACCATTTCTTCCACCGACTGGACAAATATTTTTGAGCCTGCCGGCTGCGCCTTCCTCCCTGCCGCAGGCTTACGCAGAGCTTCTGTTTTGCTCAATAATGTCGGTGACGGCGGCTTCTACCATTCGGCCACGTCCCTCAATAGCATCGGCGCATACCAATTTTACTTCTTCAGTAGCAATGTTTATACAGGCGGCAACAACAGCCGCTGCTACGGTACGTCTGTACGCATTGTGAAAGAGGTAAAATAAAAAAGAATAATAGTTTTGTGCATATACGGGCACGCCGCAGGCGTGCCCGTATTTTTTGTGGGTAAGGGCGTAGTTGCGAGGGTGCAGAGATGAAACACACTTCACCAATATAAAATGCCGAATGGATACTGCACCTTTTTTTTGTTCATACCAGTTTGGGCTACTCCGGTTGCGGTGGTTTTGTAATCCACAGCAACTAAGAATAACACACACAACTCTTCCCTGCACTAAAAAAAGTGCAATTTTGCGAGAAAACTGCACTTTTTTTAGTGCATATTAAAAAAAATCGTATCTTTGCAGCTGGAAACTCAACAAACGGAGGCATTATGATTGACACTATTTTAACGGATTATATGAATGAGCAGCTGGCTCTTACTAGTCTCGACTTTGTGCGGTACAAGCACGAAACCATCGACTGGTCGTTGCGGTTGGTAGGTCTTGTGGGTCCGCGAGGCGTGGGCAAATCCACTCTTGTGCTGCAACATATTCTTACTACCAAATCACAGCAACAGGCACTATACATCTCCGCCGAGGGCAGCTATTTCGCACAGCACACTCTGGCCGAAGTGGCGTCGGTATTTGTGAAAGAGGGTGGCACGCACCTTTATATCGACGAAATACACAAATACCCCAACTGGTCGGTGGAGGTGAAGGAGATTTACGATGCGCATCCTGCGCTGCATATCGTATTTACAGGCTTGTCGGTGCTTGACTTGCTTAGCGGACAGGCCGATTTAAGCCGTCGCGCCGTGCTTTACACCATGCAGGGGCTATCGTTCCGCGAGTATCTTGAAATGTTCCACAACATCAAGCTGCCTGTTTACTCCCTCGACGAGGTTGTTGCCAACCGTGTGGACCTTAGTACATTGCCTCACCCATTGCCCCTTTTCAGGGAATATCTGCGTCATGGGTACTATCCGTTCAGCAAAGAGGGGGCGTTTCTGTCGCGACTCGACCAAGTGGTAACACAGACTTTGGAGATGGATATTCCGCAATATGCCTCGATGTCGGTTTCCACCGGGCGTAAATTGCGCCGGCTTATGGCAATAGTGGCAAAAAGTGCTCCCTTCAAGCCCGACTACTCAAGCATTGCCAACGCTTTGGGCGTAAGTCGTAACGTGCTGCCCGATTATTTCCTTTATATGGAAAAGGCAGGTATGATTGGTCAGTTGCGCAATGAGACTGGCGGTCTGCGTAGTCTAGGCAAAGTGGAGAAAGTTTTTGTGGACAACACCAATATGATGTACGCTTTGGGCTTGGCCGAAACCAACACGGGAAATCTCAGGGAAACGTTTTTCTACAATCAGACCCGAGTGGTATGCGATGTTATTTCGTCTAAAGTCTCCGATTTTGTGATTGGCGAATATACTTTTGAGGTGGGAGGCAAAAGCAAGAGCGGTGCACAGATTGAAGGCGTCGCCAACGGTCATATCGTAAAAGACGACATTGAGCAAGGCTTCGGAAGGGTTGTCCCACTTTGGACTTTCGGACTGCTGTATTAATTTGTCTGTTTCTGGATTATGTTTTGATGCACTTTTTTTAGTGCGCACCACTTCCCAAATTCCCCCCCCAAAAAAGGGGAAACAACTGTTCAAAAGTGAAGATGTGAGGAGGCTTAACTCCCAACTCAAAACCATAAACCAATTACCATTCACTAAAGCATTGATAACCAAAACATTAAATAAAGTTAACTTTACGAATCAGCTCAAAATACAGCTATTTTATCCTTTTTTTAGCTCACAATGAGCCGATTATTGAAAAAAAAACATTATTTTTGCACCGATTTTTCTTATACGTGTTTTATGGATATTTCAAGAGAGATACTACAGTTTCTGCACTATCATCCGCAGTCTTCGCGCGATGAGATAGCAAGAGGTACTGCCTTTGAAGGCAGCGATGCCACCATGAAGCGACTCCTCGCATTAGGGGTCCAAAACGGTGATATTGTGGTTGAAGGCAAGGCTCGTGCCACCCGTTACCGTCTTTCCGATCAGGCTCATCTGCTGATGCCCCTTGACTTGGATACTTATTTTGCGCTCGATGTGGACGAACGTCAGGTGCAGACATCGTTCAACTTTAAGCTGCTTAGAGAACAACTGCCAGCTGTAAGGCTTTTCACCGATGAGGAGAATTCCCATTTGCAAGAGCTGCAGGGTGCATTTCGCCAACATGTCAGCGAGATGACCGAAAACGAATACCGAAAAGAGATGGAACGACTGGGCATCGACCTCAGTTGGAAATCGTCGCAGATAGAAGGTAACACATACTCCCTGCTTGAAACGGAGCGACTGCTTCGTGAGAGCAAGACCGCCGCCGGCAAGACCAAGGAAGAGGCCGTTATGCTGCTCAATCACAAGGATGCTTTGCGTTTCATCATCGACAACCCCGACTATCTGAAGGAACTAACTATCAGTCATATCGAGGATATTCACCAGTTGCTCACCAAGGAACTTTCCGTCGACAAGGGAATCCGGCATCGTCGTGTGGGTATCACGGGAACCAACTATCACCCGCTGGACAACCAATTTCAGATTCGCGAGGCTATGCGTGATACTTGCGACTTGATAAACAACAAGGAAAATGTTTTTGAAAAAGCATTGTTGGCAATAACACTTTTGTCGTATATACAGGCATTTTCCGACGGCAACAAGCGAACGGCACGTATCATTAGCAATGCTATACTGATAGCAAATGGCTATTGTCCTTTGAGTTTTCGTTCGGTTGACTCTATCGACTACAAGAAAGCTATGCTTATTTTCTACGAGCAAAATAATCTATATGCTTTTAAGCAGATATTTATCGACCAGTTCGAGTTTGCTGTCAAAGAGTATTTTTAAATTTAGTTCCTATTTCAACTTTCAAC
>JAFSOU010000006.1 GCA_017443265.1 Bacteroidales bacterium | reverse complement strand
CTCGCGGAAATCGGCCAGGCCCGTGGTGTATTTTTCAAAATTGGACTTCACCTCTATGCCAACCACCTTTTCACCATTTTTCAAAACAAAATCCACTTCGTTGTTTCCTTCACGCCAATAAAAAGGTTGCAAATGGAAGGAAAAAGCGCCGTTCACAACGTGGCAGCCCATAGCCGATTCGAACAGATGTCCCCACAACTTGCGGTCGGACAAAGCTTCCTTGAACGAAGCCCCACAGTAGATGCTTTTCAAAGCGTTGTTATACACCTGATACTTTGGAATGGAAGCCCGTTGGCGTAATTTTTCGGGAGAAAACTTCTGCAAACCGCACACAAGGCCGCTCTCGTCCAACAGTTGCAGATACGACGAAAGTGTGGTTGTGTTTCCAGCATCCTGCAACTGGCCTATCATTTTTGTAAGCGACACTATTTCACCCGAATATGCCGACGCAAGCTCGAAAGTCTGCCGTAGCAGAGCCGGTTTGTTCACCACGGCATCGGCCAAAACATCTTTGTTTATAGTTGCGTGGATAATTGAAGAACGGATATATTCGCCCCAACGCTCCTCATTACCAACAAGTTCAGCTACAGCGGGATACGCACCGAAATACACATATTGCTCCAGTGTAAAACCAAAGGCGTCGCGCATTTCGCCAAACGACCAGTGTGGCATCTTTATTGTCTCGAAACGTCCCATAAGCGAGTCGGCAAGTCCTTTTTCGAGCAGCACCCGCGACGAGCCGAGCAAGAGTACTTTCAAATTGATTTCGAGGCGTGTGTCCTCGTCCCACATTTTCTTCACCACCTCGCTCCAGCCGTGGATTTTTTGTATTTCGTCTATCACAAGTATAAAACTATCCAATTTTTCAGAACGAAACCTCATGCGTGCATTTTCCCAACAGTCCGCAATCCACTCGCGCTGAGAAACAGGAACTTCGTCAGCAGAAAAGAACAGATACGGCGTTTTTTGCGACTTCAATACCTGAATTACGGCTGTGGTTTTGCCCACCTGACGAGGGCCGGTAACTATCTGGATAAACTTCCGCGGCCCTTCCAAACGCTCTTTAATTACCTGATTATAAATACGTTCAAACATATCTTAAATTTTTACTCAACATATTAAGTAATTTTACTCAATGGACTGAGTAATTTTACTCAATGATTTTGCAAAGTTACGTATTTTTTTTCTGATTCTGCAAAAAAATTTTACCGAACGGAAAAAAAAGTGTAATTTTGCAGCGTGAAAATATTCATTTTCAACAATAACGTTATGAACTATTACATTTTACCATAAATAGTATTGCCTTGGGAACCAATTAAGACAAACATTGGAGATTTGCACAAAACAAAACAACCGCCAGCGGCACAGAGCTACTGGCGTTTTTGATTATCTATGGCTGAGGCGAAAATGACTCACATTCCGCCATTTCCGATATTGCTCATAACAATCAATACAGCATGCCGAACATCCAGAGGGGGATGCGGTTGGCGTGGCCAATTTCGGTGTCGGCTACTGCCAAATAGCTGTCGGGAAGGCCTTTTATCTGCTCGAAAGTTTTGTTTTTCCCTCCTATTTCGAAAAGGCACCTGCCATCAACAAGGGCATCCCCTTGCGATGGGATGCTAATCTCATGTCCAACCGAAAGCTGGTTTTGGAAAAAAGTCTCCCGTTCCGTTCCCCTATCCACCTTCGAACACAAGGCATACATCAAATTTGTGTTGTTTAGGAATATCTTGTCGGGCTTGGAAAGATGTTTATAACTCTTAATTTTGCTTGAAACCAACGACAGAATCCGTGCTCTGTCGAGAGCGTAAAGCATTTTCAAACCAAGAGTGTTGTTGGTGTCAAGTTCTTGCCACAAAGAGGCCATATTTGGCACGAAGGGCACCCTCTCACTTATCAAAGACAACAGCCGTTTAACTTTCAACAATGTAGCATACGACACATCTTCAACAGCGGGCAGATCAACGTCGATAGCTATTTGTGCCGTCCACTTAAGGCGGTCGAGGTAATCACTGGCGGATTCTTTGTAGAAAGGATAATAGCCATGTTCGAGATATGCCTCGAAGAGCGGCAGAACCTTAATATCACGTGTGATTTGCATTGCATATTCAACATGATTTTTCAAAAGGTCGTCCAACGCCAAAGGAGACAGACTCAATGTGTTTTCATACTCAAGATACTCACGGAAAGACATACCGTGCAGGGTGTACAAAGTTTGCCGACGGGACAAATCCGCCACAGCATAATCAATGGACAACAAAGAGCTGCCAGTATATACAATGGCCATATCCGGATAGTTGTCGTATATATTTTTCAGCGTAAGCTGCCACTGCGGATAACGATGAACCTCGTCCAAATACAGACGCTGTATGCCATGCTGAGATGCCCATTCGACAAGCTCCACCAAAGAATGGTTTGAAAACCACAAATCATCCAACGAGACAAACAACGTTTGGTCTACATCCTTGTAATTATCCAAAATATGCTGCAAAAGCATGGTCGTCTTACCAACGCCACGCGCTCCTTTTATACCAATCATCCGCACATCCCAATCTATTTGGCTGTACAAATACCGTTTGAATGACAAAGAAACATTGTTAAGCCTACGATGGTAATTATCCACAACAACACGAATTTCAGTCGGTTCCATAATTATTATATTTATCTTAAACAATGCAAAGATACAATTTATATTTGAAAATACAAAATTATACCCAAAATTTATATTTCAAAATACAAAATTATATACAAAATTTATATTTCAAAATACAAATTTCCGCTCTTTCGTTCAAAAAATGTGGCAAACCCCTCACTTCATCTTCCCTGCCAGTATCTTGTTGCGGACACATTTCACTGCGGGTTTGTAATAGCTGATTTCCATCGCCTCGAGGGTGCGGCGGAACTCGTCCATCAACTCGGGGTAGAAACCGCACATACGGAAGGCGAGTTTCATGCTTATCGACTGCACTCCGGGCAACTCCGCTATGTCGGCCATGTGGTCGAGGCAGAAGTCGAGGAAATCGGTGCGTAGGTCGTCCTCGTCCATCTTCAGCCGTTCTACGAGGTTCAGCGACAGCCGTCGAACTGCCGAGCTGTCGGTATGCATTGCCAAGTCCATAAGTTTGTCGAGCAGGGGCTGCAGCTGCGAGAGCTCGCTGTCGGTGGCTTTGGTGAGCACCCACAAGGCGTTGCGTGCCACGCGGCTGTCGTCGCTATGCATAAAGCCTTGCGCAAAGCCTGCAAAATCGCCGCTTTGCCGCACCTCCCGGCAGATGGCCTGAGCCTCGCGCTCGCTATAGGCCTCCCACACCCTTTCGTTTGTAATTGCCTTGATATTTTGTGTTGTTTAATAAGTGAAAAAAACAAAAACATAGATAATCGCTTTTTATTGCCTACAACGAATCAAAAAGTTTTTAGCTGGAGAGAGTTTTTATGTTGGAGTCAGATTAAAAATTAGATTTAACGTGAAAGCTGTTATCATGTGTTTTGCTTCGTTTCTCTTTTTCTCTTGAAGGATGAAGAAACATTCTGTGAATGTTTCGATAGCGAAGCTGAGAAAACCATATTCTCCGCCCTTCGGGCTATCGAAAAGTCCCACTGGACTTTTCTTCACCTTAAAAGGGGGAACTTACCGTTTCAGCAACTGGTCAAGGTGGTCCTCCCTGATGATTTTCGGGGCGGACTTCCCTGCCAGGACAAGGATTTTCTTGCCGTTGCGGTAAACATGCAGCTGTCGCGAACGCACCACCGCTGTCAGTTCGGGGTCGTCCTGCATGGCAAGCCAAAGAGGGTGATAGTCGCCATCCTCGCCGAACAGCCGTTTTTGCAAGTGCGAACACATATCGGTTGTATCTATCGTCATCATGTATTTATCCTTTTTCGGCAAAATATTTCAATGCCTGTCCGTCGAGGCGTTGCACCGTCCATTCGTCCATGGGGACGGCTCCTATGGAGCGGTACACCTTCAAAGCCGGCTCGTTCCAATCGAGACAAATCCATTCCATACGGCCGCAGTTGCGCTCCACCGCAAGCTTGGCAAGATATTTAAGCAAGGCTTTTCCGTAGCCCCTGCCGCGCTTTTCGGGAATGAGGAAAAGGTCTTCGAGATAGAGTCCCTTGCGTCCCACGAAAGTGGAGAAATTGTGGAAAAAGAGGGCAAAGCCTATCACCACGCCCTCCTCCTCGGCAAAGACGACCTCGGCGGAACGCTCCACAAACAAGGAGTGGTGCAGGGTGGCTTCATCGGCGACAACCTCGAGGGAACATTTTTCGTATTCGGCAAGACGTTTGATAAACTCAAGCACCAAGCCCGCCTCTCCGGACCGCGCCGGACGTATTTTGAAATTATCGTTCATATTATGAATTTGCAATTGCAAAGATACGATTTTTTTAATGCGTTTTCATTGTTCCAGACATAATCCGTGCAATTCTTTTACCAGCAAAGGTTGAGACTTTAATTCTTTACTAGGAATACGAGCACCTTTTATTTCCCAGTAATCGCGCGGTCCAACCCCCATTACAAACGGATATTTATTCCAAAGCCAGATACACATATTATAGGTTTTGCCCACTTCCATGGCAATGCCGTTGCAAGCTCTATCGGAAGGAAAACTGACAATTGTCATTTCTGCATTTGACTCTGCAGAACGACGTCCAAATTTTCTTTCGCAGGCATTATACAACGAGGTATCGACGCATCTGACATGGATTAGAAAGACAGTGTCTCTTTTACATTTGAATGTCTTAAGATACTTGAATGTCTTAATTTTCAAAACTTTGAAAGTATTTTTCAAATACCAATCCCCACCCGAAATATATTTCGTCCCTGTACTATCGGTATATGTTGTGTCCGGCAGTCTTTCTCCCCATTCATAGAATTGCGCGGAGGCATGGTAGGAAAGAGTAATCAATGCCAAAAAGAGCAAGATTATTTTTTTCATATTTCTGTTTTTCACATGTATTAAAAATAAACGCTGCATCGCTGTTTTTATTGTCATGCTGCACGACAAAAAGTTTTTAGCGGGAGAGAGATTTGCTCTAATAAGATTACAGACTGATTTTGTTCGCTGTAATAGTTATTGTGCTTTCCCCCTTGAAACAGTGTCGCCTCTCTCCGAGAGGCATTATTCCTTTCGCTTGTTTACACCACACTAACGTGTGGCGTTATTTGCACTACGTGCGTAAAGTCTCTTCGAGACTGCCTTGCGTCGGAGACCCAACACGCTCCTAAGGCGCATGTAACACCGCACAAAATGCGGTGTTACGACAGATAACGAAAACCATGTCTGTCGGAGACAGACGACCTTGAAGACATCAAAAAAATCAGTCAATTATGGCTCTATAGCGTATTTTTTTACAGATAACATTTTGCCAGCTCGTCAATGGTGTCGGCAAGTTTGTCGCGGTAGTCGGGTGCCATGCATATTCCGAAACGGTAGGTATGCGAGTCTGAATAAACAACACGCAACGTCTCGGGATAGTTACCGCTTTCCCACGACTCCACTCTACGTATGGTGGACAACGGAATTTCTTTGCGCCGCCGCCTGAATATACAGCCGCTGCATTCGATAACAAGTGTCTCGTATTGTACCGAAACCGTCTCCCTTGCCCGTTCCCAACGCAAATAGACGTCCAAACAAGACAAGAGGGAGAAAATAGGCAGGAGTGTAACTGCAAGGAAAAAATACCCCAGCCCGTTTCCATCCGGCGGCAAGGTTATAAAGCCGTACACAGATGCGCCAATCAACATCAAGGTCCAAACAATCATATCAAAAACTCCACCCCTTAACCATATAAGATCGGACAAGGCTTCCCTGGAAATCCCTTTTCCTTTGTTTTTTGCCAAAATTACCATAAGTGAGGAAAGTAAAAACTCGCAGTAGATAACGACTCTTTGTCGGTTTTATTGCATACTTTTCTCGACTTCCCTACATTCTGCAAAAAACATCACAAAAAAAAACGGACTGCGGTTTTCGTCGCAATCCGTTCTGTTTCAGTAGTTTATTCCAGATTAACTTTGCTTGGTGAATATTGCGGTCTCGGTCTCGCCGTCATTAGTTGTGGTAACGGTCATCTGGTTGCCGTTCACAACGAAGGTCATGTCCATAGAATAACCCATGGCAGAAGCGGTAATTGTACCGTTGGGAGCTTGGTATGTGTAGGTGAAAGGCAGGCCATAATTCATATTTTCTTCGGGATATTCGGGATATTCCATGGAGAATGACACGTTTCCTGTAGTGGCGGTTCCGAAACTCAGCCGGACGTCTGCCACATAGTTGGCCATAATGCCACTCTCGAGTTCTTCCTCACCCTCGTCATGGTTGGCCCAGTTAGTACCTACCAGCTCAGTGTTGTTATTGTTGTTCTGGTTTTGACTTTCGCTGTTGTCGTCATCGTTTTTGTCGCACGACACTGCGAAAATCATGGTTGCCACTGTAAAAATAGCGGCGATGGTTTTGAAAAAGGTGCGTCTCATTGTCTTGCTTTTATGTATTATAATCAATTGTCTATTATCTTGCACTTGCAACGATGTATCCGTTGGCAGTGACGACCGCTCCACGTTGGTCATTCTCTGCCGTCAAAAAAAAACGAGGTTCAGTCGTCGTAACGCAGGAACTTGCCTTTTTTGTTGAATTTCAGTTCCATATCTCCCAAAAGTTCAACTTCGTATCCCCTTCGGTCGGCACTGATTTTACGCACTTTCGTGTTTTTGTGATTGGTTGCAAGGTAATCGCGTATGGGCTGCGGCATAACAGTGGCCGGCACATTGTCGCGGTCTTCGATTTCTTCCCAGCTGCCTTTTTTATCGAATTCAATCTTAGAGCCGTCGGAAAAGCGCACCTCGTACTCCTTGTCGTCGGTGTCGTAGAACACTGTGGATACCTCTTTGTCGGAGAAATGCTTATTCACGAAATTTTGTGCTGTCTGGGGCAATCCCGAGAAAGCGATCGTCCTTTTCTCCTGTCCGTAACTAACTGTTGTGCAAAATAGCAAAATAACAGCTATCACATTAAAAAATAAATGTTTCATATCAATTTTTTATATTATACTTTTTTTTAATAACTTCATTCTGTTTTAAATTGGCGGCTCAGAGCCATACTTGCTACGACCTGCGGCTATAAATAAGCACATAATACAGCAGGGTGGCCAGCGACGAGAGTGCGGCGATGACGTATGTATAAGCGGCCATACGCAGGCATTTCTCGGCCTTGGGGTGTGTCTGCGACGTGGTTATGTTGCTGGAGTTCATCCACACCAACGCCCTACGGCTGGCGTT
The DNA here is from genome assembly GCA_017443265.1 of Bacteroidales bacterium. Classification (GTDB taxonomy): domain Bacteria; phylum Bacteroidota; class Bacteroidia; order Bacteroidales; family P3; genus UBA1219. The sequence continues at coordinate 10,981 of JAFSOU010000006.1, read as the reverse complement.
TATCTCCACCGGAAGGGTGATGAAACTGAACAGCGTGGTAAGGCCGAAAAGCACTATTCCTGCCAAAAGCAGATACGGGAAAATATTAACCAACAGTATGCCGGCAAGCAACACCCACTGCACCCAGCGCGAGGAGACATTTACCACAGGCACCAGCTTGGAACGCAGCGAAAGCCAAATATACGAATGTGCGTGCTGCACTGCGTGGCCCGTCTCGTGGGCTGCCACGGCGGCGGCGGTAACACTGTTGCCGTTATATACCTCGTAACTCAGGTTGATGGTTTTATTGGCGGGATTGTAGTGGTCGGTGAGGGAGCCGCCGGTGGACACCACCTTTACGTCGTAGATGCCGTTGTCGTAAAGCATCTTTTCGGCCACCTCTCTGCCCGTAATGCCCTCGTTGGTGAGGATTTTCGCACATTTGTTGAAATATGACTGCAACGCACGGCTCACGATAAAGCTGAGCAACATCAGCGCGCCGAAAATTATCCAGATTGTGATTGTTTGCATCTCTTTTTTTATATTAAGTGCTACAATAACGCAGTATGACGTGGAAAATTGTAGCAACACGTTTTTTTTTCAATTATCGGGATTATTGTTCAACTACAACCTTGAGGTAAAGGCACTATCGGGCAGCGTATTTGCATGGCCAAAATTTACAATACCGGAGAAAAACCACTTGATGCCGAGTTTTAAACAAGGCACCGTGTAACAAAAGTTTTCTCGAGGGCAAAAGGAAATTCAGCCTATCAATCCGCAGAGCATACAAGGCGCACCGATGAGCCAATGTAGGGATAATTGCCCATTCTGAAAACACCTCCTGACGTAAATTCAAAACTCCACCTAAAGTAGTCAGTATTGCTGGTTGTAGTCCAATAGTGACCCCATGATCCCACTCTATAAAGAGAAGTATCACGACGGTAGCCGGCGGCGGGAAGGAAAATGCAACCGGCCAATTCCAAAGGTCCCCATTGAGCAGCTGTCAGAACATTTGCATCATATTCAGCAAGGTAATTATTCACGTCGTTGAGAGCGTAGGTTTCTGTTTTCCAATTATCTGGAGTAAGGATCAATCCATGTATTCCGCATACAGTTGCTAGGGCATAACGCACTCCCGAAGCAGTGTTTCGACTATCCTTAAGATACCCCCACTCTTCTTCGGATAAAGTGCGCCAAAGTCCCGGTCGGTTTCCGCCGTTGGATATGGCATTGTAAACACCCCAGTCGGCATTGGCAAATTCTCCGGTAAGATCGTTGGTGTACGAACCGCCTGGGTAATAATTGGAGCTTGGACCTTCGATGAAATACGGCTGATATCCAACAGCTCCGCTATTCCAACCACTTGTACCCCAGCAGAAAAGGTCTATCCAACCAGTGTACGAAGATGAAACATTGCTGTTTGCTGCTCCTATCGTATCCCATTGCCAAGTAGCGAAACGCCATGTGCCCGGCGCAGTTCCTCCGTCGGCAACGGCATGGGTGCCGGTGGTGGTGTACTGCAGATTGCCTTTGGAAAAATACACATGCGTATTTTCGGAAACGGAAAAAATACCGCACAAAGCACCATCCGGGACTGGCTTGGGTTCTGGGTCGGGACTGGTAGTCTGGCCGTTATTACCGTTATCGTCGGCCGTCTTGTCGCACGACACTGCGAAAATCATCGCTGCCATGGCAAAAACGGCAACCAAAGTTCTAAACAAATTGTATTTCATATTATATAAGATTAAATGGTTATTACTTGTTTTTCAAAAAAAAACGTTGAAATGAACGATAAAGTATATAAAATTTTTTACTCTTTGGCAAAATCCCGCACCTCTATCTCACCGCCATCAAACACAGCGTAGTTGCGGTTTTCTATCCACTCCCCTATCACCAGATAACGGGAGCTTTCGCCAACCGCCTCGTTTTCAACTCTATGACAATGGCCGAAGACAAAAAAGTCGTAATGTTTCTCTTGAAGTTTGGCCTTGCAGAACACCAGCACCTCGTTGGGACGGCACTGTTTTTTAATATTTTTCTTGCCTTTTCGGCGACTGCTCCGCGACCATTTCGTGGCTATCGAGAAACCCACCCACGGGTGCAGTGCCGCAAATGCGCGCTGGCACAGCCTTGAGGCGAACACACGTTTCAGGGCGTTGTACGATTTGTTGAGGTTGGTAAGCCCGTCGCCGTGACCGACAAGAAACAGCTTGCCATCTATCTCGAACTCAGTGGGTTGAGTATGCGTTTTAATCCCAATTTCCTTTTTCAGATAGTCGAACACCCACATATCGTGGTTGCCGGTAAAGAAATGTATTTCAACGCCGCTGTCGGCCAATTCGGCCAGTTTGCCGAGCACCCGCACAAAGCCGCGTGGCACTACATATTTGTATGAAAACCAGAAATCGAAGATGTCGCCGAGCAGGAAAAGCTTGCTGCCGTCGGCTTTCACCTTGTCGAGCCAACGCTCAAAATCGGCCTCGCGCGCTGCACTGTCGGGCGGGGCGCCAAAATGGGTGTCGGCCACAAAATAGGCCTTTTTGTTTGCATGTTCAGGCATTATTCTTGGTTATTTCCTAATGTTACAACAGCTTGCGGTGCCGACTCCTCGGCCGATTTGTTGATAACCCGCTGACGCTCCACGGTGTTTCGGAACTGCACGGTGTGTGGATTGTCGGGGGCAGAAAGTTCGAGGCCGTCTATCACTTGTTCGTAGTAGTAGAAATCGGCGGTGCGCGGATTTATCAGCGGTTTGCCGTTGAAAGGTTTGTACAGGGCTATCAGCGTGGCCAGCGAACCTTTGTTGCGCTCTATGAAAGAAATGATGTATTGCTGCTGTTCGGCGTAGGCACCAACATAAACGGAGTCGAGCAGAGGTTTCTGTTTTTTTATGCAGTTGGTGTCTCCCTTGCAGTCGGCCACCAGCTGGTCGAAAGCGCGGGCTATGGAGTCGAGGCGCAGAAGACCATATTTGTAAAAATCGTTAAGCTGCCACAACAACAAACTGCCTTGCGAACCCTGCACCTCGTATGTGGGCGAAAGTCGGTTATAGTCGCCCGTAATGGTGATGGTTTCTCCGTATTCGGGAAGCAGTGTTACAAAATCCTGCTCAGTAACTTTCACGGTGTAGAAACTCTGGTAAGGCATTTCGTAGGAGAACGAGAAATGTCCGTCTTTGTCCAGCGTAACGGTGTCGATGGGGATAAGGTCTTTAGGGGCAATTTCCTCAATAACGATGTTTTTGCCCGCACCATTTTGCAGAGTTCCCTCGATGGTGAACGTATTTTTCTTTCCACACGAGGAAAGTGCGAGCACCGGAATCGCAAACAGAATTAACTTTTTAATTTTCATTGATTTATAGATTTTTGCAATAAAAAGTTGTCCATAATAACAATAGCCGCCATGCTTTGCACAACAGGCACTGCGCGAGGCACTTGGCAGATGTCGTGACGACCTTTCGGCAGTACGGTACGGACATTGCCCTGTGCGTCCACCGCCTCGATGGGCTTGCCCGTGGTTACCACAGGGTGGAACGCCACCGAAAAACGTATCTCCATGCCGTTGGAGATGCCTCCCTGTATGCCGCCGCTGCGGTTGGTTTTGGTGGAGAAATCGCCGTTGAAGGCGTCGGCGTACCGGCTGCCGGTCATCAGTGCGGAGGCGAAGCCCTCGCCTATCTCGAAACCGCGTGCCGAAGGTATGCTCATCATAGCGTGGGCAAGGGTGGCGCCGAGTTTGTCGAACACCGGCTCGCCGAGCCCTGCCTTGCAGCCGTTCACCACACAGGTTATCACGCCGCCGAGGGTATCGCCACTGTTCTTGGCTTCATCCAACGCATTCAAAATCAGCAACTCCGTATCTTTGTGCGGACAACGTATTGGCGAAGCGTCGGCAATGGCGAAGTCGGGATGCTGGGTGTTGGGCACTTTTACGTTTCCTATCTGCGTTACGCAAGCGTCGATGGTTATCCCCTGTTTTTCAAGAAATTGCATTGCCAATGCTCCTGCCACCACACGAGCTACGGTCTCGCGTGCCGAGGCACGTCCGCCGCCGCAATGGTCGCGGATGCCGTACTTGGCTTGGTAGCTGTAGTCGGCGTGCGAGGGACGGAAAACCTCTTTCAGCTCGTCGTATTCGGCAGAGTTATATTTCTGGTTTTCAACAATAAAAGCGATGGGTGTGCCGAGCGTAACACCCTCTTTTATTCCCGAAAGGAAACGCACCCTGTCGGGTTCGCGGCGGGTTGTCTCGAAATAGTTGCTGGAACGGCGCTGTGCAAGGAGGCTGTCGATGGCCGTAAAGTCCAACGCCACACGTGGCGGGAAACCGTCGATGACGCCGCCAACGGCCTCGCCGTGCGATTCGCCGAAGGTGGTGAGCCTGAAAATTCTGCCGAAAGTGTTTCCCATTGCCTTGATTCTTTAAAATGGCGAAAAGAAGTCCGAACTCGCCTCCGGCAAACCCAAACTTCTTTTTTGTTCCAAATCTCTGCGGTGCAGCTTACTTTGTCTCCTCCACCTTGATGAGTTCCACCTCGAAAATGATGGCGGCACCCGGAGGTATTATCCCTGCCTGTTGTTGGCCATAGGCCAGTTCGTTGGGGATGTAGAACATATATTTCGAGCCTTCTTTCATCAGCTGCAGGCCTTCGCCCCAGCCTTTGATAACCTGGTTGAGCGCGATAGTGAGGGGTTGGTTGCGGTCGTAGGAGCTGTCGAACTTGGTGCCGTCGATAAGGGTGCCGGTGTAGTGGCATGTTACTGTGCCGCCTGCTTCGGGTTTCTTGCCCGTGCCTTCCTTTATCACCTTATACTGCAATCCCGATTCGGTAACCATCACCGATTTGTTTTTCTTGTTCTCGTCGAGGAATTTGCGGCCATCGGCGAGATTTTTCTCAAGTTTCTCGTTATAAATACGTTGCATCTCGGCTTGGTATCTTTGAAACACCTGCTGCATCTGTTCCGGGGTGTAGCCCGGTTTATCCTTGCTGGCGTCGGAAATGCCTTTCATAAAGATATCCCAGTTGATACCGAAATCCCCCATATTTTGCTTGAGGTTTTGATAAACGTCCAAACCCACCGAGTAGGACACGGAGTCCTGCAGGGTTTTCAGTTTTGCCGAAGGTTTGTAAGTCTTTTGCGGCGTTGTGTTGTCCTGCGCCCATATAGCCAAAGGCAGTGCCATGGCCAAGAATAATGTTATTTTTTTCATTGTGAAAAGGTTATAACAATGCCCTCCCGGGTGCGAGAGGGCATCTGCTTTATTTATTAAACGTATTCTTTTACTTTTGCCACTCCGTCGAGTACCTCTTTGCCGCAGATGGCGAGGGCCAGCATTTCGTTTTCGCCTTTGTAAACTTTAACGGGGGCTATCCAGTCGATATGTTCCTGAATTTGTGCCATCCATGGTTTGCTGTAGGCTATGCCGCCGGTGAGGAGTATGGCGTCCACCTTGCCGTTCACCACGGCTGCCAGTCGGCTTATTTCGAGCGACACTTGGTAGCAGAAAGCGTCGACAAGGAGTTTGCATTTGGGGTCGCCGGCAATGGCTTTTTTCTCCACCTCGTAGGCATCGTTGGTGCCGAGGTAAGCCACGAAGCCGCCTTCGGCTGTGATCATTTTCTTGATTTCCTCCTTGGTATATTTTCCGCTGAAACACACATCGATAAGTTTGCTGGCGTTGATTGATCCTGCGCGCGTGGGCGAGAAAGCGCCAAGTCCACAGAGTGCGCGGTTAACCTCCACAACACGACCGTGGTTGTGAATGCCTACGGATACGCCGCCGCCGAGGTGGGCTATGATGAGGTTCATGTCCTCGTAGCGTTTGCCCTGCTCGCGGGCGTAGAGCTTGGCGGTCATTTTTTGGTTGAGGCAGTGCCAGATAACGCCTTCGCGGTGCGGGTCCATGTCGAACACAGGGTGTCCGGTGATACGGGCGTGGTCGGGACGCTCGTCAACGATGCCGGGGTCGGCGATATAGGCGTCGCCCAAGCCTATCTCCTTGGCAATACTGTCGGCGATGAGTGCGCCGAGGTTGCAGGCGTGCTTGCCCTGAATGCCTTCGTGGCACTCTTGTTTCATAAGCTCGTTTACACGGTAGGTGCCCGATTCGCAGGGACGTGTGAGGCCGCCGCGGCCGACAACGATGGCTATCTCGCCAGGAGATACGTTGTGCTTGGCCAGCATGTCGAGGATGGCGGCTTTGCGGTAGTCGAACTGGTCGGCGACTTCTTTAAAATTCTGAATCTCTTCGATGGGATGTTTGATGTTTTCGGTGAAAACCTCGTTCTCTCCTTCGTATATGGAAGCCTTGGTGGAGGTGGCTCCCGGATTGATTACCAAAGTGAATTTCTTTTCTGTCATATCGTTATATTATTTTTTTTCTGTCATTGTGGATTGCAAAAATACTTATTTTTTTCCATCTTTGCAACTCTTTTCGGCTCTTGGCCCGAAAAGTTTTCAGTATTTTAAAGCAACTATTTGTTTTTCAATAATTTTCGGTTTAATAACTACTCCGTAGCCTCGGTTTCGATAAGCAACGACTTGATGTTTTGCACGCTGTTTTCTTCGCACACTATCCAAATCACATCGTCGGTAAGCATTATTTCGTCCGATTCGGGGTTCATCATCAGTTCGTCGTTGCGTTCGATGGCTATGACGAGGGCCTGATAGTGCTGGCGTATGTCGGCCTTGCGTATAGAGATGCCGTTGAAGGGGTGGTTTTCGGTAATCTGCAGTGAGTAGAGGTCCATCTGATGACGCTTGGCGTCGGGTTTGATGAGTTCGTCCTCGATCTCCACAAGGGATTTCATTGCCTGCACCTGCTCGTCGCTGCCAACGATGGTTATCTTGTCGGCAGGATAAAGCACTGTATCGCGGTCGGGCAGGTTGATAACTGTTTTTCCGCGCGTTATGGATACGATGTTCACCTCGTACCGTTCCCTTAGCTGCAGGTCTTTAAGGGTTTTGCCTACAAACTCGGAGTCGCTGCTTATCACCATCTGTTCGAGATAGAAATTTTTCGCCTCGGTTTCGGGGATCAGCACCGGAGCTTGCTTTTTCTTTTCCTCCTGACGCACGTTTAGGTTGTGCATAAACCGCGACTCTATTTGCTGGTAGAAACGCAGAATGCCTTTGGAGTTGCGTATAAGATACACCGCAACAACCACAGCCACAATAACATAACCTGTAGCAAGGTTGATATGCGACACCATCACCATACCTATGAAAAGGAAGGCGGCAATGTAGCGCAACAACGACAGCGACACCAGCAGCCCATAGTTTATCTTGCGTTCCTGCAAAAGTTTTTTGAACAAGGTAAAGCCTTTGTTTTTCTTGCTTAGCAACGCCCTAAGGAACGGCGCCATCACCAACAGGGTTAGTGTAGCCGACACCACACCACCCCAAACGCCTTCTATCTTGCCCGCGATGAAAGGTTTAAGCAACAGACTGGAAAGCAGCATGATAGCCGTGAGTATAGAGCCATATATGGCCAGCACAGCCACTTGCGATTTTACGTAGTTGCGCACGTTGTTCTCCTGCTCCACACTTTTAGTTCCGGAACTGTAGCGGTTGAGCAACAGCTTGGCTTTTTCGGGGATATGTGGGTACACTTTGTTGTACACCGGCACCGAAAGGCGCATAAAGAAAGGTGTGAAAAAGGTGGTGATGATAGACACCGAAACGATGATAGGATACATAAACGGGTCTATCACCTTGAAACTCAATCCCAAAGTAGCGATGATAAACGAAAACTCACCTATCTGCGAGAAACAGAACCCCGACTGCATGGAGGTTTTCAGGTCCTGACCGGAGATGAGCACGCCCACGGTGGCGCTGAAACTCTTGATGAACATCACCGCCAAGGTAATAACCACTATCGGAAGCCAGTACTGCACCAGCACATGCGGGTCGATGAGCATGCCCACAGTGACGAAAAAGATGGCCCCGAACAGGTTTTTGATGGGGTTGACAAGGGTGTGGATCTTGTCCGCCTCGATGGTCTCGGCAAGGATGGAGCCCATCATAAAAGCACCCAATGCCTCCGAAAAACCGGCCTTTGTGGCCAGATACACCATGCCGAAACACAAGCCGATGGAAAACACCAGCAGCGTCTCCTCGCCCATCAGCTTGCGCGATTTCTGCAACAGCGTGGGTATCACATAAATACCTACCACAAACCAGATTATCAGGAAAAACATCAGTTTTACAAGACTGAAAGCCAGCTGCACCCCGTCGAACGACTTACTTACTGAGATTGTGGAAAGCATCACCAAAAGCAGCACCGCCACAAGGTCTTCCACCACAAGCACCCCGAACACTATGTTGGTAAACTTGTGGCGTTTCATGTTCAAATCCTCGAAAGCCTTGATAATGATGGTGGTGGACGAGATGGAGAGCATACAGCCGAGGAAGATGCAGTTCATGTCCTTCCAGCCGATGATTTTGCCTATGGTAAACCCCACGGTGAACATTATCACCAGCTCGGTGATGGCCGTTACCGCACCCGTGGCACCCACCACTTTCAACCGTTTGAAACTGAACTCCAAACCCAAGGCAAAGAGCAGGAACACCACACCTATCTTGCCCCACACGTTGATGTCGGCCACATCGGTGATGCCCGGAAAAAGGTTGAACGCCGGACCGATAAGGAAACCGGCCACTATGTAGCCGAGAACTACCGGCTGTCGGAGCCATTTGAAAATTATTGTAGTTATACCGGCCGTTACAAGAATCAGGGCGAGGTCGGAAAACAACGGGGGCAACGATTCCATAAATGCGTATCTCTATATTCGTATCTGTCAGTTACTTAGCACATCCTCCAAGTATTTCGCAAACAGCGTGGAGAGATGAGAATAAAGTATAACGACAAAAGTGGGGAAAAAGTATGTGAGGGGGGTGAAAAGATGTGAAGGTGTGAAGATGTTAAGGCGTGAAGGTGTGAAGATGTGAAGGTGTTAAGGTGTGAGTTTTGAGAGTGGTTGGGGCGGATGCGAGCGACGGTTTTTTTATTGTCTCAGAACAGCCCGTACCCTATCTGAATCCCCACGGAGTGGCCGTTGAGGGCTTTGGGCTGGTCGGGGATATCTACGCCCAAGCCGCCAAGCGCCCAGTTGAGGGAGCGGGTGAAGGGGTTGTGAGTGTGGTTGAACTCGTAATAGCCGCTGATAAAAACACGCTTGGTGACATAAAAGTTGATGCCTGCCGTAAGACTGCCTGTAAGATACCATGCGCTGCTTATATCTTTCATTTTGGTTAGTTTGAAGGCATCCCAACCGGCAAAGACTTCGAAGTTTTTTCCAAAAGGATAATAAAAGCGAGGTGACGTTAGAAGCATAAACGGTACTGTAAGAAGAAACATTTCATCCCTCCCCCAATCTTTATCAAAAGCCTCTTCACCAATTATCAAAACAGCACCCGCCAATATTGTTTCAGCCATCCACCAAGGAGGATTAATAGAAATACAATTATGTCCAAAAGAAATATCTGCATTTGTGCCGAATTTGTCATCGAGCCTTGATGTCAAATATGTTTTGCTTGTCCAATATATTGATTGTAGGTTATTTAGGTATTGTGCACCAGTTGAAACCATAAAGCCATTTCGTTCATAATCCGTCTGTGCCTGCGCCGTGGTGCATAGAAGTGCTGCTAGGGCAAGAGGGAGAAGGAAACGGGGGATTTTTGGCATAATAAAAGTTAGTAAGTTATTTTTCGTGTTTTTGTTCGGTTATGCGTTCCTTGGCAATGGCAACAGCACGTTGAAGTTTTTCGGCAAGCAGTTTCTTATCAGGCAGTTGGGTATAATATTGGGCGACTTTTATAGGGCTGTCCTCTTCCAGCATCAGATATTCGACATGCTCGGTGTTGCCTTCGCTGCAAAGAATCAGACCGATGGGGGATTCCTCGCCATCGCGCCGTTCATTTTTGTCCAGATATCGCAGATACAGACGCATTTGCCCTTCGTATTCGGGCTTAAACTTGCCCAATTTAAGGTCGATGGCCACAAGTCGGTGCAACATCCGGTGATAAAACAGCAAATCGATGTAGTAATCCACAGCATCCACAGTAATGCGTTTTTGTCTCCCCAAAAAAGCGAAATCGGTGCCAATCTCGCACAAAAAATCCTGCATTTGCGAAACTATTGCCGATTCCAAGTCTTTCTCGGAAAAAGAATCCGGAAGTCCCAACATATCAAGAAAATAGCTGCTTCGGAACACAATATCCGGCTGAATGACGTTTTCCTCTTTCAGCTGCGAGAGTTCCTGCTGTATCAATTTCTCGGGCTTGCGACTTATGGCAGTACGCTCATATAGCTGCGAGTCGATTTTGGCATCCAGCGTGCGGGTATCCCAATGCTCGATGCGGCACATCTCCATATAGAACTGACGCTCAAGCGGATCCTTTATATAGCAGAGGGTTCTTATATGCGTCCAAGAGAATTGTCTCCGCACCGCGTAGACAATTTCGTCCTCGGAAAAAGTCTCCGCACAGCGTAGACAATGTAAAAGAGTTTTGTCACTCCATCCGTTTCCATACCGTTCGGTGAGCTGCTGAGCCAGATTCTTAACTATTTGCTTGCCGTATTCCGCACGTTGGTTATACAGCACATCCTCTTTTATGCGTTTGCCCACATACCATTTGGTAAGGCACACCTCGGAATTGACATAAACGGCGACGCGCCTTCGGGCACCGTCGATAATGCCACAGACATCCGTAAAAAGAGTCGTCTCGTCAGGATTGATCTGCTTAATGTTTCTTTCTTCGCTCATACAAAACAAATGCTTTTTGCATGAAAATAACGTCAAATGTTGGTGTTTATTGTCTAAAAATCCCATTTAGAACAGCCCGTACCCTATTTGTATCCCCACGGAGTGGCCGTTGAGGGCTTTGGGTTGGTCGGGGATGTCTACACCTAAGCCGCCAAGTGCCCAGTTGAGGGAGCGGGTGAAGGGGTTGTGAGTGTGGTTGAACTCGTAATAGCCGCTGATAAAAACACGCTTGGT
>JAFSOU010000026.1 GCA_017443265.1 Bacteroidales bacterium | reverse complement strand
TGTTTATTTCGCGACGAATGTGTATATTTGTCGTTGCATTTGCATGATAGGTCTGTGGCATAATTTGCTGTTTTTAAATTAATGTTTTCCTTTGCAAATATAGCCATTTTCCTTCAATTCAGGGTTGGGAAATTACGATTTCTCACCGAAATCGGAATTTCCCAACCCTAGGGCAAATGCCTAACAACAACCTTGTGAACTTTTACAGCTATAAGTTATTTCTTGATGATACGATAAGCCCGTTGCTGTTTGCCGTCCGTAACGCGGAGCAGATACACGGCTGCGGGCAGGTTTTGCAGCGAAACCGTAGTTGACACGTCCTCCAAAACGCCGTTCATGATTTCGGCACCTTCGGTGGAAAAGATTGTGTAGGTAAGGCGCGACTCGTTTTCGTCGGAGCGATATATGCAAACGGCGTCGTTAGTGGGGTTGGGGTATAGCTTCAATTCGATGTTCAGGCGCAGAGCTTCGTCGATGGACATTTCGCTAATCTGTATAGGTTGCTGCACGCCCTCAAACACTTTGAAATTGGTGGCCTGCGCAGTGCCAATGGAAATCTGTCCGACGGAATAGCTTATTCTGTCACCACTCATGCCGGTTGCCGAGCCGCCGGTGGCGACAACGGATTTCTGACAAAATGCGGAACACACGAAAAACAGCGTTGCCACAATAAAAAATGCTCTTTTCATAAGGTTGTTTTTTTTTTGAAAACGATTTGCAAATATACGCAAAAAAATTGAATTATGCGAAAAAGATTTTTCGGACAGGATTATCACTGCTCTAGTGCCGTTTGTAAAATCGGTGCGCGAGTTATTTCCCTTTTTGCTGGGTGTCGTTAATTTTTCGTATCTTTGCAAAAAAAATTATGGATAAAAAACACGAATTATCGGAAGAACTGACAACCGCAATGCATGCGGAGTTTATGGAGGGAGAAATGTCCCCGCGTGATTTGGCCATTATGGGCTGTTCCGCCGCTGTCAAACGATTGAAGAGTTTGTCTGCTGCTCTCAAAGAATACGGTTTAACGAAGGATGAATTTCTCCGCGAGCTTCCGCGTGTATTAGATTATTCCGAAAGCGAATTCGAGGAAGGCCGTTTATTCTTTTTGAAAATAAACGCTGATTTTATTGATTGTTGATTCCGAGGTATTTTTCAAATACTTTTCTTTGTTTTTCATCACCCCGTAGGGGTGTTCTCTTAGTAGCCCACACGGCAGTGTGGGGTGAAAAAGCCCCCCCCCATGTTGTGCGGCGCGCCTCCGGCGCGCCGCGATTGTATAAAAATCAAAAAAAATCACAAAAAAGTTTGTTTGAACGAAAAAAAGTGTATCTTTGTATCATCCTTCAGATAAGAGAAATCTGGAGCAAGTTATTTAAAATCAGTGTCTAATCCAAAAGCTTAACCCCTGATGGAAAAGAGAATCGGAACAATAACAATAGTAATAGGCGATAAAAGCGCCGTAGCAGCAGTAAACGAAAACCTGTCGCAATACAGCGACGGAATCCTATCGCGCCAAGGTCTCCCTCTGCGGGACAAAGGCTTGAATATCATTAACATAGTTATTGAGGCCACCCTCAACGAAATCAACGCCCTCACGGGCAATCTCGGCCGTTTGAACGGTGTCGAGGTAAAAGCCATTGTATCGAAACAAAAATAAAACAGATAATAACATTTAATACATTAATAATATGAATATCGAAGAACGTAACAAAGTGTTTATCGACCGCGATAAACTCAACGACTTGATAAACGGGAAAATCCCGACAGAGAACGAGCTTAACGAAGTTCTAAACAAAGCCCTCAAGCTCAAAGGCCTCAGCCTCGAAGATGTGGCCCTGCTGCTCCGCGTGGAGGACGTGGCCCATATCCAAAAGATTATGGACACCGCCAAAATAGTGAAAGAGGAGATTTACGGCAAACGTCTGGTGCTTTTCGCCCCCATCTACACCGGTAACATCTGCGTGAACAACTGCACCTACTGCTCGTTCCGCAAGGACAACAAACTGATTGCCCGCAAGATACTCACCATGGACGAGATTGCACAAGAGACTTCGGCTCTGCTCAAGCAAGGCCACAAACGTGTGCTGCTCATCTGCGGCGAGAACAACAAAAACGGCACCGACTACATGGTGGAGGCCATACGCACCACCTACGGAGTGAAAGAACGCGGCGGCCGCGACTACATACGTCGTATCAACATCGAGCTGGCACCCATGGAGGTGGAGGATTTTGCACGTCTGCACGCCGAAAAGATAGGCACCTACGTATGTTTCCAGGAGACCTACGACCCCGTGCTGTACAAACGTTTCCATCCGGCAGGCACCCCCAAGGCCGACTACGCATACCGTCTCACCGTGATGGACCGCGCCCAGGAAGGCGGCATCAACGACGTGGGAATAGGAGCCCTGTTCGGACTTGGCGACTACCGTTTCGAAGTGCTGGCCATGATTGAACACGCCAACCACCTCGAACGCTGCTACGGCTGCGGCCCGCACACCGTATCCGTGCCTCGTATGGAACCCGCCGTGGGAGCCCCCGACGCCGAGAACGTGCCCAACCCCGTTAGCGACGAAGATTTCAAAAAACTGGTGGCTATAATACGTATAGCACTGCCTTACACCGGCATGATTCTCTCCACCCGCGAAGGCGCCGCCATGCGCAACGAGCTGATAAACTACGGCATAAGCCAGATTTCCGCCGGCTCGCGCACCAACCCCGGCTCCTACGCCCACGAGGAAAACCAGACCGGAAGCCAGTTCGCCCTCGGCGACCACCGCGAGATGGAGGAGGTTATCTCCACTTTCGTAGACGAAGGCTACATACCCTCGTTCTGCACAGGATGCTACCGACAGGGACGCGTGGGCAACGATTTCATGGACCTTGCCAAGCCCGGACTTATCAAACAGTACTGCCTGCCCAACGCCATGTTCACCTTCCGCGAATATCTCGAAGATTTTGCCTCGCCCGAACTGAAAGAAAAAGGCCTGAAACTGATAAAAAATATGCTAAAAGACGTGGAACACAAGAATCTTGTGCCCAAAATCGAGGAAAATCTTGAAAAAATCGGCGAAGGTCAGAGAGATTTGTATTTCTAATATAAATATTTGATTAGTAAGTAATTAACTTTATTTGTGAGAAAAATGGCATCTTTCAACAGATGCCATTTTTTTTGTTTTTGCGAAAAAAAGTTGGTCAATTGAAAAAAAAGTCGTAACTTTGCAAAGTCAAATCATTGACAAAAGATGCTGCTTTCGTCTAGTGGTCCAGGACATCAGATTCTCAGTCTGAGGATCGCGGGTTCGAATCCCGCGAGCAGTACAAAAAGCTGTAACTCTACGAGTTGCGGCTTTTTTCTTTTTATAGCTAGCTGGCTATTGAGGTTCTGTAAATCTTGTTGTATTTCTTTCCTGCTTGTCTTCGGCAAGCGAAATCTTTTTAATCTTGTAAATTTTGTTCGCTTCGCTCACTTTCTGGCCACTGAATACTGACAACTGACTACTATTTATCTGCAAAAATCCATGATAGGAACCACTTTGATGTTACCTTTTTCGGTGTTTAATGTGTCACTTTCGGAAAAAGTCACTATCGTCATATCATTGCAAAACAGCTCTTTGCTACATTCTGTTAGGGCGGCTACTTCCCGCTGCTTGGTTTTTGGCGATGAAATACTGTACGACACCTGAATAAGTTGCTCCACTTTGTTGGCTTTTTTTGTTACAAAATCCACTTCGCGGTTGTTTTTCGACCAATAATAGAAAAGTGTCTTGCCAGGCACATATCCCGAGCGAAGCAGTTCCACAAACACTTGGTTTTCCAACAGTCGTCCGAGGTTTTCGCTCAGATTGAAGGCGGAGGATTGCACAAAACCGTTATCGACTACGTATGCCTTACGGTCGGCCTTCTCCATCAGTTTCATTTTGTTGTTGAAACGCGGGAGATAGAAAAACAGGTAGGGCTCGCACAAAAAGTCGCAATATTTTTTTGTTGTTGTAACGCTGGCTAAATTCAGTTCTTTCGACAACTCGTTGGATGAGAAAAGGTTGCAGAAATTTGAAAGCATGTAAGTGGCGAGGCTGTACAGATCCGGGGTTTTTCTTATCTTATGCCGTTGGGCAACGTCTTTCAACAATATCGAATCGAATAAAGTTGCCAGATAGTTTTTGGCTATTCCTCGTGCGAATACCGTTTCGGGATAACCACCAAAGCGCAGATAATCGTCGCGGACAATCGACGCTTTCGACATTTGCCCAGGAGCTATGTCGTTGATGTCGATGCCGTTTGCCGCCATCGTTTCGGCCAAACTGAAAGGCAGTATCTCAATTTGCAGATAGCGGCCTGTTAGCATGGTGGCCATCTCGCTCGACAGCATATTGGCGTTGCTTCCGGTGATTATCAGGTTTTTGCCGTTGCGGTACAATTTGCTCACCCACATATCCCAGCCGGGAAGATTCTGCACCTCGTCGAGCATGAGATATTCGTAATTAGGATAAACACTGTCCAAAGCGTCTTCGACATAGTCCTCGTCCCACCTGTCGAGCAATTGCTGGTCGTCGAAGTTTAGATATGCGAAATTGCAGCCACGCAACATCAAGAAAGCGAACACCGACTTGCCTGCCCGGCGTGGTCCGGTAATCAATTTTATAAGCGGATTTTTCAGCATTTCCGCTATTGGGTATTTTGTATCACGTTCTATATATGGCTTCGAGTACAAGCCGTCGCGCTCGTTTCGTTGCTTTAATATGATGTTTCTCATAAGTTGAAAATTTTTGCAAAGATACGACTTTTTTTCAAAATATGATGTTATAATGGATAAAAAATCCATTTTTTATCCATTACGAGTGATTCAAATGGATAAAATGGTGATTCGGATATAAAATTGCAGTACAAAAAAAACACGGCCTGAAAGCCGTGTTTTTTTATGCCATATTTATTTCCACGTCAGCCGCCGCAGCCGCCACAAATAATGTCGTTCATCGTCAGGGCCAATATTTGGAAACAAAGGTTGCCTTTGTGTTTCGTTACAAGGGTATAGCAAGTAAAATCCGTTATTAGACCTTGAACAGGGCAATAATAATAGCCTTCTACAACTTGGCCGACAACCTCCGTAAGGTTATTTTTCCTAGCCTCAACCAACTTTGGAAGTCGGGACGCTTTATCAATACGATATATGTATTCCGTTCCTGCGCCGTAAATCGAAATCTCATCATACTCAACATAATAACTTTCGGCAACCAGCACAGAGTCCGTGGTGTTTAGCAATACCGGCAGCAGCGGACGCATCACGGATTCCCTTGTATTAATAATAGCCTCCTTTATAAATTCTGTTTCAGTATAAGGCTGCTGATGGTATTCGGTGGGAGGAAAAATGCGGGACGAATCGAGTACATAAATTTCCGATATTATTTTGTATGTGCCGCTTTCCCATTCAGAGAAAACAGAATCCACATCCATTTTGATTATTTTGTCCTCAGCCTCGTCATTTCCGTTTTTAATGCCGCACGACGCAATCAAAAAACAACCGATAAGTGCTAATATTTTTGCTGTTTTCATGTTTCAAAAAATCCTTGTTACCAAAGCAGTATTCGACACTGCAAAAGTACGAAAATTTTTCCGAAAGAGGCCAAAGTTTTTTCTTTAGGCAGTTGGGAAGGTTGCGAAAATGTGAAGTGGTTGAAATGTTAAACAGCCAACTTCCACCTACAAACTCATCACTTCTTCCAAGCATTTCATCCCTTGTCCGATGGTGCTTATGTTGCTGAAAGTGAGCGTTAGTTTGTCCTTGTTCTCTTTAAGCAGGCAGGTGTGCGGGTTGCGTTGCACGTAGGCTATCACCTTGCCGAACAAATCCGACTGGTAGAAAGGACTTTGTGTGTCGGCCACGAAATTGCAGGTCATCTTGCCGTCGCGGAGTATGAGTTTCTCCACAGCCAAGGTCTTTGCCAAACGGCGCAGACGTATGGTTTCCACCAGTTCCTCGGTGGCTTTGGGCAGCGGCCCGAAACGGTCGGTGAGGTGTTCCTTGTACGCCTCCAGCTCGTCGTCGGTCTCCAAGTCGTTCAGCTCCTTGTACAAGGCCACGCGTTCTCGGATGTTCGAAACGTAGTCGTCGGGGATAAGCACCTCCAAGTCGGTTTGTATCTGGCATTCGCGCACAAAGCCGCTGTTTTCCTCAATCTCGTCGGCGTAAAGGTCGCGGAATTCGGTGGCTTTCAGCTCGTCGATGGCTTCGTTGAGGATTTTGTGGTACATATCGTAGCCGATTTCCGAAATAAAACCGCTCTGTTCTGCGCCGAGTATGTTGCCCGCCCCGCGTATGTCGAGGTCGCGCATGGCGATATTGAACCCGCTGCCGATGTTGGAGAATTCCTCTATGGCGCGCAGTCGGCGCTGGGCTTCTTCGGTGAGAGTGGAGAAAGAGGGTATCAAAAGGTAGCAGAAGGCCTTTTTGTTGGAGCGTCCCACACGTCCGCGCAACTGATGCAGGTCGCTGAGGCCGAAATTTTGTGCGTTGTTGATGATGATGGTGTTGGCGTTGGGTATGTCGAGGCCGTTTTCCACTATGGTGGTGGACACCAGCACATCGATGTCGCCGGCGATGAAGTCCATCAGCACACGTTCCAGCTTGTCGCCTTCCATCTGTCCGTGGCCAATGGCGATACGGGCGTCGGGGACGAGGCGGCGCACAAGGTCGCCCATGCTGTCGAGGTTTTCCACACGGTTGCTCACGAAAAACACCTGTCCGCCTCGCGACATCTCGTAAAGTATGGCGTCGCGCACCGTCTCTTCGGAGAATACCTCCAGACTCGTTTCTATAGGCTGACGGTTGGGCGGGGCGGTGTTTATCACCGAAAGGTCGCGGGCACCCATGAGCGAGAACTGCAGGGTGCGCGGTATCGGGGTGGCGGTGAGGGTGAGGCTGTCCACGTTGACTTTCATTTGGCGGAGTTTCTCTTTCACGCTAACGCCGAATTTCTGTTCCTCGTCGATGATGAGCAGCCCCAAGTCCTTGAATTTCACGCTTTTGTTGGTGATAGCGTGGGTGCCTATCAGTATGTCGATTTTGCCTTCGGCCAAGTCCTTGTAAATCTTGTTTTTCTGTTTTGCGGTCTTGAACCGGTTGATGTATTCAATGTTGCATGGCAACCCTTTCAGACGTTCGCAGAAAGTGTTGTAGTGCTGCATGGCGAGTATTGTTGTGGGCACCAGCACTGCCACCTGTTTGCTGTCGCACACGGCTTTGAAGGCGGCACGTATGGCCACTTCGGTCTTGCCGAAACCCACGTCGCCGCACACAAGGCGGTCCATGGGGGTGGAGGCTTCCATGTCGTGTTTCACGTCGCGGGTGGCCTTGTATTGGTCGGGGGTGTCCTCGTAAAGGAACGACGCCTCCAGCTCGTGTTGCAGATACGAGTCGGCGGAGAAGGCAAACCCTTTCGACGCCTTGCGCTGGGCGTAGAGTTTTATCAGGTCCTTGGCTATGTCCTTCACCCGCTGTTTTGTTTTCTGTTTCAGCACCTGCCACGAGGCCGAGCCCAAGCGGTTGAGGGTGGGCGTTACGCCGTCCTTGCCTATGTAACGGCTTATTTTATGCAAGCTGTGGATACTGATGTACAGCATGCTGTTGTCCTTGTAAATCAACCGTATGGCCTCTTGCTGTTTGCCGTTCACCTCGATTTTTTCCAAACCGGAAAAACGTCCCACGCCGTAGTCGATATGGGTGATATAGTCGCCGGGTTTGAGCTCGAAAAGCTCTTTCATGGTGAGGCTCTCGTGTGCGTCGCGGAAATCCTTGACTTTGTATTTGTGGTAACGTTCGAAAATCTCGTGGTCGGTGAAACACAGCACCTTATGGCCGCTGTCGATAAATCCCTGCGACACCGAGAACCCGAGGTACTGAACAAGGCCCTCGGTCATGCCAAGTTCGCCGAAAACATCCTCCAAACGCTTGCGCTGACGCTCGTTCTCAACGCAGATATAGGTGGCAAACGACTGTTCACCGTAGCGTTTTAGGGAGCTCACCAGCATTTCGAACTGTTTGTTGAACGTTGGTTGTTGCAATGTGTCGAAAACTATCTGCTTGGCTTCGATGAAATACTGCGTCTGTCCGTATTCCACAATTTTCTTTTTGAGGATGTCGGTAAGAAATTCGTTTTCATCGCAATAGATGGCTTTTGGCGGCAGTTGCTCCACTGTTGCCGACAGTCCTGCGAAAGTCTGCTCCGCCTTGCGGAAATCCTGTCCTATGCGTTCCACCGAAAGTGGCATGTTTTCCACAAATACGACATCGTTTGCCGTAAGGTATTGAAGCAAAGATACTTTTGTGTCGGAGCTTGCGGCGGCGGCTTTGTGTTCTATGTCGGGGATGATGCTGATGGAGTCCTGTTTCTGGATGGAGAGTTGCGACACAGGGTCGAAAGTGCGCAGCGACTCCACCTCCTCGCCGAAAAACTCGATGCGGAAGGGGTGCTCGCTGGAGAACGAAAACACATCGATAATGCCTCCGCGCAGGGCGTATTGCCCCGGCTCCACCACAAAGTCGGTGCGTACAAAATTGCCGTTGTCGAGCAGGTCCACCATATCGTCGATGGTGAGGGTTTCGCCCACGGAAATGTTGATGGTGTTGCTTTCCAGCAATTTTGGCGACGCCACCTTCTCCGAAAGGGCTTCGGGATAGGAAACCACGGCAGGGTGAAAGCCTGCGTTGAGACGTTTCATCACCTCGCTGCGCAAAAGCATGTTGCTGTTCTCAACCTCGTCGTATTGGTAGGGCTTGCGGCTGGAGGCGGGGAACAACAGGATGTCCTTTTCGGAAAGTTCGGTGTCCGTTTCGCCGAACAGCGACTCCAAATCGTTGCAGAGGTAGTAGGCACGCTCTTTGTTTTCGGCAATGAAAAGCAATGTTTTGTCCGACAAAGACTTATGTGCCGCCCCTCCAACCACGGCGGCCATAGAGCCGGCCATGCCTTTCAGCCTGAGTCGTGTGGCGTTGCCGTTCAGAGCCTCGGCTATCTGTGTCACCTCTGCCGACGAGAGGTATCTTTCCAAAAGTTCGTTCATCGAGTTTCGGGTGTATGCAAACGGGAAAAGGGCATTTCCCTTTTTTCAGGAAAATGCCTTTTCTATTTTTATTGTGTCTAACTATCTGGCTTTCAGTCCAAGAATCTGACGAGCCTCGTCGGAGGTGGCTATCTCTCTGCCCAGTTCTTTGGCAATGCGCACCACTTTGCTCACCAGTTCGCCGTTGGATTTTGCCAGCACTCCGCGTTCGAGGTAGAGGTTGTCCTCAAAACCCACACGCACGTTGCCGCCCATGGCTATTGCTGCGGCAGCCATCGGGAAAGCGTGGCGGCCAATGCCGGTAACGGTCCAAGTGGAGCCGGCGGGTATGCTGTTCACCAGCCAGCAGAGGTTGGGCACTGTGGCGGGGGTGCAGCCCGGCACGCCAAGCACGAAGTTGAACTGCATGGGGGCTCCGGGGGCCTGACCTTTGCGGGCCATGGTGAGTATGGTGTCCAGATGTCCCATCTCGAAGCACTCGTATTCGGGTTTTATGCCGCGTTCCATCATACGTTTGCCAAAAGCGCGCATGGTAGGCATGGTGTTGTCGAAAATCTCGTCGCCGAAGTTGCAGGTGCCGCAGTCGAGGGTGGCCATTTCGGGAACGGGGTTGGTGTCGGTGAACTGCAGACGTTCGTCGGGAGTCATGCCCACAGCGCCGCCGGTGGAGGGTATCAGTATCACATCGGGACATTCCTTAAGGATGGCCTCGGTACATTCCTGAAAACGTTCGCGGCTCTGGGTGGGGGTGCCGTCGTCGAAACGCACATGCAGGTGCACTATGGCGGCACCGGCATCGTGTGCCGATTTGGCTTCGCGTACTATCTCCTCAACAGTGTAAGGCACTGCGGGATTCTGTTCTTTGGTTACTTCAGCACCGCATATAGCGGCGGTAATTATCAGTTTGTCCATAGTAAAGTATTATTATTCGTTTTTTATGTTGTCGAAAAATTAGATGCGAAAGGGTTATTATTCGTTTTTCCAGAACACTGGGTCGTGGTCGTCGACCAGCACTATGCGGAACCCGATGCTGGGGCTTTTGCGTTCGGGCTGCATGTTGTGGCGTATGCTCACGCGGCTGTAGCGTTCGCTGCGGTCCCAGCCTCCGCCACGAACAAGGCGGCGGTGTTCCACCCCTTCGCTGGTTACGTTGGGGTTGCGGCGGTGTTCGGAATTGTAAACACCCCACCAGTCGTAGCACCATTCGTTGACGTTGCCGCTCATGTCGCATATTCCCAGCTCGTTGGGTTTCAGCATTCCCACGGTGTGGGTGCGTTCGTTGCTGTTTTCGCTACTCCATGCCACGTCGTTGGCCACGTCGCTGCCGCTGTATTTGTATTTTTCGCCATCGGCACCACCACGTGCGGCATATTCCCATTGCGCCTCGCTGGGCAGGGCAAATTTACGGTTGCCGAGCTCTTCGTGCAGCAGTTCGTTGAGGGTCTCGACAAATTTCTCTGCCTCTATCCATGTTACGTTTTCAACGGGGAGTGCATTGCCTTTGAAACGGCTGGGGTTGGTACCCATCACGGCTTCGTATAGGGCTTGTGTAACTTCGTATTTTCCAATGAAATATGGTGAAAGCGTTACTTTGTGAGTGGGACGCTCGTTGAGCCACAGATCGATACCTTGTTCGGGAGTGGCGCCCATAATGAATGTGCCAGGGCCTACATAAACCATCTCGAAGGTCTGGCCGTTCACCTTGTACTTGATATTTTCGTGCTGAGCCATTGCCATTGTGCCAAAAAGCAACATCGCAAGAACGGGAAAAAATATTTTTTTCATCGGTTTTATCTGTTTCTTTATCAATGTTTTAAATCAAATAATGCCTATGCCGGAACGTGCGTTTCGCATAGATTTTGCGAATTGCAAATATACGATTTTTTTTGAAAGTTTCAACGAAAAATTCTCCTATTGCAATTCTGATTGTGTTTTTTATTTGATTTTTTTTACGGGGGCGGATATTTCTCCGCTTCGCTATCGAAACTACCACTGGTAGTTTCTTCACCCCCTGCTGTATTCTGTCGCCCCTTCAGGGCTATTTTTATTATGTGTTGTCCTTATACAGGGGCTTACGCCCCTGCCTATTGTCTGTCGCCCTTACAGGGCTTTTTTGTTTGCCCGAAGGGCAAGGATTATTTCAACTTTCAATTATCAATTATCAACTTCCTTGTACATTTGCAACATGGTCATGGTGGTCCATTTGGTGGGTTTCAGCTCGCTGTCGGTCATGGTGGCATCGAGCGAGGATATGCGTCCCGCCAAGACTTGGTCCACAAAGGCGCAGAAAAGGTCGGCGGAGTTTGGAAGCCATGCCGCCACCTCGTGTCCCACACCTTCGAAACGTATTATCCAATGCGGTATGCCTTGTTTTTTCATGCGTTTGGATACCGTTTTGGCACCGTAAAGCTTGGCGCAGAAGGGCAGCCCGAAATGTTTGTAATGCACAATTTTGTCCTTCACTCCGTGCATGAGCATGGTGGGGGCGGGAGGTGTTTTGTATTTCAAATCGCGTTTGTGGCACATTATTCCGCCAGAGTAAGGCACCACGGCGGCGGGTTTCCAGCCTGATGGCAGTTCTTTGGCGGCGGGCAGTGTGTTGGCACGACAGTAGTCGAGTTGCAGCACGGCTATGGCTCCTGCCGAGCTGCCGGTCAGCACAAGGCGCGAGGTGTCGATGTCGAGCTCCGCGGCGTGGGCGCACACCCAACGCACGGCAGCGGCGCAATCCTCGGTGGCTATGTCGATGCAGTATTGGAACAGGTCGTCGATTTTGAACAGACTGCTGTGTTTTTTCACCGTGGCGGTGTCTTTTAGTCCCAATCGGTAGTCGGGGCTGATTACCGTAAAGCCGCGTTGTGTGAGCACTTCGGCCACTTTCCGCTGATAAGCGTCGTCGCGGTTGCCCACCACAAAACCGCCGCCGAAAACAGCCATCACTGCTGCCTTGTCGGCACGTGGATTCTGAGGCCGGTACACGTCGAGGTAGAGGGTGGAGTCGCGTTGCACAAAGGCATGGGTGCTCATGGTCTGGGCCGAAAGCGTTACACTTAATGATAGCAATAATGCACAGGCAGATGCTTTGAAATATGGTTTTATTGTTGTTTTAAGCTTGATATACATTAATTATAATAATGATTGAATGTTGGGAAAAAGATGCTGGTCGTGGTAATTGTTTGAAAAATCAGCAATTACAGAATGGTTTAGCGTTTTGTTTTTTGAAGGGTTGCAATGATGGGGTAGTGGTCGGAGATGTCGGTTTTTATGCGTTTGTACGAAAGGGCTTTGAAGTGCTTGTCGAACAGTATGTAGTCGATACGGAAGGCGGGGAAATTGCCGTTGTAGGTGGAGCCGAAGCCGTGACCTTTCTTGCAGAAAGCATCGGAGTAGTGGCGTATCAGCCTGCCGTAGGCGTAGGAGGCTGGCGGGTCGTTGAAATCGCCGCAAAGCATTGAGGGATAGGTACATTGCTCGATATGGCTTTCCAACAGGGCCACCTCTTTTTCGTGTTTTATCAGTGTGGTTTTGAACTTGCGCATGGTGCGTCGGCTGGTGATGGTGTCCACTTTGCCGTGGCTCATCTTGTCGATTTCGGCCTCATCGGTTTCGTCGAGGTGGTACGAGTCGAGATGTACGTTATAGAAACGTATGGTGTCGCTGCCGCGCACGATGTCGGTGAAAATGGTGCGGGTGCCGTCCACTGTACCTTTATTTATGATGTCGTAACGCGAAAAAGTGGTGCAGCCGTACACCCCTTTCGAGGTGTTCATGAAGTGGTGCATATCGCTGTAACCCAGTGCTTCCATAGTGTCGAGGATGGGGTAGGACAGGTTGGCGAAAAATTCTTGGAAACAGATTACGTCAGGCTTTTCGGCACGTATGATGTCCAAAGTGTTGCGCGATGCCGAGTCGCTCCATTTGAAGATGTTGACGTTGAAACTCAGCAACTTGATGTCGTCCTCCGAAACGGTTTCCACATCCTCGGTGCCGCCCAGCTGTATGTAGCGGTGTATCAGGTTGAACCTTAACAAGATAACTGCCAACGAGAGTATGCACCATTTACTTCTTAGGCATAGCCAAAATATTGCAAACAAGACATTTACGAAAAGCAGAAAAAGGTATCCGTAGCTGGTCAGCGACACAAAGATGTTTGCCGAAGGGCTCACCAGTCCGGCCATCGATGCGATGAGCAGGGCAATTGCGGCCAGTGCGTTGAGTATGATTATCAGTATCTTCAGGAGTTTTTTCATGAATTGTTTCTGTTAGAGGACTTGAACAGGAATTCTTTTTCTTCGGCTGTGAGTTTTTCATAGCCGGATTGTGATATTTTGTCGAGGATTTCGTCGATACGGCGGTCGTTTTCGGCACGGCGGCGGTTGTATTCCTCGTCGGAGACAGGACGTTCGTGCTGCGGCTCACCTTTGCGGGGACGGCGGCTCTTTTCGGAGAGCTTAATTTTCAGTCCTCCAGTGAGTCTGGGCAGATAAATCATAAGAAAACCGCACAGCTCGCCGCCGAGGTTGGCCATATTTGAGGGCGATTTCGCCGTAAGGGCCATCAGCAGGTCGAAAGCTACGAAAATCAATGCCAAGTATTTGAATTTGAAGCCTTTGCTTTGTGTGGGGAAGAAATAAAGGCTGTAGTCGGGCAGATAGGTGGCCAAAGCTACAAGCAGACCCATCACAGCTGCCGAGGCGCCCGTAAGCACTGGCGAAAATAGAAGGCTCTTGAAAAGAAATGTTGCGAGAAGCACCGGCACGGCACCGGCCACGCCGCAGGCAAGAAAAGTGGCTATAAATCGGCGTCCGCCGAAATAGCGGTAGAACATCCTGCCCACCACCGCCAGCACCACCATGTTAAGCAGCAGCGAAAGAAAACGTGTGTGGACGAAAAAGTAGGTGAGCGCGGTCCACGGACGTTGCAGAAAATCGTAGTAATCCGTTACGCAAAGCCATTTCCCGACCCAGTCTGTGGCTATGTGTTCCCCCTTGAGGGTGAAGTAGTTGGCAACGAAATCGGCCACAATCAGGCACAGCCATATAATGCAGTCGGCAATGACTATCCGCGACAGCCACGTGCGACTGCGGAAAAAGGCGAGTATCTGATTTTTAAGATTTTGCCAAAACATACGGTTGTGGATTAAAGTTTGCAAAGATACAAAAAAAAGTTGAAAGTTTAAAGTCAAAGGTCAAAAGTCAAATGACAAAAGTCAAATGACAAAAGTCAAAGGTCGAAGGTCAAATAACAAAGGAATATCTTAACTTTTTAACTCCTTAACTCCTTAACTCCTTCACCGCTCACTGTTTTCACAAAAAAACCGTACCTTTGTAAAACAAAACCAAAGTCTATTTGCACACGTGAAACTGCTGATTTTCAACCCCGAACACGACCTGTGTCTTGCCAACGGCAGTGCAGATTTCGTGCCTCCGCAATCGGCGGTGGACTACGCCCGCAGCTCGTCGGCGGTGATGCAGAACCTCTATCCCGACGGCCTATGCCTTTCGGCCTACGACGAACTTCCCGTCGGGAGTGTCACCGAGGTGGTGGCGTGGGGTTGGAACGCCACACTGAAGAAACGTCTGATGAAGGTGGGAATCCCCGAAAGCCTTCTCCCCACAGACGAAGAACTCTCGTGCTGGCGCGCCCTCCAACACCGGCAG
Source organism: Bacteroidales bacterium (assembly GCA_017443265.1). Classification (GTDB taxonomy): domain Bacteria; phylum Bacteroidota; class Bacteroidia; order Bacteroidales; family P3; genus UBA1219. The sequence goes on along the minus strand of JAFSOU010000026.1, from coordinate 3,977 downwards.
ACGGTGCTCCCCCTGCAACCCGACGCCCATCGCATAGAGACGGCAGTGCAGGTTGAGGAACTCTTGGCATCGGCGAACCGACGCTGGGTGCTGAAAGCCCCGTGGTCGGGAGCGGGGCGGGGACTGCATTGGATAGACGGCACCCTTTCGCCAAATGACAGAGCGTGGCTGCAAAAGACCGTGGAACAGCAGAGCTGCGTGGTGGCCGAGCCGTGGCGCAGGACGACGATGGACTTTGCAATGGAGTATTTTGTGCGCCACGGCAAGTTGGAGTTCATAGGCTACTCCCTTTTTTCCACTGCCCACGGCGTGTATAGGGAGAATATCTTGCTGTCCGACAGTGAGATACGAGCTGGAATTGAGGCCGAAAGCTCGGCGAAAGCCTTGGCGGAGAAACGCAGCGAAGTGGAGCGGTTTCTTATTTCGAAAATCGTGCCGCACTACCATGGACCGGTAGGGGTGGATTTTGTGGTGGACGAGAAAGGTGGTATCCACCTGTGCGAGATGAACCTTCGGCACACGATGGGGATGGTGGCGGTTGGTAAGTTGTAAATTGAAAGTTGAGAGTTGAAAATTGAGAGTTGATTTAGTGGTCAGTGGTCAGCATTCAGTTGTCAGTTTGTAGGGACACACCGCGTGTGTACGAATCTGAATATCTGAGAATCCGAAAATCTGAAATTTTTTTTTGCCGAATTTTACGCTCAGTAGTAATTTTGGACTAAAAAATTTTACGCCTAGTGGTAATTTTAAGAAAAAAGATTACGCTCAGTAGTGATTTTGGGCTTAAAAAAAAATACGCCCATGAAATAAAATTTGCCTGTTTCAAAAATAAATCGTAACTTTGCAATTGTAAAACTCGCCCAGAAAAGTGTATGGTTTTGATAAAAACTCACCCCGAAAAGTGTGTGGTTTCGTCAAAAATTCGCCCCGAAAAGTGTAAAACGCAAGAAAAATGTATAGGAGAAAAATTGAGCGGACACTAAAAAACTGGAAAAAGAAGAAAGGACACAAACCTTTGGTAATAAAGGGATGTCGGCAATGCGGCAAGACAAGTTCTGTGATGGATTTTGCCCGCAAGAACTACCAGCATGTCATTTGCCTTAACTTTCACGAACACAAGGAATACAAAGCTTTCTTTGCGGGAGCACTCGATGTGGACACTCTAATCATGACCATATCGGCCGGAATAAGAGATGCACGGTTTGTGCCAGGGAAAACTTGTCTTGTGTTGGATGAAATCCAGGACTGTCCCAACGCCCGCGCATCATTGAAGTTTTTCAAACTCGACGGCCGTTATGATGTCATTTGCACCGGCTCGCTGCTTGGTGTAAACGGATACAAAACCAAAGAAGAGCAAGCCGAGGAAGATAACGCGTCAATTCCCGTGGGATTTGAACAGATTGTTACTATGTATCCTATGGATTTTGAAGAATGGCTCTGGGCAAACGGCCTCACACAACAGCACATCGATTATCTGCGCGAATGTCTGCAAAACGAGATCCCCGTAAACGAGGGCATACACCAGCGTTTGCGCGATTTGCTGTTGCGTTACACTGTGGTAGGTGGCATGCCCGAGGCTGTGTCCACATTTCTTGAGACCAACAATATGAATGATGTGCTTGATGTTCAACGTGCTATCATTGACACCTACAAGGCCGACATGCTGAAATATGCACTTCAGGAAGACAAATCTCGTATCCGTGAGTGTTTCGAATCCATTCCGGCACAGTTGGCCAAAGAAAACAAGAAATTCCAATACTCCGTGATTCGCAAAGGCGGGCGCTCAAGCCAATACAGGGGCAGTCTGCAATGGATAGAGGAAGCAGGTATTATTCATCGTTGCCACAACACATATATTACCGAACTTCCGCTCGACGGTAATGCAACACCGGATATTTTCAAAGTGTATATGACTGACATAGGGCTGCTTGTGAGCATGCTCGAAGAGGGTACGGCATGGAGCATCCTTCAAGGCAATTTGCTGGGATACAAAGGGGCTATTTTTGAAAATCTACTTGCCGACACACTCTGCAAAATGGGACGGAAACTGTATTATTTCCAAAAAGAGGGAGGATTGGAACTGGATTTCCTTATCCGTTACAAAAGTGAGTGCTGCCCGTTGGAATGCAAGGCGCGTTCGGGAAACTCCAAATCGTTGCAGACAGTGCTTAAACACCCGGAACACTATCACATCTACCACGCCATAAAATTTGGCGACTACAATGTGGGACGTAAAGGACCAATACTGACGTTGCCGGCCTATATTGCGTTCCTTCTTACAGAGGTGTGAAACATCTTTTGTTCATTGTTTTTTTTTGCCTGTTTTATAAAAAAATCGTACCTTTGCACCACAGTTAAACATAAATAATTATCAATAAATATAGTATAACGAACAAAAATATAAGCATTTAGAAAAAAATAAAATATTGACATATTGAGCTACGCGCTCTTGTTCTCGTTGGAAGAATGTCTGGAAAACGTTATAACCGAGTGAGAATAAGTTGGCGAAAGTTTGCGCATTGGCGTGAACCCTTTCCCCTTATTTTACTCGTGGGTTTCTCCAGACAACCTTTCCAACAAAATAAGGCAATTACAATGAGAGGTTTTGCGCCTTTCTTTTTGCCATTTTTTGAACAACTGCGATTGCTGGAATTTCGGTGTAATCTTCTGAACAATAGCAAAATAAATAGTAATTACAAATCAAAATTCTCAAAAAATGAAAAAAGTATTCTTAATTGGTATGATGTGCCTTATGGCGCTTTCAATGCAGGCGCAACGATTTGCCGTCGTAGGATTTAAGGCAGGGGCAAATGTCTCGCTTTCGAGCATCGACGGCATAAGTGAAACCTTTTCAACTTATTTTCGTCCTCAAGGTTATACGCCGGTGGACAGATTGTATATAGATAAGGCTCTTGCCGAGCAGCGCATTCAGCGTTCGAATATCACAGAAGAACAAGCGGTAGCTGCGGGAAGGTATATGAATGTGTCGAAAATCGTAGTGGGCAAAGTCTATATAAGTTTTGACGGCGGTTACCAAGTGGATGTGGTGGTACTTGATGTCGAAAGTGGATTGCAGGTGGCCACCGATGGGACGACAGTTACCCCCGGAAACTATCGTCAGTCGATAGAAACTTTGGCCAAACGCCTTGCCGGAAAGATAGCCATTAAATACGGAAGCACAGTTTCTCCATCAGCTCCGACAAAAAAGCAGAGAACGGGAGTTGAAGTGCTCTATGGTTATCTGAAAATATTTCCTAACGAGTTGGGGTCGTTTCAGTCAGAACCAACATCGGTCATAGCACAAATCAACAATCAGGCACAGCACGGATATAACAATTGGCGCATTCCTACCGAAGAGGAACTCTCTTTGCTCCAGGCAAACAATTATTTGGGAGCAGGCAAATATATGAGCCGTGAAAGCAAAAATGGTATCGTTCTACTTGTTACCAATGGTGATGATTATGCCACTGTTCAGGCCGAAGCGCGGAGACGCGAGCAGGAACGGATAGCGGAGCGAGAACGGATATTGCGGGAAAGGCAAGAACGTAGGGCAGCGAAAGAGGCAGAGACTGCAAGGTTGAAAGCATTGGGCCTTGTGGACTTGGGGCTGCCGAGCGGCACCCTGTGGAAGGATAAAAACGAGACTGGCGGATACAACAATTACTTCACTTATGAACAGGCTGTGAACCAGTTCGGCGATAAACTGCCGACAGAAGAGCAGTTGAAAGAGTTGAGAGACAAGTGCCGTTGGTCGCCGACTGGCAGCGGCTACAAGGTTACCGGTCCCAACGGCAACTCTATTGTTCTGCCCGCTGCGGGCAGCCGCGATTGCGATGGCGATGTGGGCGGCGTGGGTTCCTACGGCCGCTATTGGTCGTCCTCGCCGAGTGGCTCGGAGGGCGCGTGGTACCACGGCGTCGATTCGGGCGGGGTGGGCATGGGCTACAACAATCGGTGCGACGGGCGATCCGAGCGCC
>JAFSOU010000025.1 GCA_017443265.1 Bacteroidales bacterium | reverse complement strand
CTGTTTTTAAATTAATGTTTTCCTTTGCAAATATAGCCATTTTCCTTCAATTCAGGGTTGGGAAATTCCGATTTCTCACCGAAATCGGAATTTCCCAACCCTAGGGCAAATGCCTAACAACAACCTTGTGAACTTTTACAATAACAGATAAATACGTAACATTATGAGAAAAATTTTATCCTTTTTCCTGTTTGCAGGCCTGATGGCTTGGGTAGGTGTTGCCAATGCGCAACTGGACACACTTGTGAAAGTTGGCTCGTACACCGACTCGTCGTATAATGCGCCGATGAGCACCCATTTCAAGTATTCCTACACCCAAATGATTTATGGCCGCAATTACATGCCGGGAACTACGGGCTCGTTAGTGAAAATCAAAACCCTGTCGTTCTATTACACTGGGAGCGGATATGCAGCAAGCACATACAACCGCAAGATTGTGGTGTATATGAAACATGTTACCACCAATTACTTTAGTTCCACAACGCCGCAATCTGTCTCTGCTGCCGACCGAGTGTTCGCTGGGACTGTTACAATACCGGCTTCCGCAGGCTGGGTTAACATCGATTTACAGAACGAGTTTGTATATGAAAACCTTAGCAACAACAATCTGCTTATTGCCATATACGACAGCACTGGAACTTACAATTGGCGCTATTTCCGTCAGCGCGAAAACGGCGGCCTCTACGGCACATTGTCGTACAGAAGCGACAATTCCAGTAGTAATCCCAATCCTGAGGCCGGTAGCCTTTCGGGTTATGGAGGAACAATAGATAGATATCAGAGCTGCCCCGATCTGAAAATCACCTACACCTACAACCAACCGGCCACACTGCCTTACTCCACCAATTTCAGCAATGCCGCCGACAATGCCCAATGGAACCGTAAAACCGTTCCCGACGGCAAAACGGCTTTTTGGGCTTTCAACAGCGACCTGCACTGCGGCGACGATGCCTACCCCGACTATTATACTGCAAACCATCCCGTTACCGCCCTTGCCGAACGCCAGATACAGCTCGGCAACAGCGACAGCATAAAGGTGAGCTTTTTTGTGAACGAGATTGGCGGCGAGGTGGACGACTACCTCCGCTACGATTTCCTCTCGGTTTTCCTTATGCCCAAGGACACCAACTGGAAACCGAACAATGTGGGTAGCGTCAATCCCTGTTACTATCTCGGATATGCCGAAGACTCCATACTGCCATACGCCCTCTACTTTGGCGAACGCGGCCGCATGGCTTCGGTGAAACTGTCGGGCATCACAGCACGTCGGCTTACAGCCACCATAGCCAACCCATACCCCGGGCAGGTATGCAAGCTGGTGTTTGTTTGGCGCAACGACATTAGTGCCGGCGACGGCACCGCGGCCCGTTTGGACGACCTCTCGGTTACCGAAGTGGACCGCACTCAGGAATACACTCCGCAATCAACAGCACAGTGGTACGCATACGCCTACTGGCTGAAAGGCGAAAACCGCTACCCATGGCAGGAGCATTTCATCCGTTTCAGCATGCAAAATCTTGCCAACGTTGATACAGCTTCGGCACATTTCGACCACGACATGTATTCGGGCACTTACGCCGGCGGATACGTGTGGTACAACCAAGGCGAAAACGACAAGATAACCCGTGCCAACATCAGCAACAACTTCGTTTCCGGGTCCATCAACTACACCATCCCAACGTTAACAGGCGTAATAGTTGCTATGCAGTACAACCCCGCCGACAACAAAATGTACTTTATCACCTCCGACAAGAAATTGTGCAGTTTCGACATCTCCGACCCTGAACATTATACTGTTATGGGACAACTCTCCATATCCATCACAGCTTTTGCCATCAACGCCCAGGGCGAGGCATACGTCATCGAGGATGAAAGCAATGGCAGCCTGTACCGCATCAACCTGAACAACGGAACCACTACATTGGTGGGTAGTTCGGGAATTCATATCGAAGACTATTCGGCTATGGCTTTCGACTATAGCACCGGAGAGCTGTTCTTGGCCTTATACGACGATGATGATAACGACGACAACTACAGCAATACAGCCATGTTCTATGTAAACACCTCCAACGGCGAGATGAAATACATAGGCAAGTTGCTGGATCGCATTGTGGAAGTTTCGGCATTGTTTGCCGTGCAGACAGTAACCCCGCAGGGCATTGCCTCGGCTCAAGCAGCTGAACTCAGCGTGTACCCCAACCCCGCCAAGGACGAGCTGCACGTGAACGGTGTTGAAAATGGCACCATGCTGCTGGTTTACGACATGACAGGAAAGATAGTGGCACAGCAGACAGCCACCGAAAACACCGTCATCAACGTCTCCGGCCTCAACAAAGGCGTTTACGTGGTTGCCGCCGGTGAACGCAAAATCAAGTTTGTAAAAGAATAAACGGTAATCAGTTTATAGTTTACAATTCGTAGTTGATAGTTTAGAGCCGCCCATGCGGGCGGCTCTTTTCTGTTGCCTTCGACAGGCTCAGGCATCATTCGGCAGAAATAGGTGCCGGTGGTTTCGACAAGCTCAACCACCGTACTCTGTTCACTTCAAAAAAAAATCGTATCTTTGCAATGCCGTAAAATGCGGCGAAAGTAGTTAATTTGTTTATTATCAAAGAAATATGGCACAAGTTAGTTGTAGCATACCCAAAGGGACACGCGATTTTCTGCCGACAGAGATGGCTCGGCGCAATTATATTTTCGACACCATACGTTCGGTTTTCAAAACTTTCTGCTTTGTGCCGATAGAGACTCCGGCAATGGAGAACCTCTCAACGCTGATGGGCAAATACGGCGAGGAGGGCGACAAACTGTTGTTCAAGGTGCTCAACTCGGGCAATTTTATGGAAGGCGTGGATTTTGCACAGGACTACCACCGTGTGGCTCCCCGCATCTGCGACCGCGGCCTGCGCTACGACCTTACGGTGCCTTTCGCACGTTTTGTGGTGCAGCACCGCAACGACATCGTTTTCCCCTTCAAACGCTGCCAGCTGCAGCCTGTGTGGCGTGCCGACCGTCCGCAGAAAGGCCGCTACCGCGAGTTCTACCAGTGCGATGCCGACGTGATAGGCTCCGACTCGCTGCTGCACGAGCTGGAACTGGTGCAGATGATAGACGAAGTGTTTCGTCGTCTGCAAGTGACTGTAACTGTGAAAATTAACAACCGCAAGATACTTGCCGGCATTGCCAATATGATTGGTGCCCCCGACAAACTTACCGACATCACCGTGGCTATCGACAAGCTGGACAAGATAGGCTTGGACAACGTTAAAGCCGAGCTTATGGAACGCGGCCTCACCGCCGACGCCATTGCCAAACTGCAGCCCGTGTTCGACCTTTCGGGAACGGCAGACGAAAAACTGGCACAGCTCGAAACCCTCTTTGCCGACGACGAAACGGGCATGAAAGGCGTGGAAGAGATGCGCACCCTGTTCGGCTACATCGCCGCCGTGAAACCCGACTGCGAGGTGGAACTCGACCTCACCCTTGCCCGCGGACTTAACTACTACACCGGTGCCATTTTCGAGGTGAAAGCCAAAAATGTGTCAATCGGAAGTATCTGCGGCGGAGGACGTTACGACAACCTTACAGGCATTTTTGGCCTGCCCGGAGTTTCGGGAGTGGGCATCTCGTTCGGTGCCGACCGCATCTATGACGTGCTTACTGAGCTCAACCTTTTCCCCGAAAACCTCGAGCAACAGGCCACGCTGCTTTTCATCAATTTCGGCGAAAAAGAGATGGCGCGCTGCATCGCCCTGGCGGCACAGCTGCGCAAGGAGGGTGTGGCGGTGGAAATCTACCCCGATGCCGCCAAGATGAAGAAACAGATGTCGTACGCCGACGCAAAGAAAATACCTTTCGTGGCTTTTGTTGGCGAGAGCGAGCTGGCCAATAACACCGTCACCATCAAGGATATGGCCTCCGGCGAACAGAAAACCGTTGCAGCCGAGGAACTTGTTAGTTTAATTAACAATTGACAATGAACAATTTACAATTATTTTGGAGTTTGCAGTTAGATTCACATCTTAATATCTAAACGCATTCTCCTATAATAAACTTCCGAATTCCGACATATCATTTTCCTAACAAAGTTCCGTGCCTTTTAGCTTTTCTTACCAGTTTTCTGCTGTATCTGTGATATTTGGCACGTTTTTGATACTGTATGTACCCGCACTCCATCACTGTTCCTTCGAGTTTAATGCTAAAGCGATCATCTAATCCACGAGTTAATTCATTGCTATTGTCATCGATGTAGAATGACCAACAATTCCATTGGAAAACCATTAGAGAATCGATTTGCACATACGAAGAAGCGTAATATTTGTGCTTGTGGTGTAGTACTATAATGCATTTCTTGTTCAAAAACAACTGCGGAACAGTGATGCTGTTGTCAGCCACTTTGCAAAAATAATAGGTGTTTGCCGCAGTGTCAATGAAATATACGGTGCTGTTGTTGATGCTATCTTTGAACAGCCCCCACCTGCTACCTATTTCGTCCTCATATAAATGCCAACTTTTGGAAAATACGCTGACTTTTGCACTCTGCGAAATGCACAAAGTGCATATCATGCAGAAAAACGCGGTTAAAAACGGTTTCTTTAGCATTTCAATTTTCAATTCCCGACTCCCGAATTAATCATCAACTCCCAACTCCTAACTCCTAACTCCTACCTCCTAACTAACATCCATCACCCCACGCTTCCTTCCAGCGTGATGGAGAGCAGTTTCTGTGCTTCCACGGCGAACTCCATGGGCAGTTTGCGCAGCACGTCCTTGGCGTAGCCGTTCACTATCAGTCCTATGGCGCTTTCCTGCGATATGCCACGCTGTTGGCAGTAGAAAAGCTGGTCTTCGGATATTTTGGATGTTGTGGCTTCGTGTTCGAGCACTGCCGACTGGTTGCCAACTTTTATGTAGGGCCAAGTGTGTGCGCCGCAGGTGTCGCCGAGCAGCAGCGAGTCGCATTGCGAGTAGTTGCGTGCGCCGGTGGCGTTTTTGGATATGTTCACAAGTCCGCGGTAGCTGTTCTGGCTGTGGCCGGCCGAGATGCCTTTGGATATGATGGTGCTGTGGGTGTTTTTGCCCAGATGTATCATTTTGGTTCCCGTGTCGGCCTGCTGGTAGTTGTTGGTAACGGCCACCGAGTAGAACTCTGCCGACGAGTTGTCGCCCTGCAGTATGCATCCCGGGTATTTCCACGTTACGGCGGAGCCGGTCTCCACCTGTGTCCACGATATTTTGGAGTTGTTCCCTTTGCAGATGCCGCGTTTGGTAACAAAGTTGTAGATACCGCCGTTGCCGGTTTTGTCGCCGGGGTACCAGTTCTGCACGGTGGAGTATTTCACTTCGGCGTCCTTCAGTGCCACAATCTCCACAATGGCGGCATGTAGTTGGTTTTCATCGCGTTGCGGTGCGGTGCAGCCTTCCATATAGCTCACGTAAGCCCCTTCGTCGGCTATGATGAGGGTGCGTTCGAACTGGCCGGTGTTGGCGGCGTTGATACGGAAATAGGTGCTCAGGTCGATGGGACAGCGCACGCCTTTGGGGATGTAGCAGAACGAGCCGTCGCTGAACACGGCGCTGTTGAGGGCGGCGAAGAAATTGTCGCCGATAGGCACCACCGAGGCGAGGTATTTACGCACAATGTCGGGATATTTCTGCACTGCCTCGCTGAACGAGCAGAACAGTATGCCGTCCTTGGCGAGGGTGTCGGAGAAGGTGGTCTTCACCGAAACGCTGTCCATCACGGCGTCCACGGCCACGCCGGAGAGTTTCTTCTGCTCTTCGAGCGATATGCCCAGCTTGTTGAAAGTTTCAAGGATTTCGGGGTCCACCTCGTCGAGACTAGCTTTTTCTTTCTTTTTGGGAGCTGCGAAGTAGATAATGTCTTGATAATCAACTTTGTCGTATTTCAGGTGTCCCCAATTGGGCTCTTCCATGGTAAGCCATTTGCGGTAGGCTTTTAGGCGGAATTCGAGCAGCCAGTCGGGTTCGTTCTTTTTGGCGGAGATATAGCGTATCACGTCCTCGTTGAGACCCTTGCCCACGGTGTCGGTGGCTATGTCGGTAACAAAGCCCCATTCGTAGTCTTTGTTGGTAACGTCCTGAATAATATTGTCTTGTGCGTCTGCCATTGGTGATTGATTTGTCGTTTACGAAAGTGCAAAGATACGAAATTTTGGTGAAAGATTTTCGGATTTTCGGATTTTCAGCTGTTTGGATATTATGACATTCTGATAATCAGTATTTCGACAGAATCAACTATAGATAATGAAAAGGGGACGTCGGCCTGCGACGTCCCCTAAAATATCAACTTTCAATTTTCAACTTTTAATTGGTTTTCAGCCATTTGTCGAACCAGTCGATGAAGTTGCGGTGCCACAGCAGGCTGTTCTGCGGTTGCAGTACCCAGTGGTTTTCGTCGGGGAAATAGAGGTAGCGGGCGGGGATTCCGCGCATCACGGCGGCGTTATAGGCTGCCATACCCTGCGAGGCCACTATGCGGTAGTCCAGCTCGCCGTGGATGCAGCAGATGGGGGTGTCCCAGTTCTGCACGAATTTGTGGGGCGAGTTGGCGAAACTCTTCTGTGCGGTGGCGTTTTTCTTGTCCCAGAACGGGCCGCCGAGGTCCCAGTTCACAAACCACAGCTCCTCAGTTTCGCAGTACTGCTGTTCGAGGTTGAACATGCCGTTGTGTGCGAGGAAGGCTTTGAAACGTTTGTTGTGGTTGCCTGCCAGCCAGTACACTGAGAAAGCGCCGTAGCTTGCTCCGCAGGCGCCCACGCGGTTTTCGTCGATGTTGGGGTGCTGTTTGGCAATGATGTCGTAGGCCTGCAGGTAGTCTTTCATGTTCTGTCCGCCGTAGTCGCCGCTAATCTGTTCGTTCCACTTGGTGCCGAAACCGGGCACGCCGTGGCGGTTGGGGGCTATTACAAAGTATCCGGCCCCGGACATCACTTGGAAATTCCAACGTGTGGACCAGAACTGGCTCACCATATCCTGCGGTCCGCCTTGGCAGTAGAGCAGGGCGGGATAGGTCTTGGTGCTGTCGTAGTTGTAAGGATAGATTACCCACACCAACATATTTTCGCCGTTGGTGGTCTTAATCCAGCGTTCCTCCACCTTGCCCATGTTGACCTGTTTCAGCACGTCGGTGTTCACCTGCGAGAGCTGTGTGCCTTGCGCTGTGTCGCCGTTGAGGTCGTAGCTGAAAATTTCGGCGGGACGCGACATCGACACCTCTTGTGTGAATATCTTACCATCGGCAATCTGGAAAGCGTTGATGTCGTGCAAGTCCTTGGTAACCTGCTTGAAAGCGTTGTCGGCGAAACTGTAGCAGAAAATCTCGCGTGTGCCGAAATAGGGGCTGATGAAGAAAATGCGGTCGTCGTTGTCGCTCCAAGCGTAGCTGTAGCAGGTCTGGTCGAGGTTGGCGGTGAGGTCGGTGCGTTCGCCTTTTTCCATGTCGTACAGCATAATGCGCTGTTTGTCAGATTCGTATCCGTCGTGTTCCATACTCTCCCAAACCAGCATTTTGCCGTTGTGCGAGAAAACGGGGTTCTGGTCGTAGCCCATAATGCCCTCGCTGAGGTTTTTCACACTTTTGTCGGCTATATTGTATAGATATATGTCGGAGTTTGTGGAGAGTGCGTACTCTTTGCCGATTTTCTTACGGCAGGTGTAGACTATGGTCTTGCCGTCGGGCGAGAAAGCCACCTGTTCCAGACCGCCCCACGGACGCATCGGGCATTCGAAAGGCTCGCCCTCGAGCACGTCGGTGGCGTTTTTCACGGAAGTGCCGTCGAAATCGGCCACGTAGATATGCGGTATGGCATCAACCCATTCGTCCCAATGACGGTACATCAGGTCCTCGTTGATACGGCCTGTGGCTTTTGGCAGACCCTCGTACAGCTTGGCGATGTCGGCTGGTTTTTCCTTGGCGATGGTGGCTGTATATACGATTTTTTGACCGTCGGGCGAGATTTTGAAACCCTCTATGCCCCCTTCGATGTCGGAAATCTGTTTTTCACCGTTGCCGTCGGCTTTCATTGTAAAAATCTGAGGGCCGTTGTCGGTGCCGCGGGCAAAGGCAAGGCTCTCGTTGTCGAGCCACACGGGGTTGAACTCGCTCTTGGCGGTGGTGGTTATCTGTTTTGCGTCGGAGCCGTCGGCGTTCATCACATAGATTTCGGCGTTGCCTTTGTTAGCCTCCATGTCGTAGTAAGTAACAGTGTAGGCCAGACGTTTGCCGTCGGGCGAGAGGTCGTATTCCCCCATTTTGCCCAAGCCCCACATCACCTCGGGGGTGAAACGGCCGTTTTCGACCTTGACTTCGGGCTTGCCGATAACGGATTCCTCTTCGTTATCCTTCGAAATTTTGCACGATGATGCCAGCAGTGCGATGGCAAGTGCGCTTATAAGTGCTTTTTTCATTGGTTGAGTGTTTATTTGTTAAAAACTGAATATTATCAAAAGTTGTGCCGTGAGTATCCTCAGGAACATGGTGAGGGGATACACGGTGGCGTAGCCCATGTTGGGCAGTTTGCAGCCATCGGGGGCTACGGTGTTGGCAAAGGCTAGGGTGGGCGGGTCGGTGTGGCTACCGCCGATAAATCCCATCAGGGTGTAGTAGTTCATCTTCAGCACTTTGCGACCGAAAATTGTAACTATCAGCGGAGGCACCATGGTTATGATGACGCCGTAAACCACCCACATGTAATGCACTTTCACCGTTGCCACAAAACTGCCGCCGGCGCCGAGTCCCACGCAGGCGAGGAACAGTGCTATGCCCACTTCGCGCAGCATGTGGACGCCCTGTCCGTCGGTGAAGTCGGTGCCGAACCAGCCGCGTTTCACGCCCAGCCATCCGGCCACGAGTGCCACCACCAGCGGTCCGCCCGCCAGTCCCAGTTTGATGGGGGCTTTCAGTCCCACGGGGATGGGGATGGAGCCGAGCAGTATGCCCAAAACGATGATGATAAAGATGGGTATGAGCTTGATGCCGCCTTTGTGGACGTCGTTGCCCAAAGTGCTGCGGCTATCTTCGAGGGTTGTGGGTTCGGCAGCGAGGTTGCGCGGACGTATGAGTAGGCAGCAGACAATCATGCCCACCACGGCCAAGGGGTAGGCCACGGCGTAGCCCGCCGCCAAGCGGTCGGAGGCGCCGTCGATGCCCAAGTCGCCCACAGCCTGCTGTGCAGCCGAAAGGCCGGGAGTGTTGGTGATGGCTCCCGTGTAAACGCCGGCCATGTCGGTAAGCTCTTGGTTGGCCAGTTTGGCGATAAGCACGGTGATGCCCACGCCCAACGCCACATTTACCAGCGCCATAAGGTTCATGGCAAGGCCGCCTTTGCGGAAACTGCGGAAAAACCCCGGTCCCACCTGCAGCCCCACGCCGGTAACAAAGAGTATCAGCCCGAATTCCTTGATAAGGTGGAGCATTTCGGCATGCGTTTGTATGCCTATCGCGCCCAAGGCTATGCCAGCAAAGAGTATCCATGTGATGCCCAGCGAGATACCTTTAATTTTGATTTTGCTCAGAATCATCCCCGCCACAATGGTAAGCGAGAGGAGGATGATTGTCTGCCCGACACCGGGCTGTGTGAAAAGGTTGGTTAGCCACATAGTTGGTTAGGAATTATGAATTAGGAGTTAGGAATTGTTTTTTTTGTTGTTTTGTTGTTGATTTTGAGTGAACTGTGAAAAATATTGTTGAATTGTTGGTTTTTCTTTAATGTGTTTTGCGATGAGGCGAAACTTATATATCGTTTCAAACTGCGAAATATTGTGCCACGGGTGTTATTTTTGATGAAGCTGGGTGAGCCTTTTCCCCGAAATACAATCTTTTTCGGAATAGGGGCAGGGGTAGTGTAAGATTTTTCCATCGTATTGGAAAATTATTATAAGAATTTTCCATTATGTCGTAAAATTCTTATGTTTTTTTGAAAGATAGTTTTTTTTATATAAAAAAAACAGTGTCAGCGGAGTAACTAATCTCTGTCCTGAGATGGCTACAGTTTAAGCGATTGAAGATACTGTTTTACGTATTCTTTCAGTTCGGGAGCGTCCACAATGGTGATATGCGTTGCCAGCCCCATGAAGAACCTGCCTACGCCCTCGATGCGGTACACGTCGGTCTCCAGCCGCCAGATTCCGTTTTTGTAGTCGGTTAGTTCGGCTTCGCTGCCTTCGAATTCCTCTACAAGAAGGTTGCGTGCCAAGACATCGAGTTCTATGACGATGTGTATGGGTTTTTCACCTGTGGTGTGGAACAAATCCTCTTTCAGTTCCTTGTGCAAAGCTGTGTTTGTCCAAGCGTCTTCGGTAACCTCCACGTTGCCAATCCTTGCCAGCGAGAACAGTTTGTTGGTGCCGTTGTCGCAATCGAAGCACCACACGTGTTTGTGGCCTTTGGCGAAGTCGAACGGTTCTACCAGCCGGTCTTTCTTTTCTTCGCTGTTGTTGGAGAGGTATCCGTGCAATATGGCTTTGCGCTTGCCTTCCATGGCTTTGGTGAGGGCGAACTCCGTCTTGGCTTTGTCTTGGTCGAAATGTCGTTTTTTGGCCAGTATCTGCGCCTCGGTGTATTCGTCCATCATCCTCGACTCTGCGTTGATTCTGATGTATGCGCTGCCTTCCAGACGGGCTATCTTGAATTCGCTGGGCGATACTTGTATGGCTACGACGGAATTGTCGAACATGGGCACTATGCGTATGCAGGTCATAAGGTCGAGGCCGAAGGCTGCCTTGGCTTCGTCGTTGATGTAACGCATATATGCGTCGATGGTGTTGAGGCGGAGATATGCAAGGTCGTTTTGTACGCCGACGACATATCCCAAGTCGTTCACCCCAAGGTACAAGGTGCCGCCGGTGGTTGAGTTGAGAAAAGCGCAGATGCCTTTGAACACATTGAGTTTTTGTGTGTTGGGTGCTGCCTGCATACCGTTGTTCGAGGGATATACGATGGAGGTTTTGAACTCCTTGTTCAGGTCCTCGGTGCCCAGGTAGATGCCGTTTTCCTGGTCAAGTCCGGTGGTGGATTGGTCGTCCATCGAGAGCATCTTCAGTATTTCGCGTTGTATGCTGTTGAGCAGCGGCCTGTCGAGCAGGTCTTTCATCCGGTAGCTCATCTGCACAAGCGATGCCAGTTTGGCTAGGAATTTGTCGGAGCCTTGAACGGTGTTTTGCAAAAAATCCTCATCCACAAGGGTGTCGTAGTTGCGAAGGATATTTATAATGGCGGTACGTTTGTCCGTGGCCACGTTTTCGGCGATAAGCTCGCCATGTTTCAGCTCGGTGATTTGGGAGTATTTGCCTTGGGCGAAATATATGGTGAGGCGTATGTATTGCGCTGCAAAATAAACCATCTGGAACGACTTTTCGTCGCCAATCATTTTGCACAGTATGGCAATGGAGCACAGAATGCGGTAGCGTTCCCTCGGCAGTTCCACCGTTTTTTGGAGCAGAAATAGCGTGCACGCAATGCCGGCGAGGTTGGCAGTGGACAAGGTTTGTACTTTGTCTTGTTCGGAGTATTCCTCTTCGGTGGCGGGTTCCAGACAGAATCTGAGGAGGCAATCGCGGCGGGCTTCTTGTTCGTCCAAGAAATCATTCGAAGGATATTCGTAGCGGGCGTAGATGTAGCCGTTGGCATTCATCTTGGTGATGGTGAGCAGGGCGACTTCGTCCGTTTTGTGGACGTCGTGTTGTGTGTGCACAAGAACTCCGGCGCTGGTCATCCACATGGTGTTGCCGTTTTTTGTGTTGATGGCACGGCCGACAAGCTCGTCGCCGACGGAAAGATGTTCATCAACCACGAACTGTATGAATTCTTCCGTCATATCGAAAATGTGCACTCCGTCCTCGGTGCCTACATACCTTGTGGGTAGTTCGGAGCCTCGAGGCAGGGAATTGATGCAGTTGATAAGGTTGCACCCCATGGCTCCTGATTTTTCGTCGGTGCCGAACTTCAGTTTTCCGCGCAGTTTATGGTGTCCGGGGTCGGTGGTCTCGACCTCGATCAGGTTAAAGCCTTTGTTTACGATGCGCACATCGACAGTTTCGGTGTCGCTTGGAGTGTAGTCGGCCAGCACATCCACGGTGGGTTCCACTCTCTTGAGGCCGGCGATATACTCGTTGGTGAATTTCATAACGGTGTCGATGTCGTCGCGTTCGCTATGCTTCAGTCTGTCGCTCTGCGGCGAAAGCACTTCAACTTTTCCGTTGGCCACCGACAACGACGCTACATACGGCGATTTCATATACTCGCGCTTGTTGCACGACATCAGACGGATTTTCCCTTTTGCAAGACGTGCCGAGCCTATGCCTTCGAACCAGAATTCGGAGCTGCGTTCGTCGCATTTACCGTAGGATATTATTTTGTTGGCGAGTACATCGGCGGAGTCGTTCTGCAGGTCGGTCCAGTTGTAGCCCAGATAGTCGATGCTCTGCGAAATGGCGGTTTCCATGGCTTTCTCGGCCATGGCTTTTTTCAGGCCGGGAGAGCACAGCTGTGAGAGCAGCAGCTGCTGGAAAAGATATGCCCGCATGATATTGGCCCCTTCGGCGCCGGTTTTGCAGGTGAGCAGATAAAGTCCGAGCAGTTTCACTCCGAAATAAAGTTTGTCCTTCTGTTCCGGTTCCAGCTCGCCCCCCACATGGTCTATCTCGTTCAAAGGTTCTGTCGAAAGGGCTTCGATATATTGGTCGACACGGCGTGTGAGCAGCGACAGGGTGTCGTTGTACAAGCTGTCTTTCCAAAACGATTTGGCACCGTTTTTCAAATATTCTGTAAGGCTCTCGAAATTCGAATCAATATATTCTGGCTGCATTTTCAGCCACGTAGGAGCCGATTGTGCGGTGTTGTTTCTGTTTATCGTTAATCTCTTTTTTTCCATTATATCGTAAAAATCTTATGTTTTTGGAGCGTCACTCAATCCTACTTCCTGTCGAAAAACGGGCTTTTGCCTTTGGCGGCGAGGGGCAGGGCTAGAATCATGGTGCAGCCGGGCAATAGGTTCATTTCCAGCGCGGTGCGTCCGGCGGAGAACATCACGCGGTTGTCGAGGCGCAGGTCGGCGGCGCGCGACACTGCCGAGCCTATGGCGATGCCCATGTCGTTGGCGTTGAAGAAACAGGGCACTTCGTGACCTTTCTCGCCGCAGGTGGCGAAACCGCAGTATCCGCAGTTGAGTCCGAGGGGCGACACCCGTGTGCCGAACAGTATCACGGCTCCGCACTGGCGGATGTTCTCAGCGTCGCGGGCAAAGAACGCCTGTCCTGTGGCGTCGGCTATGCTCTGCATGCGGTCGGCCAGACGCGCTAAGTCGTCGCCCGAAAGCACTGCTATTTCGAGGTTGTCGGTACCGCGGGCTTTGGGGGCGGTGCGGGCTGCTACGGCTATCTGCTTGGCCATCTCCAGAATGGCGTCGTTGCGGAAAGATTCTTCTCTGATAATCATATTGTTGTGTCGTTAAAATCTATGAATGTTTTTTGTTTCTCCTGCTCAGCTTCGCTTCGCGAGATCTTGTAAATCTTGTAAATTGGTTCGCTTCGCGAACTTTTTGCCCCGAGACCAAAGACCTTTGACCTTTGACCTGCGACCAAAAGAAATAAAAAAAGCACGTTATGCAGGTGACATAACGTGCTTTTAGGTTCAAGATTTATTTTTTGTCGTTGCCGGCGGCGGGTTTGGCTATGGATTCGCGCATTCCGGTGTCGGCTTGTATGTTTTTCATGCGGTAGTAGTCCATAATGCCGAGGTTGCCGCTGCGGAAGGCTTCGGCCATGGCTTTTGGCACTTCGGCTTCGGCTTCGATAACGCGAGCGCGGGCTTCCTGAGCCTTGGCTTTCATCTCCTGCTCGGTGGCCACGGCCATAGCGCGGCGTTCCTCTGCTTTGGCCTGAG
>JAFSOU010000024.1 GCA_017443265.1 Bacteroidales bacterium | reverse complement strand
CGGTTTCCACCATGTTGCCCACGGCTTCGTAAACGCTTCGGTGGTTGCACGAAAAGCTGAATGAGCCGGTGTCGGTGCAAATGCCTGTGTAAAAGCATGTTGCCATCTCTTTGTCAACAAAGGCGTTGCCGTAGAGCCTGCAAACCACCCAGTAGGCAAGTTCCGATGCCGACGATATTTCGGTGTCGGAGAAAAACACCGTCATCGGCTCCGTTTCGGGATTGGGATGGTGGTCTATCAGCACTTTGGGCGCCGTGCTCTGCCTTATGGTTTCGGCAAGCTTGTCGGTGCGTTTGAGTTGGTTGAGGTCGGCCAGAATTATTAGGTCGGCATTGGCTATGGCCTCCACACAGCGGTCGTGCTCTTTTTCATCAACGATGATGGATTCTGCTGCGGGCAGGAAACCAAAATAGTCGGGATACACGGAGGGCAGCATTGCGGTAACGTTTTTGCCACGTTTCGCAAGTGCAGCCCGTAGTCCCATAGCCGAGCCGAGGGCGTCGCCGTCGGGGTTGACGTGCGACACAACGACCACGTTCTCCGACTGTTCTATCAGCCGGTGCAAGGTTTCTATCTTGGCTTTGTCCAAAAGCATTGCCGGAATGTGTTACTGCTTGGTTCCCACAAAGTTGATGATCTCAACCTCGCCCTGATATACTTTCATTTTGAGTGTGGAGCCGGTTACAGTACCGTCGATGGATTCGATGGTGCTGCTGCCGGAAAGGGAGTAGTTGTCGCCGTTTTTCTTCACTCTTACCTTGAATCCCACGGGGGCGAGTTCTTTGTCCAAAGTTTTTTCCTCTTCGATACTTGCGTCGTACTGCACGCTGACGTACTCGTCGTCGCTGCGGGTGATAACCACTTTGGCCTGTGTTTCGATTTTGAAATCGTTGGTGCCCAGATATGTGCCGGCAATCTTGGCCGCATAATCTTTATCTTCCTTTTTGCAGGAGCTGAAAACGGCTGCCGAAATCAAAACAACAGCCACCAAAGAAAACAGTCTTTTCATAATTGTATGTGTTTTAATGTTTTATATTTTGTCGCTTTTTTTATTGACACTGCAAATTTACGTTTTTTTGTGCAATTTTTTTCATTTGTGCAATCTTTTTTTTCGACAAAGTCAAAAGAATAAACGAAAAGTAGGGCCGCTCATCTGTAAAAACACGCAAATAACATGGATTGACACATCTTTTTGTGCGATTCGATGGCTTGCTGTTCTTTTATTTATAAGTCTGTATGGAATAAATAATTTTTTTTGTGTAAATTTGCGTCGTGAAAAAAAACAAAAATAATAGTTATGACAGCTTACGAAACCGTGCTGCAGGCTATGCTTGCGCTGAAAAACGATGAACAGAAAAATGTGCTCGAACGTTTTTTCAAGACGGGCAAAGGACAATACGGCGAGGGCGACCTCTTTTTGGGAATAAAAGTTCCGCAGTCGCGCGCTGTGGCGAAACAGCACTACAAATCATGCTCCCTCAACGACCTGCACAAGCTTGTACAGTCGCCTTTCCACGAAGTGAGGCTTGTAGCATTGCTTATTCTTGCACTTCAATACAAACACGACAAAACTAACCCCGAATACGTCAATTTCTACCTCTCGCACACCAAGTTCGTCAACAACTGGGATTTGGTGGACCTCTCGTGCTACGAAATCCTTGGCGACTGGCTTCTGGACAAGGACCGTTCTGTGCTGTACCGCCTCTCCGACAAGGGTAACAGCATCTGGGAACAGCGTATCGGTATAGTAAGCACAATGCAGTTTCTGCGACACAACCAACTCGACGACACCTATGCCATTGCCGACATATTTCTTGCCAAGCCCTCCCCGCTGCACGACTTGTTGCAGAAAGCTGTAGGATGGCTGTTACGCGAGGCTGGCAAGCGCGACACCGAGCGCCTCACACAATTCCTTGCCAAACGATATTTGCATATGCCGCGCACAATGCTGCGTTACGCCATAGAGAAATATCCCGACGGGGTGCGGCGTCAATTTCTCGACGGGACTTTTGGTTTGAAGTGATTTTTTTCTGCACTCTGTAGCAAACCCAACGTGTTGTGTGTCAATATATGCACAAACGTTGAACCTAATTAATATACCAACTATCTATAAAGCGCTAAAATTAGGCAATAACGGGGGACGAGGCTAGTGTCCTCCGTTTTTTTTGAGTTGAACACACGTTTTTTGCTACTGACGTGGCTCACACAGCGAAAGTCGTCAGACTTGAACAAATCCGTTTGTAAAACGACAGCAATTTATCAACTTCCGATTTTCAAATCACACTGGCAGAAACACCATAAACACCGAGCCTTTGCCGGGTTTGCTCGACACTTTTATGTTGCCGCCGTGCATCTGCACTATGCGCAGGGCGTAGTTTAGCCCTATGCCGTAGCCTTTCACGTTGTGGCGGTCGCCAGTCTGCACACGGTAGAATTTCTCGAAAATGTGTTCTGTCTCGTTTGCGGGAATGCCTATGCCGTTGTCGGCTATCCTTATCACAATGCCGTGAGGGTCGTCGTGGGTGGTGATGGCAATCTGCGGAGGCTTTTCTGAGTATTTGATGCCGTTGTCGATAATGTTTGTCAAAACGTTGGTAATCTGTAGTTTGTCGCCGTTGATATAGTGTTTTGTGGCTTTCAGGTCGGAGGAGATGGATCCTTTTTTGTTTTTAATGATGATGTCGGCGCGGTCGATTACAATGCCGATAAGCTCGTGAAGGTCGATTTTTTCGATGTTTAAAGCGAAATTGCTGCTGTCGATGCGCGAATGTTGCAAAAATACGTCAACAAGCTTTTTCAGCTGTTCGGTTTCTGCCTCTATTATTGGCAGATACTCGTTAATCTGCTCCTCGCGCGATTTGTTTTCGGGGAGATTTTTTTCCTGAAGCATCTCGCAGGCAAGCGAAATCACAGTGATGGGAGTTTTGATTTCGTGTACTATGTTGTTTGTAAAGTTGTTTTTCGACATCTCGGCTACGTATTGCCAGTTGGAAATGATAATACCCAAAATGTATGTGAACACAATAAGTACTATAAGTATCAACCCGCTGACGGTGAGCACTATGGAGTTCGACTTGAATATCGAGTTGAACAAAAACGCAATGGTCAGGGCAAGCAATATGATTATGACTGTGAACACTGTCCACAGAAAATTGCGTCTGCGTTTGGGCGAAAAGTCAACAAACAGTCTCATTTTTTTTCGTTTTTATTGTTTTACGCTATGGTGGGTTCATTTATCTCGTTTTCGGGACCATGTTCCTTTTTCGGTTTTCGTAGGGGTGGAATATATCCCGGACGGAATACTTTGCGCTGGGTGTAGAACAGTATGGCGGCAAGTACGGCGCCGAGCACATCGCAGATGGTGCACGAGGCAAACACGCCTGTGAGTCCGTTGTGGCCCATGCCCTCGAAAATGGGAGGCACTATGTACATCATCGGTATCAAAAAAAGCACCTGGCGCGAGAGGCTGGTAACAATGGCAATCCACGGTTTGTCGATGCTTTGGAAAAACTGCGAGTTGGTGATGGTGAAACCGATTAGCGGAGCCATCACAAGCAGCAGAGGCATGGCCATGGCCGACATCTTGATAAGGGCTTGGTCGTCGGTGAAGAATCCGGAAATAAAGGCGGGGAAACACACAGCCGTGATGGTGCCGAAAATGCCCACCGCCACACAGATTTTCATTGTAAGCATGTAAACATCTTTCAAACGGTGGTTGTGTCCTGCGCCGTAGTTGTAGCCTGCAATGGGCTGCATGCCTTGGCACAGTCCGAGCATCAGCATGATGATAAGCGTGCCGTAGGAGTTCACCACAACGTTGGCTCCAACGGCCAGATTTCCACCGTAGCGTATCAGTTGGTGGTTGAGCAGCGCCACCACAGCCGATGCGGCTATGTTCATCGAAAAGGGACTGATGCCTATCATCAGTATGTTGCGGAAAATATAGCCTTTCGGCTCCCAGCCGTGGCGGCGGAAACGGATAAACGAGCTTTTTTGCACAAAATGCGCCACGGCGAACACCGCCGACACCGCCATGGAGATGGTTGTGGCCCAAGCGGCTCCGGCAATGCCCCAATTGAGTTTGTAAATAAACAGAGCATCGAGGATTATGTTGAGTATGGCGCCTCCCGCCATTATCAGCATCGCTTTAATGGGATAGCCCGAAGCTCGTATCAGGCCTGTGAGGTTGAAAGTGAGGGTGGTGAGGAACATGCCGGGCAGCACTATCATCATATATTCGCGGGCATAGCTGATGGTCTCTGTGTCGGCGCCGAAGAGGTAAAGTATGGAGTCCATCCATCCGTAGCCTACCGACACGAACAAAGCTCCGAAGAGGAAGGTGAGAAGCATGGTGTTGCCAAGGATTTTTTCGGCCCAACGTTCGTCCTTTCGTCCCAGCACTATGCTCATGCGTGCCGCAGCGCCGGCGCCCACCAGCGAGCCGAAGGCGTGTATCACGTTCATCACCGGCATGGTGATGCCCAAGCCCGTAATTGCCAACGCACTAACGCATTGGCCGAGGAACATACGGTCAACCAGATTGTACACCGACGCGATAATCTGGCTGATTACGGCAGGTAGCGCATAAATCAGAAGGAGCTTCCCAATTCGCTCGGTTTCAAGTTCTTTGGTTTTGTCTATGGTGGACATTTGTTATTTTATTGCAGGATGCAAACTAGTTATTAATTAGTAATGAGTAATTAGTAATTGACAATTTACAATTAGCAATTGACAAGCTGTATTGAGTTCGCAGTTGAACAATTAAACAAACTACGTCCTCGTTCTTCATCACTGTTCACAGCTCACTGTTTTACATATCAGTCGTGGTGCAGCTCGGTGTCTTTCACCAGTCGTACGGAATGGTTGAACTCGCGGCCACAGATGTCGCTTGGTACAAAATTTACGTTGCGGAAACCGCCGATGTTGTACAATATTCCGAAATACATATAGTAGCAGTTGCTTGTACTGTTTGTTGTCGATGTCTCAGACCAGTAGAAGCCTTGCATGCCTTGGTCGTGGCAGTGGTAGGGCGGTGAGCGGTGGAGGTATCCGGAGGCTGGCAAAAACACGGCGCCTTGGTTTTCCATCGCTGTCCAGAAAACGCCGTCGTAGCAGTTTATGCCCCAGTTGTCGGCCTGCGGCAGGAAAGTACAGCCATAGGGCATTCCCGGCCAGTCGTCGGGCAGCAGCACCAGCCCGTTGATGCCGTTCACGGTGGCAATGCCGCGCAGATTGGCTGCGTTGGTGCGGGTGTTTAATATATATGTCCACTCGGCATCGGTAGGGGTGCGCCAAGTGTCGGGGATGTAGGTCTGACGGCGGAAATTTATCATATTGAAGAAAGCCCAGTCGTAGTTTGTCCCGTTGAGGTTGTTCATACCGTTACCGAAATAAGAGCTTGTTATTGTAGAGTCGGTGGGGTAGATGCCGTTGAAACCGCTTGATGCCCACGCAAGGAGGTCTATCCAACCGTTGTAGCCCACTGCCAAATGCGAGTTGCTCACCTGTCCTGCTGTATCCCACTGGTTGTCGGG
Source organism: Bacteroidales bacterium (assembly GCA_017443265.1). Lineage (GTDB taxonomy): Bacteria > Bacteroidota > Bacteroidia > Bacteroidales > P3 > UBA1219. The sequence goes on along the minus strand of JAFSOU010000024.1, from coordinate 2,147 downwards.
CATTTTCCATGTGGTGTCGCTCGGACGGTACCACAAGTTGGCTGGTGCGAAGGTGATGGCTGTGTTGTTGGAGGTGGAGAAATAACCGATGCCGTCGCTGAAAACGCTGTCGGAAACAATTCGTATAAGTATCAGGCTGTCGATGTGCCTGAGACTGCCTATGCGGATGTCCAAAAGACTGTCGGTAGTACGCAGACGGTTGTTGAAAATTGCCATCAGGCTGTCGATTTTGTAGAAATTGTTCGACCGCCCCGAAAACATGGCGTAAGGCACGCTGCGCAGTTCGGTGGTCTCGGTGATGGTGTAGTTGGTGCCGCCGTCGGGGTCTATCTCGGTTTTCAGGAAGTGCTTTGCGGTGAGCCAGCTGATATCGGCGAAAACACCCGAAACCACAGTGCCTTTTCCTACATCGAAAGTGGCAACGCCGTTGGCGCTCGTGTAAACGTCCTGCGTCTCGCAATATACGCTGGTGCCTGTGGCGGAGTTTTTCAGTATGGTAAGCCGCGCTCCCACATGACTGTTTATAAGTACATTGTTGTTGTTGCGGACAACGGTCTGGAATCCAAAACTTTGCGGCACTTGGGCGAAAGTCGCCGTCGCTATGCAAAGTGTTAATATCAAAAATGCTATTTTTTTCATTTTGAAAGCGTTTTTAAAGGTTATCTGTCACAGTGATGTGCCGAAGGACGTGCCAAAACTGCCTCCTTGCGGGGAGGCACAGCTGTCTGTTCGTTGCGTGTGGCGGCAATGCTACTGCGGAGTGCGTTCAACGTGGACTCAAGAGCGGCTTTGCGATGTGTCAGAGGTTGCAGTTGCGAAGGATTTATGGCAGGACTCTGGCTCAAAGTCTGTATCGAGTCGTTGAGGTTGTGGATGAGGGTGTTGTAAACACCGATAAGGCTGTCCGCGCGGTTGAGGCGGGCGTTCAGCACTCCCAATGAGCTGTCGATGCCTATAAGCCGTGCTGCTTTGCCCGACACAAAAGCGAAAGGCACGCTCAGCAGCTGCTGTGTGGTGGTGAGTATGTAGTTGGAACCGCCGATGGGGTCTATCTCTGTTTTAAGGAAATAGTCGTCGGCAAGCCAGTCGATATTGGCGAAAACGCCCGAAAGTACAGTGCCGCGGCCCACTTCCAATGTAAGCACACCGTCGGCGTTGCTGGTGGCGGAATGCGTTTCTTCATAAACAGCTGTACCCGAAGCGGTTGACTTGAGTATGCTTACTTTGGCGGCAACGCGCTGGTTGGTGAGCACGGAACCACTGCTGTTGCGCATAATAGATTGATACATAAAACTTTGTGGCAGTTGTGCCATGGCTATTGCTCCCCAAAGGGCTATTGTGAGTAAAAATGCTTTTTTCATGGCTCAATCTTTTTTTAGGGTTGCGTTTCTTTCTTTCTTCATTTCAGATTTCACGGCTTTCGGCTCTGAAATAGTGCCGGGTTGGGCGGGCGACGGCGCTATTGGCGATGCGTTGAGGCGCATCACTCGTATCATGCTGTCGGTGGCGCGGATGTCGGCCTCAAGCATGTTCATCAGGCTGTCGATGGTGTCGAGCCGGCGGTTGTAGATGATGTAGAACAGCTCCCAGTCGCTGGAGGTCTTGGCACTGCCCGAAACCAGAGCGTAAGGCACGCTTATCAGCTGTGAGGAGGTGGTTATAAAATCTTCGGGAACGGCCGAAAATGCGAAACGGCAGTTGAGCAGGTACTCTCCTCGTTCCCAGTGAATCTGGTCGAAACGACCGCCGCAAGATGTTCCTTTGCCAATCTCGGCACGCAGAATGCCGTTGCTGTCGGTGGTCAAAGTATGTGTCTCGCAGTAGGTTATCACATCCGAGTTGTCGTTTGGCGTGATGGTGAACTTGGCAGAGACAATCTGGTTGGTCATCAGAGTGTTGTTGTTGTCGCGCATCACGGCCTGAAAGCTGAAACTCTGTGGCACTTGGGCAAACAGCGTTGCCGCCGCCACAAGGGAAAATATCGTTGTCAGTATTTTTTTCATTGCTATATGTAATAGTTCATAACGTTATTGTTGAAAATGGCTATTTTCACACTGCAAAGGTATAACATTTTTTCCGATTATCAAAGTTTTTCTGTAAAAAAGTTCGGGTTGCAGTTCTAACCATCTGATACACGCTTCGATAGG
>JAFSOU010000023.1 GCA_017443265.1 Bacteroidales bacterium | reverse complement strand
GGGCAAATGCCTAACAACAACCTTGTGAACTTTTACACTTAAGATTAGATTTTTCCAAAGTAAGTTTTGACTATCAAGTTAGAGAGATTCTTGTAAATGCAATAGGGAAGATGCTACTCACGGAAGCAAGAATGGGTAAATATAAAGATCAGGCCGTGATTGTATTTATAGATGAAGCCCATCAATTCTTAAATAAGTCTATTGCAGATGAGTATTTTTCAGCAAAACCTCTTGATGCTTTTGAACAAATATCAAAGGAGGCAAGGAAATATGGCTTATTTTTATGCATTGCCACCCAAATGCCTCGTGATATTCCATTAGGAACACTTAGTCAAATGGGAACCTTTATAGTTCACAGGTTGATTAATGAGCAAGATAAAAAAGCTGTAGAGAGTGCAGCGTCAGCAGCAAATAGAAGCAGTTTGTCTTTCCTGCCTATTCTTGGTGAAGGCGAAGCACTATTAGTTGGCGTAGATTTTCCTATGCCTTTAACAATCAAAATAGATACTCCAGATAAAAAACCTGATTCAAATACACCAAAACTAAAAAAGAAGTAGCAATATAAATATAAAGATAAACAAATAAAATATTTTGAAGATGAAACACTCACCAGTAGATGAATTATATTATAAACTATTTGGAGAATATTCTACTAAAGCTGGTACCGCTTTAGAACGTTTGGCAACCATCGCATACACAGAAGTGAAAGCAAACAAGTCCGCAGTTGACCAAAGACTAAAGGGAACTTATAGTGATAGCACATATCAGATAGACGGTTTGGCAGAGACTGATGATGGACAAGAAATGATTGAAGCAAAGGATTACACAATTAGAAATGACAAAGTGGGCAGAGATGATATACAAAAACTATCCGGGGCACTATCAGATTTAGATAATATTTCTAAAGGTGTATTTGTATCTGCAACCGATTACACGAAACCCGCAAAACAATATGCAGAATCAACACCACAAATGCCAAATGCAAAGCCTATAGACTTATACGATATAAGACCATCTACCGAACTTGATGAAAAAGGAAGAATTAAGAAGATTTGTTTTCAAATCAATATTGTTGCTCCTGATTTTAAAAGAGGTACCTATAATACTATTTTTACAAAACAAGGATATGATGATTTGCAAAATGATAATTTGTTAGGCAAACCTATTCCAATGCGATTTGAGAATTTTTATGACATAAACAATAATATTGTTGTTACATTTCAACAACTAACTTGTGAAGTTTCAAAAAAACTGGATTTAAAATCAAATGATTCACATATCAGTGGAACATGGGAAACTCCAAACTTGTATATTCCAATAAATGGAAAAATGTATGCTTTAGAAAAAATTGATTATAAGATACCTATATCAAGAGATACAGAAGAATTTACTATAGAAAATAACGGAAATCCATGTTTGTTGATTCGCTCTTTAGATGGAAATATTGATAAACTTCTAACTGATAAAGAACTAAAAAAATACAAATTCAATGATGATGGTTCTGTAACAAAAAAGTAATAATATGTCCTTCAATGAAATAAACGCAGTGGAGAACTTCGTCATCAAGACGATGACGGGGGTGAACTTGAACGAGAGCAGCATGGCACACGAGGCTCCTGCTCCTTACGGGGCGCAGTGGGAGTACCTGCCCGCCACGGAGCTGCCGCGCGAGGTTACCGAGGTGATGGTGGAAACGGAGGTGAAAAAAGCCCTCGTCCGCCTCAACCCCGAGATTGCCGACCAGCCCGAACGCGCCGACGAGGTCATCTTCAAGCTGCGTTCCATCCTGCTGTCGGTCCACAGCACCGGCCTCGTGCGGGCCAACGAGGAGTTCGCCGAGTGGCTCAAGGGCAACAAGACCATGCCCTTCGGCAAGAACTACGCCCATGTGCCCGTCCGCCTCATCGACTTCGAGCATATCGCCAACAACAAGTTCCAGCTGGTCAACCAGTTCAGCATCCGCAACCGCGAGACCAAACGCCCCGACATCGTGCTGTTTGTCAACGGCTTCCCCTTGGTGGTGGGCGAGACCAAAACGCCCGTGCGGCCATCAGTTTCATGGCTCGATGCCGCCTCCGACATCCACGACGGCTACGAGAACAGCGTGCCCGAACTTTTTGTGCCCAATGTGTTCAGCTTCGCCACCGAAGGACGCGAACTGTTCTACGGAGCCGTGCGCACGCCTTTGGAGTTCTGGTCGGCCTGGCGGCTCAACGAAGGCAGCGAGGATTCGGAGATGCCCGGCTTGGGAAACGTCTCCACTGAGATGCGGCAGCTGCTGTCGCCCAAGACCTTGCTCGACATTCTCTACAACTTCACCACCTACACCACCAACAAAAGCCGTCAGCGCATCAAGGTGGTGTGCCGCTACCAGCAGTACGAAGGCGCCAACAAGATTGTGGAGCGCGTGCTGGAAAACAAGATCAAACGCGGCCTGATATGGCACTTCCAAGGCTCCGGCAAGTCGCTGCTGATGCTCTTTGCCGCACAGAAGATGCGCCGTATGCCCGAGCTGAAAAGCCCCACGGTAATGATTGTGGTCGATCGCATCGACTTGGACTCGCAGACGCAGAACGTCTTCAAGGAGGCACCCAACGTGATGCCCACCGAGGACATCGACACGCTGAACAAGTTCTTGGAGAACGACGCCCGCTATATCATCATCACCACCATCTTCAAGTTCAAGGACGCAAAGCCCAACATCAACCGCCGCGACAACATCATCGTGATGGTGGATGAAGCGCACCGCACGCAGGAAGGCGACCTCGGACAGCGGATGCGCGCGGCCTTGCCCAACGCCTTCTTCTTCGGCCTCACGGGAACACCCATCAACAAATCGGAGCACAACACCTTCTGGACTTTCGGTGCATTGGAGGACCAAGGCGGTTACGTGAGCCGTTACTCATTTGAAGACGCCTTGCGCGACAACACCATCCTGCCCTTGCACTTCGAGCCGCGCCTGTTGGACACATCGACCGCGATGCCGTGGACGAGGAGTTTGAACGCCTCTCCAACGAACTGGACGAGGATGCCAAAATCACCCTCAGCAGCAAGGCCGCCAAGATGCTGGAGTTTTTGAAATCGCCCGAACGCATACAGATAGTGTGCAAAGACATCGCAGAGCACTATCGTGACAAGGTGGAGCCACAAGGCTTCAAAGCCATGATTGTCACGCCCGACCGCGAGGCCTGCCATCTCTACAAGATGGAGTTGAACAACTATTTCCCCGATTCCGCATCGGCGGTGGTCATCTCCACCTCGGGCAAAGGCGAGGACGAGCTGAAACGGCTCTACAGCCTCACCAAAGACGAGCAGGAGAAGGTGATTGAGAAATTCAACAAACCCGATTCCGAGCTCAAGTTCTTGATTGTCACCGCCAAACTGCTCACGGGATTTGATTCTCCCATCTTGCAGACCATGTATTTGGACAAGTCGCTGAAAGACCACACCTTGCTGCAAGCCATCTGCCGCACCAACCGCAAGTTCCCCAACAAGACCTTCGGTCGCATAGTGGATTACTTCGGTGTGTTCGACGATGCCGCTAAATCATTGGAATTTGACGAGGAAGTGATGAAGAAAGTCATCACCAACCTCAACGACCTGATTAGCGAGCTGCCGCAAGCCATGGCTGACGCCCTGTCACACTTCGAAGGCGTTGACCGCACTGTAGACGGCTTCGACGGTTTGCAGGCCGCACAAGATGCCATAAACACGAACGAAAAACGCGATGCTTTTGCCGCAGATTACCGCCGTCTGTCCAATATCTGGGAATCACTCTCCCCCGACCCTGCTTTGGAGCCTTATCGAACTGATTACAAATGGTTATCGAATGTGTATCAGTCCGTCAAGCCTTCCGGTCCAGATGCCTTGGGCAAGCTGATTTGGCTCTCGTTGGGTGCCCAGACCAAGAAAATCATGTACGAAAACATTCACGTATCGGGCATTCACACCGACATGGAAGAGGTGATTTTGGATGAAACTATGGTTTCGGCGTTGATGGGTAACAAGGATATGAAAGCCGCCAAGAAAATGGAGCGGGAACTCATCAAGCGCTTCAAGAAGCACGCCGACAAGCCCAAGTTCATCGAGTTGAGCAAGCGTTTGGAGGCCCTTCGCGACAAAGCGGAACAAGGCTTGATTTCGAGCATTGAATTCATCAAGGAACTCTGCCAGATTGCCCGCGAAACCTTGCAGGCCGAAAAGCAGGAAGCCGAAGTGGAAGTCCGCAAGACTGGCAAGGAAGCCTTAACCGAGCTGTTTTTAGAACTCCGCACCGAAGACACGCCTGCCGTAGTAGGCCGCATCGTCGCCGACATCGACAGCATCGTGAAAGTAGTGCGTTTCCCTGGCTGGCAAACCACCAATGCGGGCGAACGCGAGGTGCAGAAAGCTTTGCGCAAGACCCTGCTGAAGTACAAACTCCACAAGGAGGAGGCGTTGTACCAGAAGGCGTATATGTATATCAGGGAGTATTACTGATACGATTCTTACTCCCCTCTTTTTTCAGCATCTCCACCGGAAAGTTGAAATAAGATTCGGGGTAAGGCTCGTTTTTGAGGGTGAAATGCCACCACTCGCACTCGTAAGGCTTGAAACCGTGGTTCAGCATAGCTTTACGTAAAATCATACGGTTTGCAAACTGCTGCGCGGTGATGGTGTCGTTGGCACGGTACTCCATAGTTTGGGGGTTGCCGCCGCAGTCGGGATGGCTCTCGCGACCGAACCAGTCGAAAGTGCCGCCCATGTCGAGTTCCTTGCCGGTGGCCATGTCGAAAAGGGTGAGGTCCACCGTGGAGCCGCGCGAGTGGCCGCTTTTCTCGGCAATATACTCTAGCTCGAACAAACGGCTTTTGTCCACATTGGGGTAGAAATAGCGTTTCATCAGCGTGTCGCTGAGGTCGGCACCCCAGCGCAGGAAATGGTCAACGCCCATCTGCGGACGGTAGGCGTCGTAGATTTTCAGCCGGTAGCCCATCTCCTTGAGCTCGTCGCTAACGGCTCGCAGGCTGTCGGCGGCCCGGCGGGTGAGCAGAGCCACGGGGGCTTGGTAGCCGTCGATGCGGGTGCCAACGAAATTGTAGGTGCTGTAGTAGCGTATCTCCAGGATGGCGTCGGGCACCACATCTGTAATCACCACAAAATTGCTGTTGTCGTTTTCGTGTATCGCCTGTGCGCTTTCGGGAGCCGATTTGCTGCAACACGACGAAAAAGTGATTAGGGCGAACAATCCTAATACAAGAGTTACAAATCTGATTTTAAACATATTACAATCAATTTTAAAAAAAATAGTATCAATGCAAAGATATGCTTTTTTTACTACAAACTGAAGCATAATAGGTTTTGTCGAAAACAAATACATTTTTTTTAGTACGCCGACACGCAATAAAACAACAATTTTTTCGTTATATATTTTTTTAATAGCAAAAAAAATGGATAGAAAAGTCAGAGTACGTTTTGCGCCAAGTCCCACAGGGCCGCTGCATATAGGCGGCGTTAGGACAGCCCTTTACAACTACTTCTTCGCCAAACAGAACGGCGGAGACATGATCCTGCGAATCGAGGACACCGACCAGACACGTTTTGTGCCGGGTGCCGAAGACTATATCATCGAAGCTCTTACGTGGCTCGGGATAAAATTTGACGAGGGCGTTGGCATAGGTGGCAACTACGGTCCCTACCGCCAGAGCGAACGCAAACCCATGTACAAACAGTATGCCGACCAGCTTATAGCTACCGGATGGGCATACTACGCTTTCGACAAACCCGAAGAACTCGACGCCAAACGCAAGGAGTACGAAGCCCAGAAAAAGACTTTCCAGTACGACTGCAACACCCGCAAAGATATGTGCAACTCGCTTACTCTGTCTGCCGACGAGGTAAAACGCCGTCTCGATTCGGGCGAACCCTACGTGGTGCGTTTCAAATTCCCCTCCGACACCGAAATACATGTACACGACCTTATCCGCGGCGAGGTGAAGATGAACTCCAACCTTCTGGACGACAAAGTGCTGTTCAAATCCGACGGGATGCCCACCTACCATCTGGCCAACATCGTTGACGACCACACCATGGAGGTGTCGCACGTTATCCGCGGCGAGGAGTGGCTGCCCTCGGCACCGCTGCACGTGATGCTCTACAAAGCCTTCGGCTGGGAGGACACCATGCCGCAGTTCGCACACCTGCCGCTGCTGCTCAAGCCCGACGGCAACGGCAAACTGAGCAAGCGCGACGGCGACCGCCTGGGATTCCCCGTATTCCCCCTCGAATGGCACGACCCCAAATCGGGTGAAGTGTCGTCGGGCTACCGCGAAAAAGGCTATTTCCCCGAAGCAGTGGTGAACATACTTGCTTTCCTCGGCTGGAACCCCGGCGTGGAACAGGAAATTTTCAGTATCGACGAACTGGTGACAATCTTCTCCCTCGACCGTATCAGCAAATCGGGCGCCAAATTCGATGTGGAGAAAGCCAAGTGGTTTAACCATAAATATTTACAGGCCAAGCCTAACGAAGAAATCGCCACATTGTTCGAAAACGACCTACAGCAACGCGGCGTAACCGCTTCGCACGACTACGTGCTGTCGGTGGTGGCACTGATGAAAGAACGTGTTAGTTTCGTCAGCGAGCTGTGGGAGCAGACGCACTATTTCTTCCAAGCCCCGACGGAATACGACCCCGCCGTTATCAAAAAACGCTGGAAAGAAGACACCCCCGCACATCTTGCCAAAATAAAGGAAATACTGCAAAACGTACCTTTCGAAAAACAGCAGATGCACGACGCAGTGATGGAATACATACAGTCCAACGAGCTGAACATGGGTCAGATAATGAACAGTTTCCGCCTCACCCTGGTGGGAGCTGCCAAAGGCCCCGACCTGTTCGAACTGATAACGATGCTCGGCAAGGAAGAGACTCTTGCCCGTATGCAACGAGGCATAGACACAATTAAAATATAAAATAAACCACAAACAATAATACCAAAATGGAAGAAAATCTTAATACCAACGGACAGTTTCCCGAACAGACAAACAACAGTTGTGGAAACAAAGAAAATAAAAAATGCGGCTGCAAATGCCAGACCATCTTCAACGTTATACTGGCACTTGCCGTGATAGTGCTTTATGTGCTGCATTTCACCGGAACAGGCACCAAAAGCGGAGCCAACCCCGACGCCAAATCCGCTATGGTACCCGAAAACGGAGTGCTGAAAGTGGCCTACATCAACACCGACACCCTCAACGCCAAATACGAGTATATACTGGATTTGGAGAAAGAACTTAAAGCATACTCCGCTGCAAAGGAGAACAGCTACAAACAGCAGATGGCAAGCTTTGAAAACGACTACAAGAATTTCCTCAAAACCGGCGACCAGCTCACACTTACACAACAGCAGGCCAAGGAAGCAGAACTGAAAAAACGCGCCGAAAAACTGGGTGGACTTGAACAGGAACTGGCTATGCAGATAGCCCAGAAACAGGCAGCCGACCAAGAGAAGATGGTGAAAGCCGTTTACGCCTTCATACGCGAATACAACGCCGCCAACCAGCAGTTCAACCTCATTCTGGCCAAGAGCGGATCCTCAAGCCCCGTGCTATACGGCGACGAAGAGATGGACATAACCGACGAGATAATCAACGGACTGAACGAAGAATACCGCAATCTGAAAAAGAACGAGAAAGAGGAGAAATAAACCCTTTCTCAACTATCTACAAAAAAAGATGTGGCACAACCATGCCACATCTTTTTTTATTGCCATGTGCGGACTTTTTCTTTATCTATACCCCAGCTGACGTTTTTTGCGCAACGCGCCACTCGATTTTGCAAGTGCTATTATAGAAAAAACCAGCAAAAAAACCGACAGCAGGAAATAAAACACCCCCCAACCTTCATCTACCCCATAATAGTAGTAATCAAAATAATAATCCCAACGCCTATCGGGTTCAGAGATAAAAACGATACTGATAAGCAGCATAATGGACGAAAAAATCACCCCAAAAATGGAAAACACCTTGGTTGTTTTTGAAAAATCCCTCAACTTAACGTTATTCATTTGTGGTGGCTGCACCTGTTGTGCCAAAAAAGGAGCCAGTTCGGGCAAAGAGCCTGCGGGCAGCCAATTTTCCATGCCCTGACGCCAGACAAGGGTGTTGCGGTCAATTCTCGAAACCATGGCCTCCACGGGCATAGGGCCATACTGTGTGCCGTTCAAAAAGTAATAATATTCCATAATGCTATTTTTTTCTTTTAAATGCGTGAATAGTTGCAAAAATGCAAAATAGGACAAAAACTAACAAAAAAAGAAAGATAAACACGAGGCCAACTTCCCATAAATCCGTCCTTGCCTCGCCTATAAACACAATTGTGATAAGCAGGCTGACCGTTACAACAATGTCCGCAATGATTGAAAAAGCTTTCATAAAACGTCTGTATAATAAATTAAAACCAGTTTGCAAAAATATGGTTTTTCTTCAACAAAAGCAAACAAAAAACACAATCAGCTGATTATCAGCAATAAACCCTAAAGCACATTACAAACTTGAGTAGAAATTGAGCAGTTCGGCGGTAGTTTTTTCGGTGCTGTACTCCTCTTTTATCAAACTGCGTGCGTTGTCGCCAATGGTGCGGCAGAAGTCGGGGTCGTCGAGGCAGTGTTTTATCTGGTTTACAAAGTCTTGCGGGGTGTCGGCAATAAGTATGTCTCTGCCGTCGGTGCAGTTTATGCCCTCGGCGCCTATCGATGTGGAAATCACCACCTTGCCTGCCGACATAGCCTCAATTATCTTAACCCTTATGCCGCTGCCCGAAAGAAGAGGAACTATATTTATCTTTTTCGAGGCGATAAAATACATGGAATCGGGTATCTCGCCCAATATGGAGACGTTGGGATATTTGGATTTGAGCAGTTTTTCCGGCATCTTACGTCCGGCAAGATAAAGGCGCGCCTGTGGCAGTTCGGCGTTTACAAGTTTCCACACGTCGTTGAGGAACCATTGTACGCCCTCCTTGTTGGGTTGCCAATCCATCGAGCCGATGTGGAAGAGGCTGTTCTCCTCTTCCTGTGCGTATTCTATATCATCCACATAATCGATGCCGAAAGGTATGGCCGACATAGGTTTTTTGCAGCCGTTGGCTCGGAAATAGTCCATATCCTTGGCGGTGATGCACACAATGCCGTCGTAGTCGTTGATATGACTCAGCTCATAGTTTTTCAGCGCAAGCGAAAGGCTTTTCAGATAGCTACGTTTCAATGCATTGTTGGTGCATCCTGCCAGCCTCTGCCATATCAGGTGTTCCACGTTGTGGGCACGGAGTATCACTTTGGCGTCGGAGTGCTGACGAATCACCGGAAGGTAAGGGGTAAGAAAAATGCTTTCCACATGCACCACGTCGAAGGTGCTGTTTTTCAGAATATCGGCAAGTTTTTCGGCGAATTTCGGCGACTGGAAACGTTTAATGTGGTACGACTCGCCAGTGAGCCAAGCCACAAAAGCACTGAAATAATGTATTTTAAGGTCGATATACACCGATTCGAAGTTGGTGGAGGCAAGGTATTCGTCGGTTATAAGGTGGTGGTTGACCTTGTGTTTGTCGGACTCCACCGATAGCACTTTCACCGAATGGCCTTCGCACAGCAGCCCCGACGTTATGCTGTTCATAGCGAGGGTTCCACCGTCAACGGGTGGATAAGGGGGTTTGCTGCACAACTGAAGTATTTTCATATCTATCTGGAAAACAATGTTTTATTTTGGTGTGTCTTTTTTACCGAAAGGCCAGTGTTTTTCGAAGAACTTGCGCCAGCTTGAGGCATCGAACAACGGCGAGTCGGTGGTGGCTTTGAGAGTCAGCAGTATGCCTATCGGCAACAGCACCGCCGTGGATATCCACATACCGGTGGTGGGCAGTGCACTCTCGATGATGGCTTTGCGTGCGATGGTGGTAATAACATAATATAGCAGGAAAAACACCACCGACGCCACCAACGGCCAGCCCAATCCTCCTTTGCGGATAATGGAGCCGAAAGGTGCGCCGATAAGAAACAGCACAAAACATGCAAACGAGAGGGTGAATTTCTGGTGCCACTCTATGTAGTGTTTGTTGATGTATTCGCTGTCGCCTAGCCGCATCTGGTCGTACAGGCCTATATCCTCTGTGGCCATACGGGCACTGTGCAATGCGGTATTTTTGATATAGGAAAGCATTGTCTGACTTAAAGTGTCGTAGTATTTCCTGTAGTTGTATTTTTTGTTTTTGGCCTTGGCCAAGGAGTCTCTCTCGTTAATGAGTCGGTAGCTGCTCATCCGCGATTTGATAATGTCAAGGGAACTTCTTCTTTTTTCGGCCAGTTCTTCCTCAAGGGTGTCGATGGCCTCGTCGAGCTGCAATATGTTCATCATTTGATAACTGCCTTTGAAAAAGTCGTCGTCAACGGAGGCGAGGTCGAATCCCGACAAATCGAATTTCAGCTGCTGACGGTCGAATTTGATACGCGTCATAGGCCGCGAGGCCCAGTTTTCGCCCGTCGTCTCCTCGCGATACGAATAACCGTTGTACATATTGAAAATCATATACCGGCCGTCGGGGGTGGTGAGCATCTCGCCTTTTTCGGCCACGGTAACGCAGTTGTTGCCCATTCCCTCGGTGTGGTCGTAGATGGTTACGCCGTAGAGGGTTTTATCGTCGTGTTTGTCTTTTTCGTCGATACGTATCACATAACCCTCGATGCCTTGGTAGTATTCGCTCGGCTTGATGTTGATGGCCGGCTTGGTGTTGGTGATGGAATATAGTGTGCGTTTCTGCTGTAGCACGGCGTAGGGCATTATGTTATTAGCAAACCCGAAAGCCAAAATGGTAAGTAACACCACGATGATTACCAAAGGCATCATGATACGTGTAACGGAAATACCGCCGGCTTTCATGGCCACAAGCTCGTATCGTTCGCCAAAATTGCCCATTGTCATAATTGATGCAAATAATGTCGCTATGGGCAGCGCCATCGGCACAAAGGTGATGGCGGCGTAGAAAAGCAGTTTGGTGATAATCCACATGTCGAGACCGCGTCCCACAAGGTCGTCCACGTATTTCCAAAGGAAATTCATCAGCAGCACGAACACCGCAAGGGCGAAAGTGAGCATCAGCGGTCCTATAAAGGATTTTATTATGAGCTTGTCTATCTTTTTCATAACTTAGAATTTACCTCTGAGCCAGCGCCACAGGTCATTGCCGTTGGCGAAAATGAGCAGGGCGAAAAGCAGTATCATGCCAACCATCTGCGCACGTTCGAGGAATTTCTCGCTGGGCTTGCGGCGGGTTATCATCTCCCAAAGGGTGAACACTATGTGTCCGCCGTCCAAACCGGGGATTGGGATGATGTTCATAAATGCGAGTATGATGGCAAGGAAGGCTGTCATTGTCCAGAACTGGTACCAATCCCACTCTTTTGGGAACACGCTGGCAATGGTGCCGAAACCGCCGAGGTTAGACGCACCGCCTTTGGTGAAGAGTATCTTGAGCGAACTTACATAGGTAACAAGCGTCTGGCAGCCATATTTGATGCCGGCAGGTATGGCTTGGAAAACATTGTAGTCGATATGCTTGACCTCGAACACCTCGAGTGGCGATTTCAACATCACGCCCAGTTTCGCATCGCTGCCGAGGGTTATGGGCAGATGCATCAGTGTGTCGTGGCGGTAGAAACCTACTGTAATTTCCTTTTCGGCATTGTCCTGCAAGGCTTCGGAAATTTCTGTGTATGAAGGTGTTGGCTCTCCGTTTATACTGATAACGCTGTCGCCTATCTGCATCCCGGCTTTTTCGGCCACACTGCCGCCAGTAAAGTCTTTCACCACAAAGGGACTGCGTAGCTGCATAAGGTATTTTGGGTTCTCTTTGCCGATTTTTTCAAGCAATTTGCCCGACATTTTTATATCCACAATCAGTGTGGTGTCGCGGCGTGTGATGTCGTAGGCGGTATGTACTCCCGTTGCGGTGTCGGTTGCGAAAATGGTGTCGGTAAGATGGAGCGTGCGCTGCACGGTAACCTCTTTTGGGTTGCTCAGAGCCAGTTTGTTCATCACTACATCGATGCTGACAGTGTCGGTGAATTCCTCGTTGTCGATGCAGATAATCATGTCTCCGTTCTGGAATCCCTCGTCGATAAGTATCTGGTGGTAGTCGTAGCCAAGGGTGGCGTTGCGCATGGGCAGCTCGTCCTGTCCCCAGTGAGCGAACACGGCGGCGTAGATTACCAAAGCGGAGATGAAATTTACCAGCACGCCGCCCGAGATAATGCACAGACGTTGCCAAGCTTTTTTGGAGCGGTATTCCCAAGGTTGCGGCTCGCTTTCCATATCTTCGGCCGATTTGGTTTCGTCTATCATGCCTGCTATGTCGCAGTATCCGCCCAGCGGTATCCAGCCGATGCCCCACAGGGTGTTGTCGGGTTCTTTCTCCTCCCATTCCTTGGGAGTGGTAGCGTTGAACCAAAGGAAATGCCATTTGCCGTCGAAACGCTTGGCCTTGAGTATGGAGAATTTCCAGTTGAAGAACATGTAGAAACGGCGCACGCGGCATTTGAACAGTCGTGCAAAACAGTAGTGTCCGAACTCGTGGGTTATTACGAGGAACGAGAGACTGAGAAGCAGTGCTAATAATTTCATATACAGTATATTGCTTTATTATTTATTGTTTTCACTTTAATATATTATCTAAGTAAAGATTTCGTCTCTCCGATACGCTGGTTTTCAGGGAGTTTGTCTTCACCCCACACCGCGTTCCTTGGGTGGGGTTATTGAGATTATGTGTCTCCGACACATTTTGAGTAGAGTATTTAATAATCATTATTTATTGTTTAGATAATCAATGGTTAGTTGTCGTGTTTCGGTGTCGGTTTGCAGCAGGTCGTCGAGCGAGGGTTTTGCCACAAAACGGCTCTTTTCCATCATCGTGGCAATGGTGTCGGGGATGTCGAGGAAAGCTATCTTTTCTTTCAGGAAAGCGTCAACGGCCACCTCGTTGGCGGCGTTCATTATGCAGGGCATGTTGCCGCCTTTTTCCATGGCTTTGTAGGCCAAGGCAAGGCAGGTGAAGGTGTCGGTGTCGGGTTTGGCGAAGGTTAGTATGGGATAGTCGGCGAAGCTGAGGCGGCGTGCGTTGTCGGCCTCGCGCTTGGGGAAAGAAAGTGCGTATTGTATGGGCAGCTCCATATTGGGCAGTCCGAGCTGGGCTTTGATGGAGCCGTCGGCAAACTGCACCATGGAGTGCACCACCGACTGCGGGTGCACCACGACTTCAATCTGTTCGGGCCTTACGTCGAACAGCCATTTGGCCTCGATTACTTCAAGGCCTTTGTTCATCAGTGTGGCGGAATCGACGGTGATTTTTTTGCCCATGCTCCAGTTTGGGTGGTGCAGGGCGTCGGCAATGGTGACGGTTTTCAGATAATTGCGGTCCTTGCCGAAGAACGGGCCTCCCGAAGCGGTGAGCAGTATCTTTTCTATTGGGTTGTGCCACTCCCCTACTATCGACTGGAAAATGGCCGAATGTTCCGAATCCACGGGCAGTATGGCCACGTTTTTCTGCATCGCCGAACGGGTAACTATTTCGCCTGCCACCACCATCGTCTCTTTGTTGGCAAGGGCGATGGTTTTGCCATATTCGATGGCGCGCAGGGTGGGTTTTAGTCCGGCAAAGCCCACCACGGCGGTGAGCACGGTGTCGATGGTGCCCATCTCCATAACGGAAATCAGCGACTCTTCGCCTGAAAACACCTTGATGTCGTGCGGGGCGAGGGCTTCCTGCACCTGTGTGTACTTGCTTTCGTCGGCTATGACAACGGTGTTGGGCTGGAACTCAACGGCCTGCTGGATAAGCAGCTCGGCGTTGGTGTTGGCAGTAAGCACCTCCACGGAGTAGTGGTCGGGGTGGCGGCGTATCACATTGAGAGCCTGTCGGCCTATGGATCCGGTGGAGCCTACTATGGCTATTCGTTTGATGGGAAGTTCGTTGGCGGTATTAGAAATTGACATAACTCTCTGGATTGATGGGTTTTCCATTGAACCACAATTCGAAATGCAGATGTGGTTCGCTGTTTTTGGTGCCACTGTCGCCCAAGAATGCCACAGGCTCGCCGGCGCGCACGGCGTCGCCGGCGCGTTTCAGCAACGAGCCACAGTGCTTATAAACCGAAATGTAATTGCTCGGATGCTGAATAACAACCACATAGCCGTTGTCGGGGGTGAAACTTGCCAGCAACACGGTGCCGCTGTAAATGGATTTCACCACGCTGTTCTCAAGCCCCGAGACATCGGTGCCGAAATGCTTGTCCTTTTTGTTGAAAGTACGGCCCACTTTTCCGTTCATCGGGGTGAAGAAAGGCAGTATGGCAGGGGTGTTGCCCGAGAGCGGCTCTATTCGTGTTGCCGCTACGGCACCAGCCTCCTGACTAGGCTTGTTGGCCAATTTGTTTATCTTGGAGGGTTTCACTTGGTATTGGTCGGCGCTTTCCACCTCCTCGCGGAGAATGGAGTCGGCTTCGGAGTGGGTGTATTCGCCGGGTTTCACCTTGGCGTTGGTGTCGTTGGTGCGACGGTAGTCGTCCTCGGTGGGCAGTTGTCCCCCGCCTATGACCATCTTGATATTGTTCAACTGCATCTCCTGCTGGTTGAGCACCCGTTCCAGCGAGTCGAGCTTACGGGTGTTTTCGTAAGCCTGCTCCATAATTTCGCCACGCATATATCCGGGAATGAACTCGCGCAGCGAGGTGAAGGCTATCAGCAGCGAGGTGAGCACTATAAGCACTATCACCGAAACGCCGATGGTAACAAAAAGGTTGATGCCGGTAAGCTGGAACGACCATTTCTCGCGGAAAGTCTCCGAGTCCATCACCACAAACCGGTGTTTGCGGCGCATCTCGGTTTTCAGGTGCTGGCGACGTTCGCGCAAACGTTCCCTAATCTCCGACCATGTGTGGTTGCGGATATACCTCACGCATTTCGCAAAAAAGCGGGGGATGCGGGCAAGAGTGTTGCCTGTGGCTTTCAGTATCTGCGTTATTTTGTTCGGCATATCGTAATGTCTCGGTTTTGCACAAGAAAATTATAACGTCGTGAATTATGTTTTGTTGTGCCAGAAACCGTTTTGTTGCAAAATCAATCTAATTTCAAGTTCATATCCTTGGGGTATTTAACACTGTAGCTGAGTGTTATTTTCTGCGATTGGCCTGCGCCAAGTTCGTAGTCCCAAGTCATTATGCCGGTGTTTTCCGACGATGTTGTGGCTTTGGTAGTTTCTTCGAGCAGCTCCACGTCGATTTTTTTGTTGGTGGATATCGGGTACTGGTCCTTGACGGTGATGGCAATCTTCTTGTTTTTGTTGTTCTTGATGGTGATTTCGTAGGTGGAGAGCACTTTTATGTCGCTGCCGAGAGTCTTTTTGCTGCTGAAGTCTTTCACTTTCTTGCGTTGTGCCACTATGCCTTTATCCTCGCCGAGGGTGAAGGACAGTTTCTTGGTGTCGGCGTTGACGTTTATATAGGTCGTTCCTACAAAGGAGCCGCCGAACGACACATTGGCATTGCCGCTGAGCAGGTTGAGCTTGACAATGTCCTGATTGGTTTCCGCCACAAGATAAACTTTGGTGTCGAGTTTAGGCACACAGAAATACTTGTAGTTGGCCTGAATGTCGTTTTTCATAATGGTGATGTTCTGGCTTTTGCCGTTGCCGGGGATGGAGTAGCGCAGGTCGATGTCGAAGGTGCGGTTGAGCATGTCTTCCGACGAGGATACGTAGTCCTCCATATTTTTTGTGGTTACTACTATGGCGCCCTGCTGTGTAGGACGTCCGAAGCGGTCCATGGTCTGCTCTGCCGACAGCATCTCGCGGGTTTTAATGTCGGATTGCGATATTTGTGCCAAAGTGCTTTCGTCAACCTCCATGCCGTTCACGTAGAACAGCATCTGAACCACGGGCATAGGCTCGGCATCTTCTTCCTCCATTTCAGCCATATAGGCATCTTCCTGAACTCTTGCAGGCATACGTTCCAAGTCCTTGGAAGCTATGCGTCGACCTGATGCTGCGCCTATGTAACCGTTGCGGTATTTGGTGCCGCCAACGGTAACGGGTTTTATCTCGCGCAGGAACCAAGTGTCCATCTCGGGTATGGAGTAGCTGGTGCTGGGAGTTCCGGTGCTGAGGCTTATCTTCACGTTGTCCCAATCCAGTCCGGTGTACTGACGCACTTGTGCCTTGGTGGTGATGGTTATGGGCTTGTCCTCGGCGGTAACCAGCACGTCGTGATGGGGAGCCCAGCCGGCCTGGGTGGTGTAGTAGCGTATGGTGAAGGTTATGCTGCCCGCCATCGGTGCGGAGACGGCCAGCTTGAGTTGTGTGGTTTCAGGGCCTTTGGCGTTGCTCTCCTGCTGCAGCTGACTTTTCATCCGCGACAGGGTTTTGTTAATCTCGTCCTGCTTGTCGGTGAGGGCCATTATGTTGTTGTTCAGCTCTTTCGACTTGGTTTTGTAATATTCGAGGTTTTGGTTCACTTTTTCGGTGTTGCCGGCGTCCTTGCCGCCCGAAACATTGTGGTTGACGCCTTTTTCGAGCACCGCAAGCATGTCTTTGTTCAGATTGATGTCGTTCTGTGTCTCTTTCAACTTTTTGTTATACAGCTTGATGGAGTCCTGCAGCTGTTTTATGCGAGCGCTCGATTTTACGTCGGTGAGGTAGTCGGTGGAGAGTTCGGAAGAGGATATTACTGCTCCGCCCGATGCTTCCACTTTGAGGCTGCTTTGCATAATCGAGCGGCTGAGGCCGGTAATCACCACTTCGTTCTCGCCTTTGGCAAGGGTGGCGGTGGCTGTGTGGGTTAGCTCGGCACCTTGGTAGTAAACAGTTACTTCTTTCAGCTTGGGTTTGCTGTTTATGGTATTCTGTGCGTTTGACATTGCTGCTGTGCCTACAAGCAGTGCAGCCAAAAAGATGTATTTTTTCATAAGGCCTTGATATTTTATGATGTTTTGATATAACGACAAAATGTTTGTTTTATTTTGGTGTAAGGGAAATATATTAGTTTGTTCGTTTATCAGTAAAAAGGATTGGCAATGCTCTGATTACCAATCCTTAACTATCAATCAAAAATTTGTGGTTCGAATATACAACTGTTATACGCTCGGATTCAGGAACATAAATGTCAGAGCTACAACGGATGCCACTATCAGTATGACCAAAATCACAATCAGAAGTTTCACAACGAAAGGCATCTTCTTGCTGTGCACGTGTTTCTGGCTGTTTTGGTTTATCTGATTTTGGAGCAGTTTTATCTGATTTTGGAGATATTCTTTTTCGGAGTTCAGTTTTTTGATGTTTTTTTCGCAAGTGTTTTGTTTTCCGTTCAGTTCTTTGATGTGTTCCATCAACTTTTTCTCATATTCTTTGAGTTTTTTCAGTTTAGGATCCATCGATTCGGCAGTTTCTTTTTTCGAAAGAAGGTTGTTTATCTCTGTGTTGAGGTTTTGCACTTTCTGTTCACGGTTTGCCTGCTCTGTTGTCAGGGTCTCTATTTCGGCTGTGAGTTGTTCTTTCTTCTGTATTTGTTCCTGAAAATCATCTATGGCTTTTTGTATTTCGGCCTTTTGTTGCGAAACTGCTGACAATTCATCTTTTACTCTGTTCAGGGATTCTTGGTTTTCGGTTTGCTGGAGAGTAAGGTTTTGTATTGACGATGTCAGTTGTTGCTCCTGTTCGAGCATCTGGTGAATGTTGGCGGTTGCCTCGTCGAGTCTGTTTTTTTGCTGCTGCAGGTCGTCAATCTGGTTTTTCAGGTTGCCCATAGTTTCCTCCAACGAGTTTTGTTCGCCGCTGAGCGATTGTATCCGATTGGTTATCTGTTGTTCCTGTTCTTGTAGCTGGGCAATGGTTTCGGCAATTTTCTCGGCCTCATTTTTTTTCTGTTCCACCTCGGCGTATTGAGCTTGCAGGGTTTCGAGGTTTTCGGTGCGGGTGTTTTGCTCGGCGGTGAGGGTTTGGATGCTGGCGTTGAGGGTGTTTTGCTGTTCCTCGAGTTTGGGAAGCAGTTCTTCGAATTCGGCTTTTTTTTGCGAGAAAGAGGTTATTTCGTCGTTCAGGCCTTGTATTGTTTCCTCGCAACGGCTTTTTTCAGAGGTCAGGTTCTCGATGTCTGCAGTAAGTTCCCTTTGCTGTTCCTCCATTTTGGGGAGCAGTTCCTCGGTTTCGGTTCTTTTCTGCAGCAGACCTTCAAATTCGGCTGTGAACCGTTTTATGGTTTCCTCTTTTTCGTCCTGTTCTGCGGTGAGTTTTTCTATTGTCGCGGACAGGTTCCTTTGCTGTTCCTGCAATTTTGAAAGGTTTTCTTCGGTTTGGGCTTTTTCCTGCATTATGCCCTCAAACTGTGTGGTAAGCTGTCTGAGAAAATCCACAGGGTTGCTCATCATCGGTGCAGCAGGCGATGCTGTTTGGTTAGTATTTTCTTCTCTGGGGGTTCCGCATTGTGGGCATACCAAATCGGTTGGTTGCATCTCACTTCCGCAGTTTTTGCAATTTGTTGAAGCCATATTTCATAATTTTAATCCGAGGAATCCACAAAACATCTATGGGTATTCCAGTTAATTAACTCAAAAAAATCAATTGCAAAGTTACGTTTTTTTTTTGACAAAATCACGTTTTTTATATATTTACATTGCTACATTTGCACAAACGCCTGGTTTTCAGCATAAAAAGTTGTTAATTTTTACATACTGCCGCCGCTGTCAAAATATATTGCTGTGGAAAAACAATTATAAAGTGATTTGATATTGCCATAACAAAAAAGGGTCGGACTTGTGTCCGGCCCTTTTTGTTGTGCTTTGAACAATCGTTATTTATTGAAATAACGGTTGAGCAGACCTTCCAGAGCTTTGCCGTGGCGTGCTTCGTCGCGGGCCATTTCGTGCACGGTGTCGTGAATGGCGTCGAGGTTGAGGGCTTTGGCTCGTTTGGCGAGGTCGGTTTTGCCGGCGGTGGCACCGTATTCGGCGTCAACACGCATTTTCAGGTTCTTGGCGGTGCTGTCGGTGAGCACTTCGCCGAGAAGTTCGGCAAATTTGGCGGCATGTTCGGCTTCTTCGAAAGCGGCTTTCTCCCAGTAGAGACCTATCTCGGGATAGCCTTCGCGGTGAGCCACACGTGCCATGGCCAGATACATGCCAACTTCCTTGCATTCGCCTTCGAAGTTCATGCGCAGGTCGGCCTTGATGTCCTCGGGGGCGTCTTTGGCTACGCCTACAATGTGTTCAGCAGCCCAAGTTTTGATGTCTTCTTTTACTTCCTGCATCTGTTTTCCGCAGATGGGGCATTTTTCGGGCATCTCGTCGCCTTCATATACGTAACCGCACACGGGGCAGATAAATTTTTTACTCATAATGATTCTCCTATAATTAAATGTAAGTCAATAGTTTATTTTTCTTCAAAATCGTCTTTGCCAACGCCGCACAGGGGGCATTCGAAATCGGTGGGAAGGTCTTCCCATTTAGTTCCGGGGGCTATGCCGTGATCGGGGTCGCCGGCAGCTTCGTCGTACACGTATCCGCATACGGTGCAAACATACTTTTTCATTGCTGTAAATATTTGGTTAATAATTAATTAGTCTAAAACCAAGCTGGGAGCGCTGTAGGTGCGTCCGGCAAGCTCTTGGTTGAGCATATACAGACCTTTGGGGTCGCTGCCGAAGAGTTCCATTTTGGTTATCATGTCGTTGGCGTTGGTCTCTTCTTCGCCCTGTTCTTTGATGAACCAGTCGAGGAACTGCATAGTGCGGAAGTCCTTTACTTTGTACGCTGCATCGTAGATGTTGTTAATCAGCGATGTAACATACTCCTCGTGTTCGAGGCCGGCTTTCAGCACATCCATGTCTTTTTTGAATTTTTTGTCGGGTTTGCCGATGGCTTCGAGGGTTACTTTTTCGCCGTTGTTGTGCAGATACTTGAAGAAAAGCATGGCGTGGTCGCGCTCTTCCTGTGCCTGAATCATATACCAGTTGGCGAAACCGTTGAGGCCGCGTGCCTCGAAATAACTCGACATATCAAGATAGAGATAAGCCGAAAACAATTCTTTGTTGATTTGCTCGTTGAGCAGTTTTGATACTTTTTTGTCTAACATAATTATATTTGTTTTTTAGTTATACGTAGAAACTGCAAAATTACACTTTTATTTTCATTATAACAAATTTTTGTTCGAAAAATGTTAAAGTTGTTCTGTTTTCGACAAAAAAACGTATTTTTGCAAAAATAACGGGAAAGAGCATTTTTCCAAACAATTATTTATAAAACATTAAACAACAGCAATATATGGCAGACCAACGACTTGAGGAGTACCGCAAATACTACGACGCCCGCGCCGAGCGGTACGTCAACAATCCGAACCACATACACTCCTACGAGGCCGAGAAACGGCTCAGGGATGTGTTTTTCCAATACGACACCTTCGAAGAAATCCGCGACCATTTCGGCACGCTCAACATCGACTGCGCTTTCGCCCTGTGGCGCGACCAGTACGAGATGGAGAGCCGTTTCTACGAAAGCATCGAAGAGCCCGTGCGCAAAAAAGGCGCCGACGAAATTCTGGCCCAGCTGCCCCGCCACACCGACATTACCGATATGTCCACAGCCATCAACGACATCACTAACCGCAACAGCGTGGAGCTGTCGCTCGACGAGGCCTGCGGCAAAGCCCTGATGGATGCTTGGGAAAGGCTCGACGCCATCAACGTGCTCGAAAACGCCGAAGTCCCCGACGAATACAAAAACGACATGCACGAGCGCGCCGACAAACTGCGCCACAGCATCTGCGAATCGGTGCAGAGCTCCGAACAGACCCTAGGCGAATGGATGCACGGCTTCCGTATTAAACCGGAGACTGCGCTGCAACCACGCTACCGCCGTCTGCTACCCTTCTCCGACGAGGATGTGGCACAGCACCTACAACAGTTCAAAGATATCACATACCGTTAAACAGAGGAGGAATTATGGCTATAGACAAAATGATATTAGACTCGATAACAGGTGGTTACAAATTTTATCTCGACGACCTGAAAAACCGCGGCATCAGCGGCGAACACTACGACACCGTGGAGGCGCTCTTCAACCGCATACTTCAACTGGGCGAGGAATGCTCCGATATGAACGTGATGTACGCCAAAATGCAGAACGAGAACATCACCGTCAAAATGTCGGAAGCCTACACCAAGGCTCTTACCGAAGAAGGCAACAAGAAATACAACTCCAACGAAGGCAGCATCTACGACGACAATTACCTGATGAAAACCAACGTCGATGCCCTGCGCAACAGCATCAAAACCATACGCGACAATTTTGAGCAGCTGATGGAGAAATCCACCCCGTCGCAGCGGATGAGGATGATGGTGGAAAACAACCCGCAACTGTTCATCAAATCCATCGAAGATTTGATAAACCTCGCCGAACAGCCCGGAATGACCTACCCCAATTTTCTGCGGATACAGATAGAAAAAGGCCTCGACAAAGCCGTTGAGGGTACGGTAACCCGCGATTTCCTCGAAAAAACCTTAGCCACACAAAAGGCACTGATGAGTCCCGACATAGACATACGCATGTGTGAAGAAAAACTTGAACAATACAACAAAACGGCGGCTCTCAACAAGTTCAACATTGTAGAAATGCACGAGTGGGAGCTGATTTCCGACGGCATAGAACGCAAATACCAGCCTGAGCGCGAGCGTCGCAGCAGGATTTTCGACATGTTCATGAACATACTGGGTAAACTCAACGAGTGGGCCGTGGCCTACTGCTCGTACCCCCCGTACGACCTGATGCCGTGGAACACCATGCCCCTGCCGCAAGCCCTTTTGGACTTGAAACGTATCCAGAAAACCTATCCGGGCATCATTAAAGAATACGAAAAACTGCTCGACAGATACTTCGGACTCAAGTTCACCGACATTGTGGACAACCCCGATTTCCGCCACCACGTACTCTCCAACTTCATCGACGAATCGCAGGAACTTGTCGAATTTCTGATAAACGAAGTGTACCCGCAGTGCAAGCCCTTCTGCGACCTCTCACACGACCTTATCCAAAAACGTGAAAAAATATACCACAGCAACTGCGAGGGCAACCCCGGCCGACTGGAGCCCTACCTGCGTATGAAACGCCACTACAACGCGACTTTCGGCGAAGGCTATATGGAGACATTTATGGACGAGCTTGACCTCGGCTACGCCGACAAAGCCAAATGCAACACCGCCGCAGAGCCGTGGAACTACGACACTTTTGTGCAACACACCAAAAAGATGTAAGCCGATGAAACAATTACTTCTGTCGGCGCTTTGCGCAATGCTGCTTTCGGCAACGGCAGCAGCCCAATCCTTTGT
The DNA here is from genome assembly GCA_017443265.1 of Bacteroidales bacterium. GTDB lineage: Bacteria > Bacteroidota > Bacteroidia > Bacteroidales > P3 > UBA1219. Next base: position 10,015 of record JAFSOU010000023.1, on the reverse strand, counting down.
CGGCACCCTCAACACCAACGGCTACGAACGCAAAGATGTAACCGTAAGAATAGCAGCGAAAAACGAGCGGCAGGCCGTGCTCTCGATGTACAACGCCAAATTCTCGCGCTGGATGCCACTCACAGTGGATTTCGACATTTGGCCTGTAACCTTGGACGATAACCAACGTCTTTCGGCCAACAACGTCATCCCCACATACAAGGGCGAAAAGCAGGAAAAACGCATAGTACGGCAACTGTCGGGTGCGGTAACCGGCAACACACTGACTTTCAAATGTCTGATGGGCGACAAAAACGTGTCGTTTTCAGGCAAAAAGAAGGGGAAATAAACCCGATTGTGTCGCTTTGGGAAAAAGTATAATTGTATTTTTACGCAATGCACTGCGTAAAATGCAAATACATTTGTAAAGTATTAAATATTAGAAAATTACACAAAAAAAACCTTTATTGTGGGCGATGGCGGCATCAGTGCCGAAGAGTTCCTTTCGTGGGATTTGAAAAAGTTGTTTTAGTGCAGTTACAGACGAAACGCAGTGAGAGAAAAAATCACAACACCGCGGCCACGCGACTTATTTCCGCCAATCTTTTTGTAAAAGCTTTATTGCGACGGGCGGAAATGATGTTGTAGCGTGTCTGCATATCCAAAAGCGGCTCGGCATCTATATTAAGTGCGGCAGCTATAAGCATGGCCGTTTCGGTATTGAGATTGCGCTTGCCGTTAAGAATTTCGTTAAGCTGGGTGTACGACACACCTATCTTCTGTGCCAACGACCGTTGCGAGATGCCACGATATTCTATCTCGTCTTTTATTACTTCGCCCGGATGAGTGGGGATATAGGGTTCTAATTTTTTCATTGTTTTTATTGATAATGGTTACTTAGTTCTATTAAATTGCAGATTGTGGCAAAAGTTTCGCCATCTTCCACTTGCTCTATGAACTCAATCCTGTATTGGTCGTTTACTCTTACCGATGATATTCCGGTTTTGTCGCCTACAAGTTTTTCGTAGCGCAGCGAGTTGTACTTGGCAAGAGAAAATGTATTTGGCGACGCTATCATCAAATCTACCACTTTGGTGTATTTTTTGACAACTTGCGGTTGGAAACGATGCTTTTTATCTTTGCTTTTTCCATCCTCGTACAACTGTCTAAGGTATTCTTTTTCAATGAGTATCTCCATTTTTACGTTGATTGGTTCACAATGCAAATATACATATTTTTTTGGAATATTCACAAAAAAGTGAATTATTCTACTCCCTTTGTTGGAAAATAAAGTGTTTCTGCGCTCTTTTTTGTCCTAAAAAGTTGCGTTTCTTAATGGAACTTGGGGAATCCCTGGAAATTTACATATTTGTAAACCACAGGAAATCAATCAGAAGAAAAAGCCAACCCCCACTGCAACAGCGGAATTAACTCATAACTCGTAATCTTTCTAGTTGAAAATTGAAATAACTGCCCACGCACAAGCCATGACTCCCACTTGCCCACTCAATGAGAGGGACCGTGTTTAGGCTTCCCTGAAAAGTTCCCACTTAAAAGAAGGCCATGGGGATTCTAACCACAGCCATTGGACTTTCGACCTTGGAATTAAACCAATTCCCAACAATTAAACTACTAATGCGAAAATCTGATTTTCCGACCATCCGATTGTCTGAATATCTTAATGTCCGAAAATCTTTTGCTCTTTTCAACAAAAAAATCGTATCTTTGCACTCCGTTTCCAATCGAACGGAAGGAGAAAAAACAACATTATATATAACCCGTAAATTTAAATAAAATTATGACAGACAATAACATACAACTAAACCCCAACCCCATTGTCCGTTTTCTGGGCAAACCCATGAAAGAGTTCACAAAGGACGACATCATCAAAGTGGTGAAGGAATTCGAGATTGAGATGATAAAATTCCGCTACGTGGCCAACGACGGCAAGCTGAAAACCCTCAATTTCATCATCAACAGCCTTGAGCACCTCGACGACGTGCTTACCGCCGGCGAGCGTGTGGACGGCAGCAGCCTGTTCCCCTTCCTCGAAGCCGGCAGCAGCGACCTCTACGTCATCCCGCGTTTCCGCACCGCTTTTATCGACCCCTTTGCCGAGATACCAACACTCGACATACTGTGCAACTACTACACCTACGACGGCAAGCCCTTTGCCATGGCACCAGAATACACCCTTGCCAAAGCCGCCAAAGCTTTCACCGAAACCACCGGAATGGAATTCGAGACCATGGGCGAGCTTGAATACTATGTGATAGCCCCCAAGGAAGACATTTTCCTTGCCGCCGACCAAAAAGGCTACCACACCTCCGCCCCCTACTGCAAATTCGAGAACTACCGCACCGAGGCCATGAAACTCATAGCCGAATGTGGCGGACTTATCAAATACGGACACAGCGAAGTGGGCAACTTCACCGTGGGCGACACCATGTACGAGCAGAACGAGATTGAGTTCCTGCCCACCAACATACAGGACTCCGCCGACCAGCTGGTGATAGCCAAATGGATAATGCGTAATTTGGCTTACCAATACGGCATCACCGTAACCTTCGCACCGAAAATCACCGTGGGCAAAGCCGGCAGCGGCATGCACGTACACACACGTGTGAGCAAGGACGGCAAAAATATGTACGTGGGTCCCGACGGACTTACCGAAACAGCCCACAAAACCATAGCCGGTATGCTCGACCTCGCCGCGTCGCTTACCGCGTTCGGCAACACCAACCCCACATCGTATTTCCGCCTGGTGCCGCATCAGGAAGCTCCCACCAACATCTGCTGGGGCGACCGCAACCGCTCCGCCATGGTGCGTGTACCGCTGGGATGGGACAAAGGCTGCAGCAACATTATCAACGACTGCAACCCGCTGGAGCCACAAAACACCAAAGATTTCTCGTACAAACAAACCATAGAGCTGCGCACCCCCGACGGCTCGGCCAACGTGTATCTGCTGCTGGCAGGCATGGCAGTGGCCGCACGTCACGGTTTCGAGATGGAAAACGCCGTGCAGTTTGCCAAGGACCGCTACGTTAGCGTCAACATCTTCGAACACGAGGATGTGCTGAAACGTTTGGCAGTGCTGCCCGACTCCTGCGCCGCAAGCGCCGACATCCTTGAAAAAGACCGCAAAGTTTACGAGGAAAAAGGTGTGTTCGACCCAAGGTTGATAGACGGCATTTTGACGGACCTGCGCAAATTCGACGACCGCACGCTGCGCGCCGACATAAGCGCCGACCCCAACACCGCCAACGATAAAACCCTCGAGCTGGTGCAGTCGTTCATACAGTGCGGATAAATTAATTCGGAGTTCGGAAGTAGGAGTTTTGAACTTGTAATTGGGAGCTCCGATTTAGGTTTTCGGAAGTCGGAATTGGTTGCACAGCGATTGTCCGATGGCTCAAAAACAAAAATATTTTTCAACAGCTGTAATATTTTGAGGTCAAATGTAATTATTATGTAGAAACGTTGAAAGTATTATATTGATAGAATAATTTATTACATGATAGTCAGGCTTTTGACAAAAACAAGGACGGTTTTGTGCGACAAAGTGTTTCTCTTTGTCCTGCTACTGTCCTTTTTTGTTTCCGGCATGGCCCAGCAGCGCGAGGTCAGCGGCGTTGTGCTCGACAAAAAAGGCGACCCCGTGGCTTTTGCCAACGTGTTTGTGGACAACACCCCCATCGGCACCATAAGCGATATTTCGGGCAACTTCGCACTCAAGGTTGACGACACCTGCAAACGCCTGCATATCAAATGCATGGGCTACACCGAGACCTACGCCAACATTCCGACCAACGGTCGTCCAATGGTGGTGAAACTGAAAGAGACGGTGTTCCAGCTGAAGGACGTGGTGGTGAAACCCGGCATCAACCCCGCCAACCGCATCATACAGGCGGCCATCGACAACAAAAAGAAAAACGATTTCCAGAAACAGAACTCCTACTCCTACACCTCGTACAACCGCGGTGTGATTGAGTTTGCCCACGACGAGGAGACCTCCATGCGGCAGACGGCAAAAAATCTCATCTCCAAGCGCGACTCCGTGCGCGATTCCTTCGAAATTTTCGTCGACGAGATTATCGACAGCACCTATCTGTTTTTCACCGAGTCGGTATCGGAATACAAGTACAAAAGCCCCGACCGCGTGAGCGAAAACGTCATTGCCACACGCACCGCAGGCACCGAGAACCCCATTTTCTCCATCATCCTCACACAGATGCAGTCCACCTCGTTCTACTCCAGCAATTTCAACATTCTGGGCGTGCCTTACATCAACCCCATCCGTAAAGGCACTTTCCGACGCTATTACTTTATACTACAGGACACTACGTATCAGGGCAACGACACCGTTTTCGGGATATTGTTCTTCCCAAGGGCCAACAAAGAGTTCAACGCTATGAAAGGCAAGGTGTTTATCAACACCAACGGATATGCTATACAAAGCATTGTGGCCGAGCCTGTTATGGTTTTGAACACTTTCAACGACCTCGATTTTTCGGCCATTGCGGACAAAAAGGACACTACCATGCAAAACACCGACTCCGCAGCGTTGGCTGTGTCGGTAAATACGTTGAGCACAGGCATGTCGGAAAAGAGCGACGGGCTGGTGTTCCGTGTGCGACACCTCTACGCCTGCGACTCGCAAGGCCGCTGGTACCCCGATTTCCAGCATTTCGAGCTGGGAATACGTATGTCGAAAAAGAACGACGTACTTGTGCGGTTCTCCACCACCAACAAAATCAACGACTTCACTTTCAATCCCAAGCTGAAACGCCGCGAGTTCTCCGACGTTACCCTTAACGTCGACGAGGAGGCCGTAACCAACGACACCGCCGTGTGGAACCGCTACCGTCCTGCCATCACCGAAAAGGAGAAAAACACCTTTATCCTCTACGACAGCATCAAGGAAATTGTACGCGAGGAAAGCCCCTTCACTCTGACAGGCCTCATCGACTGGCTTATGCAACTTTCCACGGGCAGAATTAAGATAAAGCAGTTTGCCATCGACATCAACAAGATTTTCAAATACAACGGCTACGAGCATTCGCGCTGGGGCTTGGGCCTCGAATGGAACGTTACCAAATGGATGCGTCCGAGCGGATATTTCGGCTACGGCGTTAAGGACAAGGAATGGAAATACGGCGGTGCGCTGGATTTCTTTTTCGACCGCTACAAGAACTACAACCTGTCTTTCTTCTACCGCCGCGACCTTGAGATGGCCGCCAGCACCAAGTTCTACAACTATTCCTTGCTCGACATCAACGGCAACTACGAATACGCCATGGAACATTTCTCCAAGGTGCAGCAGGCCGGAGTGCGGCTGTCCATGCCGCTGTGGAGACATGTATATGGCGCAGCATCGTTCACCTACTCGCGTGAAACACCCATGTACGACTCCAACGGCATTTTCTATGCCCGCAACCTCATCGAACCAATGCCATACAGCGATTTCGCGGATATCGGGTTGAACCTTACCTACGCAAAAATCGACAAGATTCGTCTGCCGAAATACGAGTTTAGTCTCGGAACAACGTCTTCGTATCCCATCATCAACATACGTTACACCCGCGGCATCAATCTTTTCGACGCCAAGCAAAGCTACAACCGCCTACTGGTGGAATACCTGCAAAATATCCAATGCCAGCACTATGGATATTTGAGTCTGTTTTCGCAATTGGGCTATGTGGACGGCAATGTGCCTTACAGCCGACTGTTCGCCACCGTGGGTACAGGCAATATGTGGTACTATTTCCGCAACAGCTTTATGACACTGCATCCGCACCAGTTCGTGTCGGACCGCTACGCCAACCTCTGCGTCAGTTTCCAGTTTGCCCAGCCTTGGTGGAAGCTGAAATACTCCAAGCCAAAGCTATTGTTGCAGGTTAATTCAATTATAGGCACCGCATCGCGGAAAATCACTTCGGACAATATGCCCATTGTGGCACCCGAAAAAGGCATCTTAGAGCCATGCGTTGCTATCAACGACCTGCTTACCTACAGCACTATTTCCTTGGGCGTGGGATACGCCTACCGCATAAGTTCTTACAACTCGATATACGAAAAAGAGAATATGTCCGTTTTTATGACAATAGGTTTAAATTTTTAAAACATCATATCACAATGAAAAAAATATTATTAGCACTTGCCACTGTAGCAATGTTTGCCGCTTGCGGAGGAAACTCCAACAATACCGAAAACGATGAAGACACCACTACCTACGAACAGGTGAAACAGCAAATCGACTCCACCGTTGCCGAAAACGCCCCCGAAATAATTCAGGAAGAATGGCAGGACGGCGGCGAGATTGTGTGGGATAATTGAGTTCGGATTTCGGAATTAGGATTTCAGAATTCTCCGCTTCGCTATCGAAACTACCACTGGCAGTTTCTTCATTTTGACAGACTCAGCCACCAATCTTACTTACTGAAAATTATAGGTTTGGCAGATAACAGGGTGGCAGCTTTCGAATACCATTGTGCGCTGTCCTTTCACATTATTGATACTGAATGAGTTGTCCGTCTCACACATACAATCGGCCTGAACCGGAGTGACCTCTATTTCTTTCACAAAAATAGTGTCGTGCGACTGGCGGCAACGCACTTCAATATCCTGCCAACCGCAATTGACACCAAGGTTGTAGTGGGTAACATAGACAGTGCCGTTGCTATAGCTCACCGCAACCGAGTCGGGGTTCTCAAAGCCTTTTTCGTCACTGCCATGGCAAGGTGTGAAGGAGATGTCCGACACCGTCAGTTCATTGGCGTTGTTCTCGTTTTTGTCTTTCTTGCACGAAGTGGCGAAAACCACTCCCACCAAAGCCACCGCCAACAGCGGCAATACTGTTTTAAAAATTGACTTTTTCATATTGCTTTCCTTTTAAAGTTTATAACTAAAAATTCACGATGCAAATTTAGGCAAAAAAAATCACTTTACAAAAAAAAATATATAAAAATCGCACATACATTGGGCAGGTGCGATCTTTATCGGTATTGTCTTTGGTTTTAGTCAATCATTGAAGCAAGAGCCATTTCCATACAGGAACTATCTCAATAGACAATCCTCCTTCATTGATGGTTGTTTCCTCATCCCTTGTTACAACGACAGCTTTCTTAAGGGGATGGGCCTTGTGGAGCTTGACCAAAGCATCTACTTCCCGCTTTATTGTGGATTCGTCAGAAAGACGGTAGGAGGCCTGGACTGCCAGATCCTCTTCCGGCACATAGAAATCGACTTCTATGTTGTGCCGATAATAGTACAGCTTGTCGCCGTATCGTTTCCGCATTTCAATGGCACAAAGGTTTTCGAGCAATGCGGACTGGTTTTCGAGCAGGAACAGGTTGAGCAGTCCATTGTCGATGAAGTAGAATTTCTTTGTTGTTTCTCGTTCCACAAAACGTGAGGCGAAATTCTGCAACGGGAATATGAGACAGGCATCCATAAAATGGTTGATATATTCTATAACAGTAGCTGTTCCGCACGATACTCCAAGCGCTTTAATCATATTGCAAAGCCGTGTGTACGATACCGGCTGTCGCACACTTTCCGCCAACTTTCTCAATGCAAGTCTCAACGCCTCTTCATTCTTCACTTTGTTTCTCACAATCAGGTCATTGAAGAAAATGCGGTTGTACAAACCATTCAACCAAACTCTTTTTTCTTTGAACCTTGTCAGCTCGGGGAAACCGCCCCATCGGAAATAGTCGTTGAAAGCACGTTCCACCTCGCCGCGTTTCTGCCCGTACATCCAGCGAGAACCAAGCTCTACGCCGTTGGCCGAAAGGAATTCGGCAAAGCTGTACGGGTAAACCGACACGTCTATGTATCGTCCGCCAAGCACTGTCTGAATATCCCGGCTCAACATTTTGGCATTGCTGCCGGTTATATATACCTGATACTTATGGTTGGCAAGCCTGCGTGCAAAGTTCTCCCATCCGACCACATTCTGTATCTCATCAAAGAAGAATGTTGGCTTTGATTCGCGGACACTGTAATTGGCCTGCAATATCAAGTCAAGTTGGTCTGCCGACATACCATGCAAGCGTTCATCGTCGAAGTTGATATACACCAAATTTTCAACAGGAACACCCTCGTCCAGTTTCTGTTGCATCTGCTGGTACAATGTATAGGACTTGCCCGCCTGTCTCACCCCCACGAATACATAATTGCCGGCTGGCTCAATTGTTACATTTCTCGGCACAATCTCAACCTGTGGTATATATTCATATCCCTCTGATATTATGCTTTTTATTAGTTCTTTGTCTATCATTTGTTGTGTGTTTTCAAAATGCAAATATACAAAAAGTATTCAATATAGCAGAATAAAAATTAAAATATTTGTTCTGTGCCACAGAACAAATATTGAAAGAGGGTACAAAATATCATTGTGAGGCTATCCGTTGGTCAAGTATTTAAACGCCTGTCGTAGCTGTACAGCCGCACGGCGTGGTTGTCTTCAAAATCTATTTTAAGTTCTAACTTTCTCAACATTAATAGAATAACGGCAATTTAAGAATTCGTCGTTTTGATTTGCTGACTATTATTATTGCATAGGTGATGAATTCGTCGTTTTTTTATCATTCTTTTGTTCCTCTATATTTATTTTGGGCTTAATAATATATACACCACCATGATATGTCAATGCGTCTATAACTATTTTAGGATGCCCTTTTCGGAAGTCCCATTGAAAAGCAAAATCAAATTTTCCGGGATAATTACCCACATAAAATTCTTTCTCTATTTTGTATTTTGGGCATTCTCCCGATATCAAACACACAGTTGGAACTAAGGAGATAGTGTCAGTGGTTTTATTATCTATTAGTACACCTTTAAACCGAATACTATCATCTTTTTTTGTCAATTCTTCTATATGGATTGAAAAAAAACGGTTCCCCAATATAATGCGTTTTACATAAAAGCCGTTCTCTTCGACAATGCCCGAATCAAAACATTCTATATCATATTCCTTTGCAGTTTTTGTCGAAAAAGCACAAGCTCCAAGTAGTGACGCAAAAAACAAAATAAGCAATACTTTTTTCATATATTTATTACTGGGGACTTCTAATTTTACATTATTTTTGATTTCATAGTCATTTTATCCGATTTTTTGCGAAGTCTGTTAAACAAATAACGAACAAAACGACACTGCAAAGTTACGATTTTTTTCTTTATTCCACTTAATTCTCCGCTTCGCTATCAAAACAGCCATGTTTTTTAGTTGTCTGGGTGTTCTTTGCCCTTCGGGCTATCGAAAGCTCCAAAGTTTTTGGGTTGTATGAGTGTTCTCCGCTTCGCTATCTAAACATCCACTGGATGTTTCTTCATCACCTATCCAGCCCACAAGCCCCCGCTTCCCGGGTGAGCGTTCAGCCCAACGCGCGTCGATTTTTTGCAAAAATCGTTTGGTTGGGGCGGGAGCCAGTGGGTGGATATGCACAATCGCATATTGCCGTCCGCGCCAAAGCGGTAGGGTTCCTCGCTGGGGGTAGGGTTGGGTATAGTTGTCTCCCTGCGCTGCAGGCTCTCTACCCCAATATAACAACCTATTTTTACGAATCTTTCAATTTTTTGTCTGTATAATACCATATTATGCAATAGTGAGTAGATTTTAATGGGTAATAATGATCCGTTGAAGAAATCGGTCCGACATAGTATCTGAAAAACAATCCATTCTGAGGATTTTTTATGATTTTGCTTGTTGCATTAATTAACACCACCCCATATTTTTTTTCAAGTTCTTTTATATATTTTTTTTCTTCTGTATTTTCAGCTATAGGAATCATCCATTTGTATTCAATTGGATATCTGCTGCACATTCCATAGTCAATAATGATTGTTGTATCTCCATCTTGTAAAATAAAAATATCATTATCCACTCCTGTTTCGCGTTCTATCCCCATTTCAAGTATTTTATCAACTGTAAAAGTTCACAAGGTTGTTGTTAGGCATTTGCCCTAGGGTTGGGAAAATACGATTTCGGTGGGAAATCGGAATTTACCAACCCGGAATTGAAGGGAAATTG
>JAFSOU010000022.1 GCA_017443265.1 Bacteroidales bacterium | reverse complement strand
GGATTATGACTGGTAAAAAAAAGATAAGCGCAACGCTTTTTCGTGTTTTGTTGAAAAAAAGTTGTAAAAGTTTTGTGCGGATTTTGAAAATTGAAAGAAAAAATGTATTTTTGAAAAACATTTGACACGTCCAAAAAGCTTTGAAAAGCTGGTGTAAAATGTTGAAATACAGCGATAAAAGAAAAATAATTGTAAACGAAACATAATTAAAAACAAACTCAAAAAATGAAAGTACCCGAAAATTTGAAGTACACCGAAGACCACGAATGGTTGCGTGTAGAAGGCGAATTTGCTTATGTAGGAATTACCGATTACGCACAGCACGAACTGGGCGACATCGTATTTGTTGACATCACCACCGAAGGTGAAACCCTCGGAAAAGGCGAAGTTTTCGGCTCCATCGAAGCTGTGAAAACCGTTTCCGACATCATGCTGCCCGTTGGCGGTGAGATAGTTGAGGTGAACGCTGCTCTCGAAAGCGACGCCGCTATCGTCAACAGCGATCCTTACGGCGAAGGCTGGCTGGTGAAAATCAAAGTTACCGACGCTGCCGAAGCCGGCACTCTGCTCGACGCTGCCGCTTACCACAACCTCATCGGTGCGTAAAACGCTTATCATGTGAAATCATAGGGAGAAAGTTCGTTCAGGCTTTCTCCTTTTTTTTCGTTTTCAAAGTTAGTGAACATAAATTTCCATATAATTGGCCATTAATTATTGAATAATAGTAATTTGTGATAAATTTGTGGCAATTATATGCTAATGAAAAACAGTCGTAATTATGAAAAGAATCATTCTGTTTTCGTGCCTCTGCATCGCTCTTGCCACCGCCAGTGCGCAGGACAGCACATTGGCCCGTGTTTTTATCAAAAACCTCGCTTCCAAGGAGTTCCACGGCAGGGGAGGAGCTTTCAACGGCGACAGTATTGCGGCAAGCTACATTGCCGAGAAACTCTCGTTGTTCGGAGCCAAGCCTTTGGCCGACGACTACCTGCAGCGTTATAGTTTCAAGACTTTCAAGATGGAAGGCGATTACTCCATATCGCTTGCAGGCAAAAATCTCGAGCCAGGCGTCGATTTCAGCGTCCACGCAATGTCGAAGGATTTCCATGGAAAAGTGGACATACTCTATTTCGATGCCGAGAAAATAACCGACCCCGACGCTGTGCAGCAGTTCTGCGACAAAAACCGAAAAAAAATGCCAAAGAGTTTTGTCTGTATCGACAAAGGCGACGAAAAAGACCTTAGCAAGAAAGCCCTTAGGACGATAAACCAGCTAAAGCGCGAGAATATCTTCGGTGTGGCCGGCTATCTGATAGGCGTGGAGGCAATCTCCGCCATGTCGATTCCTGCCAACGCACAACAGCTCGACCATTCAGTGTTTTTCGTGCGTTCAGAAATGTTGGCCAAACAACCGAAAACAGCCGAGATAAAGTACGACAGCAAACTTGTGATACACCGCACCCAGAACGTGGTGGCTTACGTGCCCGGCACCGAGCGCCCCGACAGCATGATAGTGTTTATGGCCCACTACGACCATGTGGGACAGGTGGGCTCGGTGGTGTACCCCGGTGCCCACGACAACGCCAGCGGCACAGCGGCGGTGATGGACATGGCACGACATTTCGCACACCATCCGGCCAAATACACCACGGTGTTCCTCTTTTTCAGCGGCGAGGAGTCGGGACTGATGGGATCCAAGTATTTCTCCGAGCACCCGTTGATAGACCTATACAACGTTAAGATGATGGTGAATATCGACCTTTTCTGCGGCGGCGACGACGGAATCATCGTGTTCAACGCCGAGGCCGACGACACCAAGGCGTTATTCGAAAAAATGAAACAGGTGAACGAAAAACACGGCTATGTGAAGGACATAGAGCCGCGCAAAAATTCTGCCAACAGCGACCATTATTATTTTGTGGAGAGAGGCTGTCCCGCTATTTTCATCCTCACAAAAGGCGGTGCATACGGCGGCTACCACTCGCCCACCGACACCTGCGAGGGCTGCGCTATCAACAAATACAACGATGTGTGGAACCTCATCATGGAAACGCTGGGACTGTGAATTTGGTGTTAGACAAATAAAAAACGGGTGAACGTACTGTCCACCCGTTTTTTTGTGAAATATGCGATTGTTTAGAATCTTACATCGGCTTTGTTTATGTAACCGCCAATCCAACTATGTTCGGAACCGCCGCGTTCGCTTTCAGCTTCCCAGTAAAACTTGATTTTCTTACTGTCTTGGGTTAAGCTGACGTTGTTGTCGTAATTATCTTCGTTTGTTCCGAGATATAATCTTTGAGTCTGGGGATTGTAGTAGTTGATATCCATTCTGGCTACAACTAACATGCCGTTGCCTGTTTGTACGTTGGGAACCAAGATATCCAATATCCAACCACTGTAATTGTTGGTTTCATCTTCTTCGTCGCCACCGTAGAATGATATTTCGAGATTGCCGGCATCAATACCTGCCTGGATTTTTTCTTTTTCAGTTGCACTGAAATCAGGACAATTGAAATCATCTACATGAATATCCCACTGGTGTGCGAGGTTGAACCCATCGAGGTTGAAATCAGGATATTGCTGCTGATTGTTTTGGCTGTTGTTGTTGTTATTTTCTTCTTTGTCGCACGATACTAAGATCATGCACGATGCCACGAGGGCAATGCCTAAAAAACTGAAAATCTGTTTCATAACTGTATTGTTTTAATGATGATACTTTGTTTGTTTGTTTTGCAAATATAGGTGTTATTTTTGAAAGTGCAAGCAAAAAAGTGTTTTTTAACATTTTTGTTGTTCAATAGCCGTATTTTTTGCCCCATCTTTCGGCAAGCAGTTTTCGTGTTTCGCGTTCGCGCGGGTTGTCGCCGGGGTCGTAGAAACGGGTGCCTTGCAGCTGGTCGGGAAGGAACTCCTGCTCCACGAAATTGCCGGTGTAGTCGTGGGCGTATTTGTAGCCCTTGTGGTAGCCGAGTTCTTTCATCAGCTTGGTGGGGGCGTTGCGTATGTGCAGCGGCACGGCAAGGTCGCCGGTTTGTTTCACGGTGGCAAGGGCGTTGTCGATGGCCATGTAGGTGCTGTTGCTTTTTACCGAAGATGCCAGATACACAGCGGTTTGCGACAGTATGATACGGCATTCGGGATAACCGATTTTGTTCACAGCGTCGAAACAGGCGTTGGCCAAAAGCAGGGCGTTGGGGTTGGAGTTGCCTATGTCTTCGGAGGCGAAGATAAGCATCCTGCGAGCGATGAACAGCGGGTCCTCGCCGCCCTCTATCATTCGCGCAAGCCAGTACACGGCCGCATTGGGGTCGCTGCCGCGCATCGATTTGATGAATGCCGAAATGATGTCGTAGTGCATCTCGCCTTTTTTGTCGTAGATGGCGAGGTTTTTCTGTATCACGTTCAAAACGTGGGCGTTGTCGATAACAATGGTCGGTTCGCCGGTGCTGTTTATTATCAGTTCAAGGGCGTTGAGCAGTTTGCGGGCGTCGCCTCCCGAAAGCCGGAACAGTGCTTCGGTCTCTTTCACCTCAAGGGTGCGGTTCTGCGACTGTTTTATGAAATCCACGGCAGTGTTGAGTAGCTGCGTAAGTTCCTCAACACCAAATTCTTTCAGTATATACACCTGACAACGCGAAAGCAAGGCCGATATCACCTCGAACGACGGGTTTTCGGTGGTGGCGCCGATAAGCGTTATTGTGCCTTTCTCCACGGCTCCGAGCAGCGAGTCCTGCTGACTTTTGTTGAAACGGTGTATCTCGTCGATGAAAAGTATGGCGTTGTCCTCGTTCTCGGCGGCATCGATCACAGCACGCACGTCCTTAACGCCGGAGCTGATGGCGCTTAGCACGTGGAAAGGGCGGTTCAGCGTTTTGGAGATGATGCTGGCAAGGGTGGTCTTGCCAATGCCCGGAGGTCCCCACAGTATCATCGACGGTATTTTGCCCGACTCGATGGCGTTGCGCAGTATGGCGCCTTTGCCCACAAGGTGAGTCTGCCCGATGTAGTTGTCGAGGGATGTGGGACGTAGCTGTTCGGCTAAGGGTGTCATAAGTTGTTGGTTTTTATTATGTTGTTAAGGATGTTCACAAACTGCATGGCCTGCCGCTCGCGTGAGAAATTCTCCACAAAGTCGCGTTCGGTGTGCGGTTCCACCAAGTGCTTTTTCTGCCATTCGTTGTATTTGAATTTCAGGTAGTTGCAAAGTTCCGGAAGGGAGTTTATGCAGCATCCGGCGTTGGCCTGATTTATTATTTTTTCCACCTCGCCGCCGCTGTTGGGGATGCACAGAATCTCGCGGTTTGAGGCCATGTACTCAAAAAGTTTGGTGGTAACAATGCCGTGCGTGTTTTCTTCGGACAAAAGCAGTAGCAGAACGTTGCTTTGCGCCAGAATTCCGGGGATTTGCTCGGCGGAAGTCCAGTCGTTCAATTCTGCCACCGAAACAAGGTTGAACTTGCTAACCATCTGTTTTACGAATGCTAACGATGGCTTGTCGGAGTAGAAACGCAAGGCTATTTGGTCTTTGTCGATAACGCCTTTTTCCACAAGTTCGGCAATGGCTTGGAAAAGCAGTTCGGGACTCTGCGTCTGATTTTTGTTTATCCTTATGCTACCGGTGTAGGCGATGGTGAATTTGTCGGTTTCTACTGGCTGTGTGAAAGTGAATAAATCGCTGTCGAAACCATTGAAAATGAGTGTGGTATTGATGTTGAACTGCGAAAGTAACTCCTTGTGCCACGTGGATACGGTGGTTGTGGCGTTGGCTTGGGCAAGGAGTTTGTTGCGTTTGGAAATCTGCAATTTGTGCAAAAATTTCGATAATCTGTTGGTAGATTGTAAGTTGTCGTCCTGTTCGTAGATGTCGCGCAGGTCGGCAAGCAAGGGCAGGTGAGTTTCGGCGGCTATGCGCGAAGCACTGTAGAGTGGGAAGAAACTGGCTGTGGAACAGAGTATTGCGTCGAAATGGCGTTCTGTTGTAAACTGCTTGGCCATGCGGTACATCTGTTCGTCGGCTTTCGACCACAGGGGGCGCAGCTTGGCAAAGCCGTAAAGCAGGTTGGCGAGGCGGCTGTGGCTGTTTTCGACTAGGTGCGATTCGGCAAATCCTTCAAGAAAATCGAAACCTGTATTGCGGGTGGGGTGGGGGATGGAAAGTGCCACGGCATCCCAGTCCATCTCCTTAAGATATTTGCACAGATATCCCATGCGCGGCGCAAAGGCCGGCGGAAAATGGTCCAATATCATCAGGAGGTGTTTCATTTGTGGAATGGTTTAATCGTATATTGAATGATTTATGATATTGTCATAGAGTTTTTTCCATCCTTTCCAAGTGTAGTTGTCGAAACTGGAGTTGTGGAAAAGCAGGCTGATTGATGTATGGTGGTTGGGAATAAAATCCCAAATTACTTTTTCGGCTTGGGCGGTGGTGAGATTTTTTGTGTGCTTCAGTGTGCTGTCCATTATTATCAGTGGCACTTCGCGCACGTTCAGCGTTTTGCGGGCAAGAAAATCGAACACCCTGTAGCTGTTGCCTGTGCCGCAGCGGAACCCTTCGTTGTCGCTGTAGCCGAGACTGAAGTCGTGGGTTATGCCGTTGGTTTCCAATATGTTGAATGTGCGTGGCATGTCGAATTTCAGAAAATGCTGGCGCGAGAAGGTGATGTCCAGTACTGTGTGCTGCCACAGCAGTTGCAGCTCCTCGGCGTATCGCTCAGGATTGTCGGCGGTGCCGTGCCCGGCGTGGAACCCGATGATGTGTCCGCGTTTTTTGATTTTTTCTATGGTCTGGGAAAACTTCTTGGTGTTCAGGTAATTGTCGGAGTGCCCCTCGCGGTGGTCGGCGGCCATGAAAAAGAAAATGGACTTGGTGTCGGCTTGTTCCGATTTGTCCATCAGAAAATCGAAACAGTCCAGCGGGTCGTGGGAGGTGAAAAGACGGTGTAGCGCCATTTTCGGGTCGTGGCGTTTGAGTATGTCGCCGCCAATGGACTTCCATTTGGGATTGCTTTGCAAAATGTCGATGTCGTGGGTGGGAATAAGCGTTTTTTCAAGAATGTCGTTTCCATCGTTGCAGTTCTCGTCGTCTTCCGGGTAATAACCGATGTTTCGCAACATTTTGTTCAATAGTTCGGCGTAGAGATTTACGACTGGAAGATGTAAAAAGTTGTGTTTCAGTGCTGTGCTTGCGCTTGCTGGGAAACGTCCATGCTCGTCGCGGGTGGTGTTTACATACTCCTCCCAGCGTGTTAGCATAAAAAATGCCGATGCCCAAATGTCCAAGCCACAGGTGATTGCGTTTTCGGTAACATCAAACTCGCCGTTGCCGTAGATTATAGGAGTGTCTTTCATCCCGAAATTCTCCGATTTAAAATAGGTGGGTTTGGGCAGGTTGCTGATGTCGAGGTAGGAGAGGGGCTCGGGGTGGACGTTCCAGAAATGGTCGCGAAAAACGATTTTTTTATCTTCGTACAAAAGTGTGGTGCAGTCGGTGTCGGCCACTTCTATCAGCGGTGGCTCGGCGTGCAGAAAATCCTTGAACAGAACGGAGATGATGTATTTCCGTTCCTCCACGTTGTTGTTCGGTATCCGTGCCGTAAGTTCCGACATTTTGTTGTAACAATTTGATTAGTAGCCGACTGCAAAGGCTTTTTCTTTGACAGTTATGGTGCAAATATACGAAAAAAAGTTGGTATTTCTGATGTTCGGATGTTCGGACATTCGGATATTCGGAAAATCTGTCAATCTTAAAACCTTCAATGATAGCAGTCAAACATCTTTACATCTTCACACCTTAACGCCTTCCCATATTTCTTGTATTCACATTTATTTCAACTATCAACTTTCTATTTTCAACTTTCAAAAAAAAATCGTATATTTGTAGTTTGTTTTTTCTGCGGAAAAAGCAATGGTATTATTGTGTAACTTATTAAAAAATAGAAATTTAGATATATTTAATGGCAAACTTTTTAGCAAAACTTTTTGGAAATAAGTCGCAACGCGACCTTAAAGAAGTAATGCCTTTGGTGAACAAAGCAAAAGAGGCATACGAGAAAATAAAACTCCTGAGTAACGACGAACTTCGCGCCAAAACTATCGAATTCCGTGCCAAAATACAGGCGGCAATAGAGGCCGAAGAAACAGAATTGGCACAGCTTCGCGCCCGTATCGACGAAGAATACGACATGCCTGTCGATGAAAAGCAGGAACTCTACAAACGTATCGAAGAACTTGAAAAACAGTCGTACGACAAAACACAGGAGATACTCCTGCAGATACTCCCCGAGGCTTTCGCAGTGGTGAAAGACACCGCCCGCCGTTTTGCCGAAAACGAAGAGGTGGAGGTTACCGCCACCGACCGCGACCGCGACATATCGGCCTACCGCGACAGCGTGAACATACGCGGCGACAAGGCTTACTACAAAAACACATGGTCAGCAGGCGGCAATATGATTACTTGGGACATGGTGCACTACGACGTGCAGCTGATAGGTGGTATTGTGCTGCACAACGGCAAGATAGCCGAGATGGCCACCGGTGAAGGTAAAACCCTTGTGGCTACACTGCCAGTTTACCTCAACGCCCTGCCCGGCAAAGGTGTGCACGTGGTTACCGTGAACGACTATCTGGCAAAACGTGACTCCGAATGGATGGGCATGCTCTTCGAGTTTCACGGACTGAAAGTGGACTGCATCGACAAATATGAGCCGCATTCCGAAGAGCGTAAGAACGCCTATCTGGCCGACATCACTTACGGCACCAACAACGAATTCGGTTTCGACTACCTGCGCGACAATATGAGCCGCAACCCCGAGGAGCTGGTGCAACGCTCGCACAACTACGCCATCGTCGACGAGGTGGACTCGGTGCTTATCGACGACGCCCGTACGCCTCTCATCATCAGCGGCCCCACGCCCAAAGGCGACGATCAGGAGTTCGACCGCTACAAACCCATCATCGAAAAACTGTACAACGCCCAGCGCACCCTCGTCACACAGTATCTGGCCGAGGCCAAACGCCTGCTTACATCGGGCAAACCCGAGGACGAGAAACTTGGCGGCGAACAGCTGCTGCGCGCACACCGCGGTCTGCCCAAGAATAAAGCCCTTATCAAATTCCTCAGCGAACAGGGCATGAAAGCCATCCTGCTCAAGACCGAGAATTTCTATATGCAGGAGCAGAACAAAAACATGCACATCATCGACGACGAGCTTTATTTCGTTATCGACGAAAAACAGCATACCAACGATATCACCGAGAAAGGTATGGCCTTCCTAGCCTCGATGGGCGAAGACCCCAAATTCTACCAGCTGCCCGATGTGGGATTGCAGATGGCCGAACTGGAGAAGGAAAATCTCACCAAAGAGGAAAAACTTGCACGCAAAGACGAGATTTTGAGAGATTTCGCCGCCCAAAGCGACCGCGTGCATACTGTAAACCAGTTGCTTAAAGCCTATACTCTTTTCGAGAAGGATGTGGAATACGTGGTTATCGATAACAAAGTGAAGATTGTTGACGAACAGACCGGCCGTATAATGGAAGGCCGCCGCTACTCCGACGGTCTGCACCAAGCCATCGAAGCCAAGGAAAATGTGAAAGTGGAGGCCGCCACACAGACCTACGCCACCATCACCTTGCAGAACTATTTCCGTATGTACAAAAAACTGGCCGGTATGACAGGTACCGCCGAAACGGAAGCCGGCGAGTTCTGGAACATCTACAAACTCGACGTGGTGGTGATACCCACCAACAAACCCGTTATCCGCGACGATATGGAGGACTTGGTTTTTAAAACTAAACGTGAGAAATATCAGGCAGTTATCAACGAAATTGAACGTATGCGCGAGGCCGGACGTCCTGTCCTTGTGGGTACTACCTCGGTGGAAGTTTCCGAATTGCTCAGCAAGATGCTGAAAATGCGTCATATACCGCACAACGTGCTGAACGCCAAGTTGCACAAGAAAGAGGCCGACATTGTGGCCGAAGCCGGTTACGCCGGCACCGTCACCATTGCCACCAACATGGCTGGTCGTGGTACCGATATCAAGCTGAAAGAGGGTGTGAAAGAGGCTGGCGGTTTGGCCATCATAGGCACCGAACGCCACGAGAGCCGCCGTGTGGACCGCCAGCTGCGCGGTCGTGCCGGCCGTCAGGGCGACCCGGGTAGCTCGTTGTTCTTTGTGTCCCTCGAGGACAACCTTATGCGCCTGTTCGGCTCGGAGCGTATCGCCTCCATCATGGACCGTATGGGACTGCAGGAGGGCGAAGTTATCCAGCACCGCATGATTACCAAATCCATCGAACGAGCCCAGAAAAAAGTGGAGGAGAACAACTTCGGCATACGCAAACGCCTGTTGGAATACGACGACGTGATGAACAACCAGCGTACTGTTATCTACACCAAACGTCGCAACGCCCTTTACGGCGACCGCCTGAGCATCGACATCTCAAACATGTTCTACGACACATGCGAGATGCTTTACGACCAGCTGCGCGAGACTGGCGACATCGAGGAATTCAATATGGAGATACTGCGTGTGTTCGGAATGGAACTGCCGTTTGACGAACAAGAACTACTCGACGGACGCCGCAACGAGATGGTGGAGAAAATCTACGACCATGTGTACGGCAATTACAAAGAACGTATGCAGCGTTTGGCCGACTTGGCTTTCCCGTTCATCAAAAACGTGTACGAGAACACCCGCTACGAGAATGTGGCTTTCCCCATCACCGACGGCAAAAAGACTATGAACGTGGTAACTCCCGTGAAGAAATCGTACGAAAACAAAGGCCGCGAAATAGCCCTGTCCATCGAAAAGAACATCACCCTTGCCATTATCGACGAGCAGTGGAAAGAACATCTTCGCGAACTCGACGATCTGAAACAGTCGGTGCAGAACGCCACCTACGAGCAGAAAGACCCCCTGTTGATATATAAATTCGAGTCGTTCAACCTGTTCGAGAAAATGCTGCTCAGCATCAACCGCGAGATTTCGTCGTTCCTGAGCCGTGCCTCTCTGCCCGTGCGCGAGGACGCCAACATGCGCGAGGCTCAGAAACCCACCAACGACGACCGCAACCTGAAGACCAGCCGCGAGGACCAAGTGCTGAACCAACGCACCTCCGAGCCGCAAAAGACCCAGCCCGTGCGTGTGGAGAAAAAAGTAGGACGCAACGACCCCTGTCCCTGCGGAAGCGGCAAGAAATACAAACAGTGCCACGGCAAAAACGAGGCTCTGTAAAAGTTTAACAATTAAATAGATAGTTTTATGAAAAAAATTCTGACAATAGCCATCTGCACATTGTTGGCAACAACATCGCTCTTTGCGCAAAACAATAAGAAAGGCAAATCCAACACTGTGGATATCATAGTTTCTGCAAACAGCAACGAGGTGTTCAATGTGTATCTCGACGGCAAGCAAAAAAGCGAGAAAGCAGGTAATAGATACGAAATCAAGGGACTGCAGCCCAATAAGATGTACGACCTTGAGGTGTATCTCGAAGAGCCTTTCAAGTATATCTCCGGTGTCGATTTGGAACTTAGTGCCGGCCGTTACGAACTTGTGGTTTTCAGCAACATAGATTCAAAATCCGCCGAAATCCTTTTTGCCAACAACGGTCAGGATTTGAATGCTTCCGAGAATAACGATCAGCTCTGCACCGATGACGATATGTCGAAAATTATGGAGATGTTCAACATCGATATTTTCGACGACACCCGTCTGCATTACGTTAAAAATGCGCTGAAAACAGGCAAGCTCGTCGATTTGGAACAGACACGTCGTATCGCCAAGGCCTTTTCGTACGACAAGGCACGTGTGAAATTTTTGAAATTCGCCTACGACCGTTGCACCGAAAAAGAGAACTACAGCGCGTTGGCATCGTTGCTTACCGACAACTCTGCAAAGGACGAATTTGCAAAATTCCTGCAGTCGAAGAAATAGCGTAAGAAACAGTTGCTTTTGACGACAAAATAAATAATAACAATAAAACACATTTAATATGAAAAAAATATTTATCACAGCCCTTTGCGCTATGTTGGCAGTGTCGTCGCTTTCGGCACAGAAACACAACTATAGCAACGCACGAAACAACAAAGTCATGCATAAAAATGTGGAACTCACCGTTTACGCTGCCGGCAACGAGCGATTTACCGTTTATATTGACGGCCTGCCGCAGAGCGGACGTAGTGGGTCGCGTTTCACAATCAGCGACATCACTCCCAACCAGACACACGATGTAGCTGTGGTTTTGGAACGTCCCATCAGGTATTTGCTCTATACCGAAATGAACATGCCTGCCGGCAAATACGATATGGAAGTCTATGCCGATGCACGTGGCAACTATGCCGAGCTTTATTTCACCAACGAGCGTCCAAACCGTCAAGGCAACTACACTTTCAACCGTTTCCATTTTGGCGACTATGGTGTAGGTCATGGTTACGGCACACATCCAACTCCTCCGACTCCTCCAACTCCTCCAACTCCCCCTACACCTCCCGTACCGCAGTACTGCAGCGAGGCCGACATGTCGATTATCTTATCCCAAATTTCGCAGGAGCCTTTCGACGACACCCGTCTCAACTATCTGAAAACTGTTACCATCTCCAAGCAGCCCTTCACCACTGAACAAATCAGACGTATTGCCTCTAAATTTACTTTCGACAACAAACGTATGGAGTATGTGAAATACTCTTTCAGATATTGCTACGACGTTGATAACTATTTCACCCTCACCGATTTGTTTGTACACAAGTCGGATAAGGAAAAGCTGATGAAATTTATTCAGGACAATCTTAGATAATAATAGTTTTTCATGATGACAAAAAATCCCGACCGAAAGGCCGGGATTTTTTGTTTTGTTTGGCAAAACTATTTTTTTTTACTATATGTAGAAATTCCGCCAAGTCTGTTTCATAAAGCATTTTTTGATGTTTGCCGGTGTCCATTCCATTGCGGTGTCGGTTTTCTTTTGTTCCGAAACGGCGAACATCAGCACATCGCAGTGGCCGAATTCGAAGTCTATCCAGCCGCAGAGAAGGTTGCTGGCTTTGTCGGGGGCCAAGGCGTTGCTGGCAAGGCGGTGTAGCATCTCGCAGTCAAGCTGTTGGAATATGAAAGTGGAGCTTTCGCCCTGAATCTTGTGGCGTATGGCAATTTCGCCTGTAACGATGTTGGCCAAGGTGTAAACAAACACCGACGGGCTGGGGAAATAGTTGTCGGCCTCCTGTATGGTGGTCTGGTAGCGGCGGTCGGTGTCGAGCGAGGAGCAGGAGTTGAGGCACAGCACTGCCCAGTCCTTTTTAGGCTCTTCGGGAGTGGCGCCCACTTGTCGCATCAGCAGCTCGCTGGCAAGGAAACCGAATTTGCACATCGTGTCCATTTTGAAAAACTTGGGGTATTGTATGCCCAGATGCCTGTAAATGCTGCCGGCCCAAGCACTTGCGTCGCCCTCGTCGTTGGGGATGAGGCATTGGCCGTCCAATAGAACCTGACTGTCGTCGATTTTGCAGTATGAGTTGATGTAAGCCATTGTGTGTCAGTTGTATATTGTAACATCTAAAAATGCGAAAAAAAACGAAAGTTTTTTGTCCTTTTAGAATATTGTATCAAGTCTATTATTCAGTTTTTATTTGTTGAAGGAATCTGTTGAATCCGTGAAATCTGTGTTCAATTATAATTTTACTTTGAAATGTATTGCCGCATTGCTGCCGCCGAATCCCGAAATTAGTTTGATGAAACTCTCGCCGTGGGCGGTTTGTTTCTCTGTGCATACCGTAATTGGCTGGGCTACACCTAAGTTGCAGTGGCCTTTGGTGGGCAGGACAGTGCCGTTTTTCAGCGCTTGGTGCGACATTATTGTTTCCAGCACTCCTGCCGCGCCGAGGGTGTGTCCGAAATAGCCTTTCAAGCTGTTTGTCGGTGTTTTCGAGAGGTTGGAACGGAAAATGGCCCACGATTCCATATCGTCGTTGTAGGGGGTGGCGGTGCCGTGGGCGTTGATAAAGGCCAGTTTGGAGCGGTCGTAGCCGGCAAGGGCTTTCTCGATGGCGTTGTGCAGACCTTCGCCGGTGCGCGAGGGGCCGGATATGTGGTTGGCGTCGTTGCAGTTGGCGCTGTTGCAATAGATTAACGTGCCTTGGGGCAGTGTGTCCTCGTCGCCTTTGCCGAACACTATGCAGGCAGCGCCTTCGCCGAGGTTGAGTCCGGTGCGGTCCTTGTCGAAAGGCATGCAGCGTTGCGGCGACAGTGCCTTGAACGACTGGAATCCCGAAATGATGAACTTCGAAAGCATCTCGGCTCCCACCACCACGGCGTAGTCGCAGAGTCCGTTCTGCAGGAAAGCCATGGCCGTATGCTGTGCCGAAACACCTGAGATACAGGCGTTGCTCGCCACAATGGGTGTGCTTTTGTTGCCGAAATGCTGAGCTATAAGCTGTGCCGACCGCCATAGGTAAACGCGCTCTGTTTCAAAGCCTTGCAGGTCCTCGAGCAGATGCACGTTGCCTTTGGTGGTGGAGACCACAAACAGCACTCTGTCGGAGGCGGCATCTATTCCCGCACGGCTAATGGCTTCGCTGGCGGCGATGATGGCAATCTTTTCGAAAGGGGTGTAGCGGGTGTTTTCGGCAGGGCAGGAGAGGGCGAAAGTCTCGTCTATCCACTCGCGTTCGAACAGCGACCCGAAGAAAGGTTCGGGCAGACCGAAAGTGCTTTCGTGCAGACGTGCCACGGAATTGCCCTCGGCAACGGCGTTGTAAACCATTTCACTGCCAAAGCCGAGCGGTGCCGCAATGCAGTCGCCCATGCTGTAAATCACTGTATTCCGTTCATTTGTTTCCATTCGTTCATAAAGTCTGGTAAAGTCCACAGTAACTGATAGTTGGTGTCGAGAAAGACCTGCGTGGTGGTGGCTGTGAGTGCCAGCTCGCCGGTGGTGAGGTTGTAAATCTCGTAGTCGAAAATCAGCTTGGCGGCTTCGGTGTTGCGGTATTTGATTACGATTTTCGCTTTGTCGCGGTATTTCAGCGGTGTTTTGTAGTGCAGCTGCATATCCACGAGTGGGGCGTAATATCCTCTTTCATAGATATATAGGTATTCCAGCTTGTATTTTTTGCCGAAAGCCTCCCGGGCGTCCTCAAGGTAAAGCACGTAGGAGCCGTGCCATACTATGTTCATCGAGTCCACCTCGCTGAAACGTATCTCGATTTCTTTCTCGGCTTGCAGTGTTTTTTTTCCGTCCATAAATTGCTGATTAAACAGTTTTTATAACAAGGCAACCTTTATTTCGCCTGTGGCTATCACTTGGCCGTTGCAGGTGCTTTTGGAGTTGAGTATCGACATATCGCCGAAATCGCTCAGCACTGTCGAAATTTCGGTGGTGACGGTGTCGCCGATTTTCGGACGGCCTTGTATCTCAAGGTCTTTGATGCCGCCTATTACGCCTATGCGCACCGACTGCATCTTGCGGTGTATGGCAAGGTAGCCGATACGTGCGGCGCACGACTGGGCTATGTTTTCAATCACTCCGCCTTCGAGCAGTGTGTCGCCTTCGAGCATAATGTTGTCCCGCCTCACTTCGAAAGTGGTTTTGCAGTAATCCTCGTTGCAGGTTACGATGTTGTCCACCATTACAAAGGGCGGACGTTGTGGAATGTAGTCTAATATGGTGTATTCCATGTAGTTATTTCTTTTTGCAGACCATCAGGCAGTGACCTGTGCCAAGTCCGTCGTGTATAGCTTCGACGGTAAGTCCGGCAGTTTCCACGCAACGTATCATGTCGTGGGAGTAGTACATCTTGCTGTTGCCGTTGGCCATGGCCGTGAAATAGAGGCTTATCTGCGTGAGGCAGTACGACGAGGTTTCGAAACGCTGGCGGTCCCAGAACGGCTCGTTGATATACAGGCGGCTGTGGCTGTCCATGCTCTTGGCAGCGCGCGAAACGATGCTTATTATCTCCTTTTCGGAGAAGCAGTCGAGGAACTGGCTCATCCAGATGGCGTCGAAACCGGTGGGGAAAGGCACGCTGTCGTCCAAGAGGTTGGCACCGTGGCCGTGGATGCGGTCCTCGCCTTTGCTGCCCGCCACGGCTTTGCGCATAAGCTCCAGCTGTTGCGGAAGGTCCATGATGGTAACGTTTACCTTGTCGTTGAATTCCACGCATTTCTGTGCAAAACGGCCGGTGTTGCCGCCCACATCGAGCAGGGTGGAGGTGCCGTTGCCGAACACTATGTTCAGGGCTTCCTCGAAAGAACAGTCGCTGTAGTAGTGGTCGAAACCGAACCAGCTTTTCTGCACCTGTGGAGGCAGCTGCGACAGCCCTTCGTATATTGTGGGCCAGTTGCCGAAAACCTTCAGTCCTTCGGGCTTGCCGTTGATGATGGACTCTTCGAGCTTGAACAGTCCCAGATAGTTGACGTCGTGGTTGAAGTCCATATTCACGCGCACCATGTCGTCGTGGATAAGGAACCAACCTGCTTTGGCAAGGAAGAAACGGCCCTCCTTGAGCAGCACGGTGCCCGAGGTGAGCGACGACTCAATAAGGCACTGCACGCCGTAGCGGCTGAGTTTGCTTTTTTCGGTTATCTCTTCGAGGGTGAGGCCGCCGGGATTGTCGTCGAGCATCTGGAAAATGCCGAATTTCACCATAAGGCGTGCCACCTGAAACACCACAGGACCGAAGGCTATCTCCTGTGCAAGACGTTGTGCTGCAAGGGCTTTGCGGTCTTTGGCGTAGATTTCTTTTTGAGGACTGTTCAGTTCCATATTATGTCTTTTTTATTTGTTTTCCCCCACACTTACGTGTGGGGTTACTAATAGTGGGCTATCTCCGATAGCCTTTTGGTATTTAATTATTTACATTATTTATTATTCCAAAAATCAAAGTAGTTGAACCACTGGTTGGGGTAGCGTCGCAGCACGTTTTCCATCTTTTCTGCAAACTGTAGTGCCAGCTGGCTGGCCTGCTCGCGGGCGGGGAGGCTGCTGTCGGCGGTGAGCGGGTAAATGAAACCGCGGTAGCGAGTGCCGCCGTCCTTCATTATAAACAGAGCCAGCATAGGTATGCCCAGTTGTACCGCCATGCGGAACGTGCCTGCGGGAAACATGGTCTCTTTGCCGAAGAAGGGGACTGCAAAACCTTTCTCGCTGCCGAACATGCGGTCGCAGAGTTCGGTAACGATTTCGCCGTTTTCGAGAGCCTCCTTCACGGCAAACACGTGCGAAATGCTGTCGGTAACGGGGATGAGGCGTATGTTGGAGTGTTCCGACGATTTTTCCCTCTGTATTTTCAACTGGGAGGATTCGCCGCCGAAGATAATGCCGTTGACACGCTTGCGGTCCTGTACCAGACAGTGTCCCACCAGCTCGAAATTACCTATGTGTGCGCTGGCGAGGATAAAGCCGCCCTCGCTGTCGAGCAGATGGTTGAACTGCTCGATGTTTTCCACATCCACAATCTTGAACTGCCGTGTATTTTCGGCCATGATGGCGAATTTGTCGAGCACCACCTTGCCGAAAACTAGGTAGTTGGCGAACACACGCCAGAAGGATTTCCAAGCCGAAAAGCCTTGTCGCCGCCTGAAGTAGCGGTAAACGTTTTTGCGTGATTTGAAGTCGAAAAGCACGTAGAAAGGGGTAACGAAGTACAGGGTGATGTACAATATCCTGACGGGGATATGTCGCAGCACCGCAAACAAAAAGCCCTGGCCGAATTTGCCTCCGCCAGTCTTTCCTTCCCACTGCTTGGTAGCCACTTTTTACTGGAGTTTGGATTCTATGTAGTCGTAGAATTGCGACAGAGTGCGCACCTCTTTCATCTCCTCGGGCTTGATTTTGAAGCCGAAATGCTGCTCCACAATCACCACGATATCCACAAAATCGAGGCTGTCGATGCCCAAATCTTCTATCAAACGGGCGTCGTCTTTTATCGCATCTTTCTCAATTTCAATTTCTTCAACAAGAAATGTGTTTACTATTTCTTTTATTTCCTCTCTTGTCATCTGTAGTTTTTATTATATGTTTTACCTCAGTTTCAAAACTGCAAAGATACGAAAAAAAAGTGAATTTTCGAGGACGTTTTGTAAAATTGTATAAAAATAGTTTCTGAGTTGCGGCTGAAAAATAGTATTCAATCAACTACGCAAAAGATATCCTTTTCCACATCGTAATAGTTCCCCGTCATTTGAGAATTCCATTATGATGAATTGCATGGTCGCTACCCTTTCCGCAAAATATGATAAGATTTGCAATACCACATATTGTGATCCTTTGTAAGGAATGACATTTGAAATATTAAGACCATATTCTCTAGTGCATAAATTACTATCTATATAATCATAGCACTCCATCTTATATATTCTTTGATAAATACAATCGCAGAAATCGGAAATATTAAATGTTTGAGATATGTCAATGTTTTTGTCGTTGATTACTATATATTCCTTTATTAAATCATTCAAATAGAACTTTAAAATTGTTGTGTCGGGCTTCCATTCGGATTTAAGGAACAGGGAATCTTCCCACCCGCTCAATTTGATGAGAAACAATGGTTGCTGCCTTCCTAGCTCATGATTATCCACAATCACCAACTCATCTTTGTTTTGGCAAAAAAGCTTCAAAGCCCTTAACCTGTAGCCATCATTTGTTTGTGCAAGCGACAAGTTGCTAGCAACTATTATTACACATACAATAAGTACATTCTTTAATTTCATTGTCAGAATTTTTTTTGTTGTGGCAAATCCGTTTTTGTTTCTATGTCGTTCTCTGAATATAGAGGTTTATATGGGGATTTGAAATTACGATTTTCTACTGCTTCGTATGAAGAAACTGCCACTGGTAGTTTAGATAGCGAAGCGGAGAACATAAAATTCGTCGCTATAAAAATCCTCTGCTGCAAGAAAACAATCAGCGGGTTACCGTGAAAGAGATATGTGTGTCGTACAGAGACACATACAGCTTCCCGTCGTTGCCGAGGGCGAACCAGCTGGGGGCTGTGGCTACTCTGATATGCTGTTTCTTAACGCCGGTGAAACGGTTTAAGACATTCACAAAGTCGGGCTTGCCGGTGCCGCCGTAGCCGCAAACGATGGAGTTGTCTATTATCAGAAAGTTGTCGGAGTTGCAGGTGTTTGGCTTGCTCACCCATACTGTCTCGTCGGTGCGTGTGTCGATAGCCACAATGTAGCAGTTCTGTCCGCCGTCGAAACCGTCGAGGCCGCCGATGCTGAAATAAAGTATGCCGTCTTTAACAACTGCCCAGCCCACCGACTGTCTGTCGATTTCGGCTTTGCGGTTTTTGGGCGGGAAAGTCATCTGCGAAGTGTTGTAAACCTTTTTCACATCTTTTGTCGGGTCAACGAGCATTATCAGGTGCGGGTCCCTGCCGCGACGCGAGATGTCTTTTTCCGACTGTCCCCACGGAAAGAGCTCCGAGCCGGGGGCACGTCCGTAGATGGCCACAGGATAGTCGCCGTCGTAGAAAACGTCGTTCAAAGTCCAGTCGCCGCTGTAGAACTCCGGCACTATGTCGGGAATGCTGTAGTCTTTGTCGTCCCAGCCGAGGGTGGGGTGGCCTATGATGTTGCCGAGTTTCAGTTCGGGCAGGGCAAGAGCGTTGTAGTCGTCCAAGCTCTTCGAAAAATTTGTTTTGGTAAGTGTAACGGTTTTCTTTTTGTTGGCAGCTGAATTGGCCAAGGTTTGGCCGTTGAAATTCTCCACCTTCACGGCTGCTATCGTGGTGGTGTGCTCCACACCGTTCAGAGTGTAGTTTTGTGCCTGTGCACCGACAAAAACTGTCAGTAATGCTGCGATAATTGTTGTTTTTTTCATATTTGTTGTTTTTATTCCCACACTACGCTACACTTGTATGGGGTTATTAATGCCGAAAAACTGTAAACTATAAACTCTTAACTCCTAACTCCTAACTCCTAATTCCTAACTTTCCTCACCACCAGTGCGCTGTTTGTTCCGCCGAAACCGAAGGAATTGGAGAGGTATGTGTCGATGTTTTTCTCTATGGTCTTGTTGGCGATGTTAAGGTTTTTCGAGTAGTCGTCGGGCTGTTCGAAGTTGATGTTGGGAGCCACGAAGGAGCGTTGCATCATCAGTGTGGAATACACTATCTCGCTGGCGCCTGCCATCCAGCACTCGTGTCCTGTCATGGATTTGGTGGAGCTGATAGGCGGACGTACGCTGCCGAAAAGTTGGTCAAGAGCCATAGCCTCGAAAGCGTCGCCTTGCGGAGTGGAGGTGGCGTGAGCGTTTACGTAGTCGATGTCGCTTATGGCACATCCGGCGTCTTTAAGTGCGCGTTCCATGGCTATCTGGCATCCGAGGTCGCTGGGTTGCGATATGTTGGCTCCATTGGAGGAGAAGCCGTAGCCTGCCACTTCGGCAATGATGGGCGCGCCGCGACGCACGGCATGGTCGTAGTCTTCAAGTATCACCGTTGCGGCGCCGCCGCTGGGCACCAGTCCGTCGCGCGACTTGTCGAAAGGTCGCGAGGCTTTTGTGGGGTCGTCGGTACGCATGGAGAAAGTGCTTATGCCGTCGAAACTGCCCATGGAGAGGTAGTTCACTTCCTGCGCTCCGCCGCAGATAACGATGTCCTGCAGACCTTGGCGGATAAACATCAGTCCCAGGCCTATGGCGTGCGAGCCGCTGGCACAGGCTGCGCTGATGGTCATGTTGATGCCTCGCAGCTTGAAAATGGTGCTGAGGTTCATCGTCACGGTGCTGTTCATGGAGCGGAAAATGCCGCCGGAGCCTATCAGGGTGGTGTCGTGTTTTTCCATGGCCGTTGTGTGGCTTTGTATCACGGCTTCGGCCGACGAGTCGTTGCCGTAGAGCACTCCCACCTCGTTCTTTTCCAGATATTCCATGTCGATGCCGGCGTTGGCCAAGGCCTCGCGCGTTGCCATAAAGGCAAATTCGCCCTGTTCGGGCAGACACACACGCGAGCGGCGGTCGAGCAGGGGTTTCAGCTCGGGACGTGCCACAATGCCTGTCAATGGCGAGCGGTAGCCGTATTCGATACGTTTTTCTTCGATGCCTATGCCCGATTTGCCTTTGTATAATGATTCGGCCACCTCGTCGAGGTTTTTGCCGAGGCACGACCAGATGCCCATGCCTGTGATAACTACTTTTCTCATGTGTAAAGTCCTCCGTTTATTGAGATTACGTTGCCGGTGATGTACGACGCCTTGTCGGAAGCGAGGAACGCCACTGCGTCGGCCACCTCTTCGGGGGTGCCGAAACGGCGCATGGGCACCAGCTTGACAAGCTCGTCCTTAGGTAGTTCGGCAGTCATGTCGGTTTCGATAAAACCGGGAGCCACGGCATTTACAGTTACCTTGCGTTGAGCCACTTCCTGTGCCAGTGCTTTGGTGGCGGCTATCATACCGCCTTTGGCGGCCGAGTAGTTGGCCTGTCCCGCCAATCCTTTCAGTCCCGAAAGGGAGGCCATGTTCACTATGCGTCCCCAGCGTTTGGTGAGCATCAGCTTGAGTACGCGGCGGGTTACGTAGAAAAAGGAGTCGAGGTTGGTGTGCAGCACGTTGTGCCAGGCGTCGTCGTCCATAAAAATCATGGCGTTGTCGTTGCGGATGCCTGCGTTGTTCACCAGCACGGCGATGTAGTCGTCGGGATGTGCGTCCTGCCATGCGTCGAGGGCGGCGTCGGTCTTTTCGCGGTCCGACACGTCGAAAGGCAGCAGCTCGGCTTTTCCGCCAGCGGCTTCGACGAGGGATTTTGTCTTCTCGGCGGCTTGGTGGTTGCTCAAATAGTTGATAATCACGGGGTAGCCGTCTTTGGCCAAAGCCACGCATACGGCGCGACCAATGCCGCGTGAGCCTCCGGTAACTAATGCGTATCTCATAAATTAGTATTGTAAGTTGGTGTTTTTCAGATATTTGATAAGGTCTTCGATTTCTTGGTATTTGGGAGTGTCCTCGATGAAAACGGGGACAATCTGGCGCACCTCGCTGTAGAATTTGTGTGCGAGTGGCGAGAGTTTCTTGTCAATTTTCAGGCAATCGACGGCCTGCGCCAGAGCCATGCTGTTGATGGCCAGCACCTGATAGGCGTTGTCTATCACGTGGCGCGCCAGCAGTGCCGAGTTGGTGCCCATCGAAACCACGTCCTGATTGTCGTTGTTGTTGGGGATGCTGTGCACGTACATGGGGTTGCTCAGCGTCTGGCTTTCGGCGGTGGTGGAGGTGGCGGTGAACTGACTTGCCTGCAGGCCGTAGTTGAGGCCCAGCTTGCCGAGGTTCACAAAAGGCGGCAGTACGCCGTTTATGCGGTCGTGGAAGATGTAGTTCATCTGACGTTCTATCAGCATAGTGAGCTTGGTGATGGCAATTTTCAGCTTGTCCATCTCGAACGACACGTAGTCGCCGTGGAAGTTGCCGCCGTGATATACGTTGCGTGTCTCCACGTCAACTACGGGGTTGTCGTCCACCGAGTTGAGCTCTTCCACCAGCACTTTCTCGCAGTTTTTAAGGGTGTCGTAGATGGGGCCGAGAATCTGCGGAACGCAGCGCAGCGAGTAGTAAGGCTGCAGTTTTTTGGCGTTGCCGAAATATTCTTCGCCGTGTTTCTGTTCGTACAGCTCTTTCTGGCGGTCGAGGAGCATCTGTGTGCCTTTTGTCATCTTGCCCATCATCTCGGCCACAACGCTCTGACCTTCATGGTGTTTCATATTGTTCAGCACTGGCGAGAAGAAATCGTCGTACGACGAGAAAATTTCGTTTATCATGCATGACTGCAGCACGGCGTGGTCGAACAGTTTCCAAGCGTTTATCAGGTTCACCATGCCTATGCCCGTCATCACGGCGGTGCCGTTTACCACGGAAAGGCCGTCGCGGAGGTGGAGTTTCAGTGGCTTAAGTCCCTCTTTGGCAAGCACTTCGGCGGTGGGGTGCCATTCGTTTTTGTAGAACACTTTGCCTTCGCCTATAAGGCAGAGTGCAATGTGCGACAGCTGCACGAGGTCGCCGCTGGCGCCAACGCTGCCGTGTTCGGGTATGTAGGGGTAGATGCCGCGGTTTATGAAGTTGAGCAGCTGCTCCACAACGTCGATATGGATTCCCGAATGGCCTTCGATGAAGGTGCAGTAGCGTGCTATCATGGCACTTTTCACTTCGAGAGGGCTGAGAGGGTTGCCCGCGCCTGTGGAGTGGGAGCGTACTATGTTGTACTGCAGTTCGTTGAGCTCGTTGTCGGAAACGCGGTACTGTGCCATGGGGCCGAAACCGGTGTTGATGCCGTAAATGACTTTGTCCTTGGCGAAATCGGCCAGAAAAGCGTGGCACTCCTCTATTTTGCGGCGTTGTTCGTCGGTAAGTTTCAAGGTTTTGCCTTCCAAAAGCAGACCTTTTATATCTTTAAAATCCATACTATATATATTATATATGATCTATTTTCGAAGTTGCAAATATACGTTTTTTTTCTCAAAAAGAAAAAATAATATCATAATGCCGATTATCGGCGTTACATCTCTATCTCGTCGCCATTTTTGTTGAAAAATTTGTATTCGCCGAGGCTCAGACTGGTGTCGGGTTTTATTTTAATGATTCTGTGATATTTATGACACCAGCGCAGACGTATCGACTTCAGTCCTTGCGTGAGATAAGCGTGGATGTAAGGGTGTGTGATGATTCGCAGAAATTTCTCGTTTTGTGCGGTTAGAAGGTATTCGATGTTGGCTTCAATTTCCTCCACAATGGCGAGGCTCGACTTTATGGTGCCTTTGCCGTCGCACATGGGGCAGCGTTCCTGCACGTCCACGTCGATGACGGGACGCACGCGCTGACGGGTTATCTGTATCAGTCCGAACTTGTTCACCGGCAGTATGGTATGCTGAGCTTTGTCCTTGGCCATTTCGTCGACCATGGTCTGGTACAGCTGTTTGCGGTGTTCCTGTTTCAGCATGTCGATAAAGTCGATGATAACGATGCCTCCCATATCACGCAATCGCAGTTGGCGGGCAATTTCCACGGCGGCGTCGGTGTTCACACGCATGGCGGTATCCTCCTGACTTTCGCCGGCTTTGGTGTGGTTGCCGCTGTTTACGTCGATAACGTGCATTGCTTCGGTGTGCTCTATCACCAGATACACGCCCGAACGTATGGTTACGATGCGTCCGAACGACGAGCGTATCTGTTTTTGCACGCCGAACTGCTCGAAAATTGGGGTGGACATCTTGTATAGTTTCACGATGTCCGTTTTGTCGGGAGCAAGGGCTTGTATGTAGTTGCGTGCGGTCTCGTAAAGCTCTGGGCTGTCGGTATATACCGATGCAAAGTCGTCGGTGAGCAGGTCGCGAAGAATAACAGAGGTTTTGTTTTCTTCGGAGACCAACTTGCGTGCCGATGTGGCGTTTTTAAGGTTGTCCACGAGAGTGGTCCAGCGGCTTTGCAGCGAACGCAGGTCGGCGTCGAGGTCGGCCACGCTCTTGCCTTCGGCGTTGGTGCGCACAATGATGCCGAAATTTTCGGGACGTATGCTCTGTATGAGGCGGCGCAGACGGTTGCGCTCGTTCATGTTTTTGATTTTCTGCGAGATGGAAATCTTGTTTGAGAAGGGGACAAGTACGAGGTAATGTCCTGCGAAAGAGACCTCGCCGCCCACTTTGGGGCCTTTAGTCGAAATGGGTTCCTTATCTACCTGAACCAGAACGAATTGTCCGCTTTTAATAGTGTCGCCAATTTTGCCGGTTTTGTCGGTGGTGCTCTCGAATTTGAAGTTGGAGAGGTTGCGCATGGCGGGGTCTCCGTTCATGGCGCGGTGCATGAATTTGGTCTGTGTGGCAAACTGCGGTCCGAGGTCGAGGTAATGAAGGAAGGCGTCTTTCTCGCCTCCAAGGTCGATGAACGATGCGTTAAGTCCGGGCATTATCTTGTGTACTCTGCCGAGGAACACGTCCCCCACAGAATACTGGTGGTTCTTTTGTTCGGTATGGTATTCGACAAGCCTTTTGTCCTCCAGCAAGGCAATCTCCACTTCACTTTCTGTCGATTTAATTATCAGTTCTTTCTCCACGTTGTTCAGAAGTGCTAATTTGTATGTACTAAAAAAAACGACAACCGGCACACCGTTGGTGCGCGTAATGTCTTGAAGTGCAACAAATAAAAACAAAACACTTCCTGCCAGAAATCTGTCGCTCCGACCGATTTTTTTTTACCGTGGCGGGAAACGGTGTATATGATGGCGTTGCCATCTTTTCCTAAAACAACAGATTACACAACGGGTTTGTTGTGTAATCTGTGTCTCTAAAGTCTAAAAAAGACTATTTCTTTTTGTGTCTGTTCTTGCGCAAACGTTTTTTGCGTTTGTGCGTAGCCATCTTGTGGCCTTTTCTCTTTTTTCCGCTTGGCATAATTCTTTAGCTTACTAAGTTTATTTTACGTTCTTTTTTACGTCGTTAACGAAAGTTTTCGAAGGTTTGAAAGCGGGGATATGGTGGGCAGGTATCAATATAGTGGTGTTTTTGGAAATATTTCTACCTGTTTTCTCAGCTCTTTTCTTGTTGATGAAGCTACCGAAACCTCTCAGGTAAACGGGTTCGCCTTTGGTGAGGGATTTCTTTATGCTTTCCATGAATTTTTCAACGGTTGCTTGGATGGCAACTTTTTCGATTCCGGTTTCTTGAGCAATTTCTGCTACAATTTCTGCCTGTGTCATTTTTCTTAAAGTTTTAAATTTATACTATTTTTTTTGATTATTTTTCTATCGTTTTGATTTGCAAAGATATATTTTTTTTTTCAATTACAGATGTTTTGTGCCATTTTTTTTTGTTTTTTTTTTGAGTTGTGTGTGTAATGTATTGTCAACCAAAGTGTTGGGTTGTGTATTTTTCAAAAAGATGTAAAAAAGTGTTGTTTTGATTTAATATATTGTATTTCAGAGTTTTATATATCTTTATTGATGGTTGGGTCGTTTTCTTGCAGGTTGGCAAATTTTGCATTTTTGGCACTTTTTTTGCCAATTTTGACTGTTAAAATCAACATTAAAGTTGTGAGTATCAGACTGCCTATTGCAAAGGCCGCTGGACATGGCAGGTGCAGGCTCTGCGGGTCGGCGCTGAAAAGTCCGGCGTTGTGGGCGTAAGTGAGCACCACGATAAGGGCGTTGTTGGTGAAATGTGCCAGCACCGAGGCCCAGATGGTGCGCGAATAATAGAATGCGTATCCCAGCACCACGCCAAGCACAAAGCGGGGCACGAAGTAGAACATCTCGAAATGGGTGAGGCTGAACACCGCTGCCGTTACCACAATGGCCACGTGCGGGTTGCGGAACCATCCCACAAGGGTTTTCTGTATCACACCGCGGAACACAAATTCTTCGCAAACGGTCGGTATTGCCGCCAGCATAAGCAGGTTGAGCAGCATGTTGCCCACGCCCGGCAGCGACAGAAAACTGTTCATCAGCTCCTGCGACTGCTCTTGCTTTGCCCGCATCGAGGCCTCCCAACTGCTGAGACTTTCGGGCAGGTGCAGACTCTCGTTCCATGTGGTGAGGAAATCGATCGCCGGTATGGCGATGATTATCAGCAAAATGGCGAGCAGGGCGGGGAGCACCTGCCATTTTCTCATACCTGTTTGGAAAAAGGTGGTGGCGCTGCCTTCGAAAAGCCATGCAAAAAGGAGGGCGGGACAGAGGAACATCACCAATTGCGATATGCCCTGCACCCAGATGAGCTGCCCGGCGGCGGGAGCTTCTTTTACTCCGCCGGTGCCTAGTAAAACTATGGAGGTGACGATGCTTGCCACCAAAAGTCCTGCACCTACGAAAAGCAGGAAAAAGGCGAGTCGCCCTAAAGGGCCCATATTTCGGAAAAGGTCTTTCATTTTTTTTAGTGGACTGTGATCTGTTATCTGTGAACTGTGATGTGATTAATATGTCAATAAATCATTTAAACTTTCTTCTTTTCTCCTGTTCGCCTTCGGCTCACGAATTGCGAAGCAATCGCGAACACATTTTAATTAAATTCAGTCTGTGAGCATATCTTGTAAATCTTGTAAATTATTTTGCCTTCGGCAAAAGCTTCGCAATAACTATAAATTATTAACTAATATTCATTGTCCATTGTTAATTATAAAATTCGTTCCGAATTAGCTTCGCTGAGCTAAAGGTTCCGAACTCCGAACTCCGAACTAATTGTCAATTTTCAATTTTCAATTATCAATTTTTTAAACGTTTTTCCGCGTTCTTCGAAATTCTTGAATTGGTCGTAGCTGGAGGCGGCGGGGGAGAGCAGACAGGTCTTGCCCTCGAGGGTGTGGGCGAAACACCATTTCACTATCGTCGGGTAGTCGTTGGAAAACAGTGTGTTGCGGCTTTGCAGCGTGTCTTTGTCCATCAGGCTGGCAATACGCTCGCCGGCTTTGCCTACAAACACTATATTATTTATATTGGATTGTTCAAGGAATCGTGCCAGAATGCCGTAGTCGATGCCGCGGTCGAAGCCGCCGAGTATCAGCGTGTCGACGGTTTTCAAGGCGTTGACGGCCGAAATGCAGGCTTCGGGTATGGTGGAGATGCTGTCGTTGTAGAAAGTGATGCCGTTTTTTTGGCACACGAACTCCAATCGGTGCTCCAGCCCTTTGAAACTGTTCACCACCGAGGCTGTCTGCTCGTCGGCAATGCCGAAGCAATGGGCTGTGAGGAAGGCCGCCATTATGTTGAGCAGGTTGTGCGCCCCTTTCAGGTGTCGTTCCGATGCGGTGTTGTAAATTCTTGTGCCCGAAGGCTGTAGCGTAAGCCATCCGTCGTGGGGACAGCAGCCGTTTTGCAGCTTGCCTGCCGAGTAGGGCAGAAGTATGCCTTTTGGCAATACTTTTTCTATATCGCGGAGTATCAGTTCGTTGTCGTGACAGTAGATAAAAACGTCGTTTTCGGTCTGGAACTTGGCTATGTTCATCTTGGCCAGCTGGTAGTCCTCGAAAGAGTGGTAGTGGTCGAGGTGCTCTTGGAAAAGGTTGAGCAGTATGGCTATGTGCGGCGAGGTGTGGGTGTTCTCGAGCTGGTGCGACGAGAGTTCGATCACCACAGTGGTGGCGTCGCCGATTTGGTCGAGGATGTCGAACAGCGGTATGCCCATGTTGCCGGCCATCAGCACGTTGTCGGAAGTGTTTTTTAAAATGCTGTAAATGAGGTTGGTGGTGGTGCTTTTTCCTTTGGTGCCCGTAATGCCGACGGTCTGTTTGCCGAACAGCTGCAAAAAAATGTCGGTCTGCGACGATATGGCGCCGAGGTCGTCCACAATGCCCTCGAAATCGAAAGTGGGTATGCCCGGCGATTTCAGGATGAGGTCGTACTGCGAGGCGTTTTGCAGGTAGTCGTTGCCGAGATGAAGTGTGATGTTGCTGTCGTTTTTCAGGGTGTCGTCGTCGGCAAGGGCGGTGTTTTTGTCGGCTATGCCGAGGTGCTGCAGGGGCAGTAGACGGCGTATGGTGCGGTAGCTCGACCGGCCTTCGCGACCGAAACCGGCAATCAGAATGCGGCGGTTTTCAAAGATTTCCTTCAGTTTCTGCATTGGATTTTTTTGTGTTGAAACATTTTGCAAAATTACGATTTTTTTTTTGAAAGTTTGACTGAAATATTTTCCTCCGGTAAATCTGTTTTTTTTAATTCTCCTGTTCGCCTTCGGCTCACGAGATCTCAGTAAATCTTTTTTATTCTCCTGCTCGTTTCACTCGCGAAATCTTTTAAATCTTGTAAATTGCTTTCGCCTGCGGCGAAATGATTGTTGAGATTTACAAGATTTGTTCACATTAATGATTTATTACATTGGTGTTCACGATTACTTCGTAATTCAGCCGCTTGCGGCTAGGAGAATAACAAAAGCAACTAATTGTTCATTGTACATTGTCAATTGTAAATTGAATAAAAAGGTGAAAATTTGTGTTTTCGGAGGGTTGGTTTTGGTGGTTGGGAGCGGGGGATGGGTTTGGATGTGTGTTGTTATTTGTGTGGAAATCAGGGTGTTGTTAAAAATAATTATTTTTTTTCGGAAAAGTCGTAAAAAAGTCGTATTTTTGCAGTCGCTTTTTCGGAGCAAAACCGAGGGAGATGGAGAGATGCCGGAGTGGTCGATCGGGGCGGTCTCGAAAACCGTTGACCCTCTTTGGGGGTCCCAGGGTTCGAATCCCTGTCTCTCCGCCAAACGCAACTGAATCAATCGGTTGCTTTTTTTATAAATAGTGTATGTAAAAACTTCGTACTTATGAGAAAAGTGATATTTATTACAACGGCATTGTTGTTCTGTCAGGCGTTTTTCGCACAGCCCGTGCAGGAACGCACCGAGCAGGACGCTACCGTATATATATGTACCGGCTCCAGCAGCAAGTGTTACCATAAGACGGACAAGTGTAAAGGCATATCAAGGTGTGGCAAGGAAATTGTAGAAGTGAAAAAATCCTATGCCGATAGCATCGGTAGGAAAGCGTGCAAAATGTGTTATATGTTATAAGG
>JAFSOU010000005.1 GCA_017443265.1 Bacteroidales bacterium | reverse complement strand
TCACGGCAAGCAAAAAAATGACACTGCTAACGAATGAAAAAAAACAGCGGAACTGGGCATAAAAAGCGAAAAAATCGGTTTTTTTGGCACATTGGAAAAAAAAAGTGTATCTTTGTATGTTTGGAGGTAATGGACAAAAATTAGGCTAATATCTTTGAAACACACATAATATTCAAACGATTACAGCGCTCAAAGGTTATGAACAAAAAAACTGCACACATTGTGGTAGCCCAATAACGAAAAAAAACGGCATGGTAAAAGGGCGCCAATTATACAAATGCCATGCTTGTGGTCGCCAATTTTTAGGAGGAATAAGGCGAGTTCCAACCATAATTTTTTCGGAGTACCTGCAAGGCAAGCAAACATACAGCCAACTTGCCAAGAAATACAAATGCTCCGAAAAGACCATAAAGCGCTGTCTTTGGCCGCCCCTCGCCTGCGGTATTTGCGTCCATGCCTGCGGAGATGTTTGTGCATCTCGCGCCTTTTTTCTTGTCTTCC
Organism: Bacteroidales bacterium; assembly: GCA_017443265.1. Classification (GTDB taxonomy): domain Bacteria; phylum Bacteroidota; class Bacteroidia; order Bacteroidales; family P3; genus UBA1219. Next base: position 19,501 of record JAFSOU010000005.1, on the reverse strand, counting down.
CAAACGAACTGGTACAGCCGCTCGTGCGACACCATGGGGACTCCAAGCAAGTCGCAACGCCCTTTTATCTGCTCCGGCGAGAGCTGCTTCGTAAGAAGTTCTGCCGCCAAGCTGCGCATCTCCTCTGTGAAAGTCTTTCGCTTGGGTTTCTCGCTCATCCTTCTCCTGTATTTTTTGTCTGCCAGTTCCGGATCATACACCCCCGTTTTCTGGTTGCTGTTGCGCCTGAGCTCTCTGTATATGGTGCTTCTGTCCATACACAACCCCTTGGCAATCTGGACTTTGGAAAAACCTGCTTCCAGTTTCGAAGAAATTTCGTACCTTTGTATCCGCGTTAAATGCTCCATCTTTTTGTTTTTTGGAAGGAGCGCAAAGATAAGCATTTTTTCGCAAACAAGGGAGAAATCGCATTTTTTGCCTTTTCTCCTTTGAAGTTTTAGTGGCTTACGCACTCCTTTTTCTACAAAAAGTGTTGCATTTATTTGTTGAATTTAGGAACTAAATACTTTGATGACAAAAACCATCAAAACCTAAAAGGCTATCGATTACACACAATCATTCCAAAAGGAAAAGGATTTGTAGTTGTCGGCGTAGATGTTAAAAAAGTTAATCAGGGCAAAAATAAACCCGTCCTTGAAATTAACTCAATTTCGACTGTGTTCGGTAAAGATGGTGGAATAACTGGTTTTGAAGAGGAAATATACAGAAGTGAAAACATCAATCCCCAACAAGCGGCACTTCTGGAGAGGCCTAATTCCTCTCAATATCCGTCTGTCGGGGATTTCTCCGGCAAAGATACGAAAAATTTCGCAACCGACAAAAAAATGTTGCAAACAGCACAGAATCGGAGCGGAAAACCACAGAGCGCACCGACGAGCAGGGCAACGTTGCCTTATTCCAGAAAGTGGGCGAGGAAAACACTCCCGTTTCCACCCCCGAAGCCAAGCGCGAGACAGCGGGAAGGTGGCCGCAAAACTCCACACCCCCGTAACCATAATAGAGGACACAAGCACCATAACCCACCCCAACCCCGCCGAGCAGCAACGCCGATGCAACGCCAAAGGGTGGTAACGCAACAACAAAAAAAGGCTGGACATATCGCCCAGCCTTTTTTGTTATATGAAAGCAGTTTTGATATCTGGCTGCTGTCGAAACCACCACTTTTTGTGCCTTGGGTTTCCGGTGGGTGATTTTATTCTCTGATATTCAGTGGTTTGTGGTTGAGAATTGTTGAAAACAGGTTGTCTTTTTCTGTGTTTATCTGATAAAGTTCATTCCCTGCCAATCCTCGCGTTCGGGGAGGTCGGCATTGCCGGAATGTGTCTTTTTCAGCAGCCAAGCCATGTTGTCGGCCATGGTTCGCATTGTTTGCATGCCTTCGGTGTCGAGTGCGGCCTCGCCTTCGGCTCGGCCGTAAACAATGTTCCAGTACTGCGAAGTTACTACTGGCATGTTGAGCATCTGGAAAGGCATCAGCAGGGTTTGGTACACTGCCGAGGCGCCGCCCCTGCGGCATACTGCCACCGCCGCCGCGGGTTTGTTCTGCATCAGATGGGGAGCGGCGTAGCACAGTCGCTGCACAAGGCTCAGCACTGTGCCGTTGGGCTGTCCGTAATACACAGGCGAACCCACTATGATGCCGTCGCAGCCCGACATAAGGTCGATGACGTGGTTGCAGAGGTCGTCGTCGAAAACACAACGGCCCGTTTCCTTGCAGTGGTTGCAGGCTATGCATCCGTGCATGGGTTTGGCACCAATCTCCACCAGTTCGGTGGCTATGCCGTTCTTTTCCAGTTGTTTGGCTGCCTCGGTGAGTGCCAAGTGGGTGTTGCCCTTGGTGCGCGGGCTGCCGTTGATAAGCAGTACTTTCATGTTTTTTAGTCGTTTTTCGTTGTTTCTGTCTATTATTGTCGAAGTGATGGGCGAAGCTATGGCAGCACCTGCCGCCACTCCTGCCACTGCGATGGCTGATTTCTTGATAAAGTCTCGTCTGTCCATATTGGTATTAGTTATGTCGATTCAATTTCTTCCAGTGCTCCCGTTTCGGAGTCGATGATGAAACCGCGCACCGCTAAGTTCTTAGGCACCAGCGGGTGGGTTCTGATAGTCTCCACGGTTTTTCGCACCGAGGTGGGGGTGTCCTTGAACCCCTCCAGCCAGTGGTCGAGGTCGATGCCGCATTTGCGTATGGTGTCGAGGGTGTCTTCGGCAATGCCGCGGGCAATCATCTGGTGGTGGAAATGTTCGTAGCTCATGTGGCAGGCGACGCAGTGGGAGTGGGACACCACCATAATCTCCTCAACGCCAAGCTCGTTGATAGCCACGATAAGGCTGCGCATGGCCGAGTCGAAAGCCGAGATTACCAGTCCGCCGGCGTTTTTGATGATTTTGGCGTCGCCGTTTTTCAGCCCGAGGGCGGCGGGCAGCAGCTCGGTAAGACGGGTGTCCATGCACGAAAGCACCGCCAGTTTCTTGTCCGGGTACTTGTCGGTGATATACCGCTCGTAACGTTTACGCGCGACGAAATTGTGGTTGTAGTCGAGAATTTGGTCTATCATGGTTTTAAAAAGTGATTGTGTAACTATTTGTCAATTAGTCGATTCTTTCAGTAATCCATCATTTCTTTCTTGTCAAAGGTTGGAAACTGTTAAGAAAATGATTGTCGTCGCTATGGATATATATGCATTGTGTGGTATCTGCTGAAAAACAGAATGTTGTAATGTGTGTTTCGTCGTAAATGTACTCAATACAGTCGGTATTGCGATTTGTGCGGCGTGCGTACCCACGTATTCCAGAACTGTGAGTTGAAGATTCTACTAAGTTTTCAAAATCTTCAATTGTTTTGATATTGGATGGATTATTTCTGCCGTTCTTTTTGCTTGGAGTTCTTTCAATATCATAAATAAAGCGTATCGAATCGTCAATGGCATCAAAAAGAAACAACCGCTCGTTCAATGTGTCATCGTGGTATTCATAAATAGCGGAGGCATATTCCTCTTCCCATCGTAGATATGAAGGACCGCAAAGCAAAACGATGCCGTTGGCGTTGATGTAGTCCATTATTTTTACCAAATCTTCTTCTGCAATGCCGTAACGTTCAATAAAAGCACCGCTATGACCAGTCAAAGGAAAGGCACGGGTTGTATCAAATCTGGCGCGAAATGTCCAAGGATTGGGCAAAGATTTGTTATATCCAATAATACCTTCTTCACCATTTGCAAAATTGACAAACCATTCGTGAGATAATGGCCCTACATAATAACTTATAGCTTCGATTGGTTGCAAAGAAATTCCATCTACGGAATCCATATAAATTGGTTCAGGGTGGTCGTTGTCGTTGTGTGAGATGCACGCTGTCATTATCGCACCAATCGCCAAAATAAGAATTAGTTTGTCCAATTTCATAATAAAAAGGTGTTTAAAGATTTCGGTTGTGGTCGAGAATTTGGTCTATCATGGTTGGTTTAATAATTGATAACCGTAGAACATTTAGTCATCATAATCCGTTATATCATCAAATCTTTCATTTGCTTTGTCCTTGAGTAGTCCTATTGATTTGATTGTCACTGGCCCTTGAAAATCTTCTGCATCTAGAACAATATCGCAAGAAGAGTATTTCTCTTCTACCATATTTTCTGCTTCTTCTGGATTTTGTGCCTCCACTTTAATTACACGACGCAGTGTTTCTTTAACTTCAACTAAATATTCCATAGAGCGTTATTTATTTGGAGTTTGTTGTTGGTTATTTGAATTATGTCGGTAAAGTAATCTTTCATGCTGAAAAGAAATTACCATTTAACACTAGTTATCTTTTTTATTCCCTCATACATTGTTGCTACTCTGCTATATTCTAAAAAAGACACGCGTTTTTGTATAGGTTCAAACATAGAAACATTTAGTTTATCTTCGTATTCTTTTTTCCGACAACAATCTGCTACAATATAGAAATCAGCATGAAAATCTTGTAATTCATAAAACTTTGACAAAGAGTTCTTTATGTTGGTAGTGTGCTCAACCTCATAAAAAGCAGATGGCATTTTTCGCTCATTAAACCATATAACATCTATTGTGCGTGCCTTTTTCTTGAGGTTATCGTATGTGAAGTCCGGCAATGTTGTAGTATCAGACAATTCAGATAATAGTTGCTTTCCCATAAATTTGCGACTTTTGTCTTGAGCAGGGATGTATGTCAGTTGTTTTTTGTATTTTCCAATTTCAACGAGCAAGCCTTGATAATAACCATGTGTAAACAACTCCTCACTGTGCTTATCGCCTACTTTGAGTTCGAACATCCTCAAAACTTCATCACGCATATCCTCAAGAGCCCACAATCCGGGTTGAATGCGAAATATCTCCTTACTATCTTGAACTATTCTTCTCACCGTTGCTTCAGGTGTTTTAGTGGCCCATGTAGAGAAATCAACGACCTCATTTAATCTACGTAAAGTAGCATACCCACCTTCTTTACGCATGGCTTCAATGACCTGCATGGCTTGGGTTGTCTTTTTCATGTTTGTATTATGAAATAAAAATGATACAATGCGTTTGTTGATAAGTTTATTTATAAACGTTTGAATTATGCAAATATTGTTTTGTCTGTCAATCTGTCAATCCGAAAATCTGTCCATCCGTCACTCTTTCCTCCCTTTCACCACAAAAATGCTCAGCTCGTAGAGCAGATAAATTGGCAGCGAGGTGATTAGCAGCGTAAAGGGGTCGCCGGTGGGGGTGATGATGGCGGCAAGCACGAGTATCACCACTATGGCGTGGCGACGGAACTTGCGCATAAACTCCTTTGTAATGACGCCCAGTTTGCTAAGCAGCCAGCACAGCACGGGCAGCTCGAACAGTATCCCCATCACTGCCGAAAGTGACATAAGTGTGGCGGTGTACGACTGCAACGAGATGAAATTGTGCACCTCGTAGCTCACCTGATAGTTGAGCAGAAAGCGGAAAGCGAAAGGGAAGACAATGAAATAGCTCACCGCCACGCCTGTCATAAACATAACGTATCCGCCCACCATCGCCCATGTGGTGTTTTTACGTTCGGCGGGGTAGAGGCCAGGCGATACAAATTTGAAAATCAAGTAGATGGCTATGGGCAGCGCAAGCAGCAGTCCGGCGTAGAACGACAGCTTGACGTGTGTCATGAACTGACGGCTCAGCTCGGTGTTGATAAGCAGGATGCTATTGTCGGCAGCGCCTTCGGGACTGGCGCCGAGCCACCGCGGAAGCCTGTCGATAAAGCGGTAGGTTATAAAATCGCCGTCCTTGGGGGCGAGGATTACCGAAAACAGCAGGTCCTTGAAAACAAATCCCAATACGGAAAACAGGCACACCGCTATGGCTATCTTTATCAGATAGTTGCGCAGTATGTCGAGATGCTCCCAAAAGCTGAAGTCTTGGTTGTCAGTCTTTTGGCTGTTGCTCATCGTTCTTGGCCGGAGCTTCGTTCTTTTCTTCGCCCGACGTCTCGTCGATGCCGTTAACGCCGTCTTTGAAATTCTTTACACCTTTGCCCAGTCCGCGCATCAGTTCGGGAATTTTCCTTGCACCAAACAGAAGCAGGATAACCAATGCGATTATTGCAATTTCCCAAAAGCCAAGAGAGCCGAATAAACAGAATACCATTTTTTATCTTTTTTGTTAGTGATTATACTTTTAACGGCGTTTCTGCGTTTTTATTATACTTTGCCGAATATTTTTTTTGCTTTTGGCAAAGATTTAATTTGCTGATTGATAAATACATATACGATATGATGCGAAAAATTCACAATGGATGGAACGGCACTCCGGGCTACAACTGTTTCGGATGCTGTGCCACAAACCCCGAAGGTCTTCGTATGGAGTTCTACGAGGACGGCGACGAGATTGTGTCGTACTGGCAGCCAACAGCCAACAAACAGGGGTGGATAAACATCCTGCACGGCGGCATTCAGGCCACCCTTGCCGACGAGATTGCCTCGTGGGTGGTGTTCCGCAAGCTGCAGACGTCGGGCGTAACAGTCCAGCTCAACGTGCGTTACCGCAAGTCCATCGACATACGCGACGGCAAGATAACCCTCCGCGCCAAACTGCTGGGCCGCCGCCGCAACCTTGCCGACATCGAAGTGAAGATTTTCGACGCCCACGACGAGCTTTGCACCGAGGTGGCTGTGGTCTATTTCACCTCCAACGAACAGCAAGCCAAGGAGATGGGCTTTGTGCCTTTCGAACTGGAAGAGTAGGGGGGGGCAGACATTCGGACAATCTATTTGTCTGAGCAACTAAAATAATTGTCAATTGTACATTGTCAATTATTAATTAAAAAAGTCGGCGCTTTCGCACCGACTTTTTTATATTTACCTTGAAACAATTGTTATTCGTTTTTGTAAATCGGCAGCTTGTAGCCGAGGGCGAAGATGAAGGCTTGGTTGTTGCCGCTGAACGACTTGCGTTCTCCGGTGTTCTCCATCTGCGACAGCACGTCGATTTCGTCGTAAAGCACCATGAAACCGTGGTCGTAGAAGAAATCGAAGGTGAAGCCGCGCCAGTGCACGCCAATGCCGAAGATCCCGTTCACATCCAAGCGACTAATCACATCGAAGGCTTTGTTTTCGTGGTCGTAGTTTTCGGTGGCTTGCGGATAGGTGGGTGCCACTTTGCGTTCGCGTACATCGCCCCACAGTCCAACGCTTACTGCCGGACCGATATAGGCGTGCAGATACAGCGGGTCGTTCACGTAGGGTATCCTCGGCAGTTCGAACTGGAACGATGCTAGGATGGGCACTTGGGCGTACCACATATCGAAAAATCCCTCGCGAATGGCTCCTAGAGTGTATCCGCTGTAGTGCTGTGCAAAATAACCGCCGCGGTGTATGAGCGACACTCCTGTCTGCAAATAAAAGGTGTTGCGCAGGTAGCTCTCGGTTTGGCCGAAACCGTAGTTGATGTAGGCGCTGAAATTGTAGCCGGTTACGCCTTTTCGCATCAGTATGTCGTCGCTGATGTTGGCCCAGCCAGCGCCCGCGCGAAATCCGAAGTCCTTGAATTGCGCATTGGCAAACATCGCGGTCAGGGTGAACAGTATTATAAATACTTTTTTATTCATTGAACAGGGTCTTTTTATTGATAAAATCGTGTGCAAATATACGATTTTTCTTGCAATATTAAAATTTATTTTTTGTCTTTTAATAAATGCTCGATGTTAATTCGTTGATATGTAGATAATTAAAGCTTTCTAAAAATAAAATCTGTCATCAGGGTGTAGAGGTTCAGACGGGTATAGCCGCCATAAATGCTGTGATTTTTGTTGGGATAAATCCTCATTTCGAATTGTTTGTTGGCGTTTTCCAAAGCCGAAATCATGTCGGCGGCGTTCTGGAAATGCACGTTGTCGTCGCCGGTGCCGTGTATTATCAAGTAATTGCCTTTCAGGTTTTTGACAAAGTTGAGGGGCGAGTTGTCGTCGTAGCCGTTGGGGTTGTCCTGCGGACGTTGCAGGAAACGCTCGGTGTATATGTTGTCGTAGTAGCGCCATGTGGTTACGGGTGCCACGGCTATGGCTGCCTTGAACACGTCGTTGCCTTTCAGTATGGCCAGCGACGACAGGTATCCGCCGAAACTCCAACCGAAGATGCCTATGCGGTCGGGGTCCACCCAAGGCTTGGCGGCAAACCATTTGGCTGCCTCGATAACGTCGATGCACTCGTATTTGCCTAACTGCTTGTAAGTTACTTTTTTGAACTCGGCTCCGCGACCGCCGGTGCCGCGTCCGTCAACGCAAACCACTATGTAGTTGTTCTGCGCCAGCATACGGTGCCAGTAGTAGTCGCTGTAGCCGTAGCTGTTGGTTACCTGCTGGTGTCCCGGGCCGCCGTAAACATAGAAAAATACGGGGTATTGCTTGGTGCTGTCGAAATTGGCGGGTTTGATGATGTAGTAGTTCAGTTTCACGTTTTCGGAGGTGGTCAGCTCGCCGAACTCTTTCCTCTCGTCGCCGTAGAGCTCCATGCGTTTTTTCAGGGCGGCGTTGTCCTCAAGTACCACCAGCTGTTTGCCGGCGGCGTTGTGGATGGTGAAAGTGGGAGGTGTGTTGGCGTCGCTGAAATTGCTTATGTAGTAGCGGCATCCGTTGCTGAAATTGATGCGGTAGGTGCCGGGTTCCTTGCTCAGTTTGGTCACTTTCTTGCCGCCGAAATCGGTAACGTACAGCTCTGTGTTGATTGCCGAGCTCTGGTGCGATGTGAAATAGATTTTCTTGCCTTTCTCGTCGATGCCGCAAACGTTGGCCACGTCGTAGTCGCCTTTGGTGATCTGGCGCACCAGCTTGCCGCTCATGTCGTACATATATATATGGTTGTATCCGTCCTTTTCGCTGTTGAGGATGAAGTTTTTGCCGTCCTTTAGGAAAATCCAAGTGTCGGGCACCTCCACATAGGTGTTGTTCTCTTCGGTGTAGAGTGTCGAGATGCTGCCCGTTGTGGCGTTGGCCAAAAGCAGCTCCATCTTGTTCTGCAAACGGCTCATGCGCATAAACGACAGTATGTTGGGGTTTTGTGTCCATTTTATGCGGGGAATGTACTGGTCGTTCTCGCTGCCTACGTCGAGTTTCAGGGTCTTGCCGGAGGGCAGGTCGTAGATAAGCACGTCAACCACAGAGTTGTCCTCGCCGGCTTTTGGGTATTTAAAGGAGTAGTCCTCGGGGTAGAGCTCGCCCCACATCTGCATATTGTATTGTTTCACAGCACTTTCGTCGAAACGGTAGAAAGCAATTTTTTTGCTGTCGGGCGACCAGTAGAACCCTTTGGTGATGGAGAATTCCTCTTCGTAAACCCAGTCGGTGGTGCCGTTGATTATCTCGTTGAACTTGCCGTCGAAGGTTATCTGTTTTTCATGCATCGACTCCAAGTCGCACACAAACAGGTTGTTGTCGCGAACAAAGGCGGTCTTTTTACCGTCGGGGGAGAACTGTGTGAGACGCTGTTTGCCGTTCTCCGACAGTTTTTTGCAGCTTTTGCTCTTGATGTCGTACAGATAGTAGTCCGACACTCCCGAATGACGGTAGATGGGTTCGAATCCCGACGAGAGCAGCAGGTGGGTCTCGCTTTCGTCGAACTCGTACGACTCCACGCGTGGAAATTTGCTGTCGATGTCGCTGAAAACGCATACCGACTCCACTTTTTCGCCGGTTTTGTACGAATATTTGTCCACGCTGTTGCGGGCAAGCACGCAGTAATGTTCGCCGTCTTTCATCGAGTTTATCTCGCTTATGCCGCGGGCCGAGAAAGTGCCGCGCGCCCAGATGTCTTCGAGGGTTATCTGTTTCTGGCCGAAAGCCGTGGCAAAAACGGCAATGGCCAAAATAGCTGTAGCAAAAACTTTTCTTGTCATTGTAAAATGTTGTGTTTTAGTTATATGTAAATCCTTTTGTGCGTTGTGCAATTGTGCAAATGTACGCAAAAAAAATAATTTTTCCAACTTAATGTCTTTTTTTTCGCAATAAAAAGGGATGTACCTTCGTTATCTATTTTTCTATATAATAAAAAGTACAAAAAAAAATATAATAAGATGAAAAAAGGAACTATTATTACAATTGTTGCCGTTGTTGCCGTGATAGTTATTTATTGCATTTCAGCATACAACAGCATGGTGAAAATGGATGAAAAAGTTACTGCCGCTTGGGCACAGGTGGAAACCCAGTATCAGCGTCGTGCCGACCTCATACCGCAGTTGGTTAATGTGGTGAAAGGTGCTGCCGACTACGAACGCACCACCCTCGAAAGCGTTATCGAGGCTCGTAGCAAAGCCACTTCTATCCAGCTCACCGCCGACGACCTCACCGAGGAAAATCTGGCAAAATTCCAGAAAGCTCAGGACCAGCTGAGTTCGGCCCTCAGCCATTTGATGGCCATACACGAGGCTTATCCCGAACTCAAGGCCAACGAGAATTTCCGCGACCTGCAGGCCCAGCTCGAAGGCACCGAAAACCGCATCGCCGTTGCCCGCAAGGATTTCAACGAATCTGTGCAGAGCTACAATTCCTACATCCGCCGATTCCCCAAGAATATCTTCGCAGGCATGTTCGGCTTCAGCCAGAGAGCTTATTTCAAAGCCGCTGAAGGTGCTGAAAACGCTCCCAATGTAGATTTCGACTTTGGTAAATAATTTTCACCGTCATTTGTTCTAACGATGGACTATTTCACCAAGGAACGTCAGCGGCAGATTGTCGATGCCATACGCGAGGCTGAGCTCAACACCTCGGGCGAGATACGTGTGCACGTGGACAAGCGTTGCCACAAGGATGTCCTCGACCGCGCTCTGCACGTTTTCAAAAAACTGAAGATGGACAAGACGCGCCAGCGCAACGGCGTTCTGCTGTATGTGGCCATGGAGTCGCGCAAGACTGCCATACTCGGCGACGAAGGCGTGAACGCCGTGGTGCCACCCGATTTCTGGAACGGCATCATCCAAAAGGCGGTGGGCCGTTTTGCCAACGGGGAGTACGCCGAAGGCATAGGCGAGGCCGTAATAGCAGTGGGCGAAGTGCTGAAACAGCATTTCCCCTACCGCGACGACGATATCAACGAGCTGCCCGACGAAATCAGCTTCGGAGACGATTAATTGTTAGTTCGGAATTCGGAATTCGGAGTTCGGAACCTTTAGCAAGGCGAAGCCAATTCAAAATCTTTTCCAAATAGCCCCGTAGGGGCGACAGGCGGGGGCGTAAGCCCCCGTAAAAAATGAAACCCCAAACCAATGAGCCCTGAAGGGGCGACAGAATATAGGCATTTAATATTAGCAAAAAAATGTGTTCTCCGCTACGCTATCGAAAAGTCCACTGGACTTTTCTTCATCAACAAGATTTACAAGATCTCGTGAGCCGAAGGCGAGCAGGAAAACAAAAAAAAGATTTACCGAGATACCATGTCCAAAGAAATCCTTTTCAACAGGAATTACGTGCTGCTTTGCATCGCTAACTTCCTGTTTTTCTTTTCATTCTACCTGATACTGCCCATTATGCCGCTCTATCTCAGCGAGCAGTTTGTGGCCGACAAAAGCGTCATAGGTATGGTGATAGCCTGCTATTCCGTTGCCACACTGATAGTTAGACCGTTTTCGGGACATATTATGGACGGATACAACCGAAAGGCTGTTTATATCCTCGCTTTCTCGCTGTTCACCGCAGTTTTTGCCGGATATGTAGTGGCACAGTCGCTTCTGGCTTTGGTGCTGGTGCGTGTGCTGTACGGACTCACGTTCGGACTCACCTCGGTGTCGAGCAACACCTTGGTGATAGACCTTGTGCCGTCGTCGCGGAGAGGGGAGGGGATAGGCTTTTTCGGCATTTCGTCGAATCTGGCCATGGCCCTCGGCCCCATGGTTGGACTGATGATGCACGGCAAGGTGGACTACCAGTGGATTTTCGTCATATGCCTGATAACCAGCCTTGTGGGAGTGGTGATAGCGAGCCAGATACACGCCCGTTACCGTCCGCCGCTGATACGTCCCAAAGTCTCCATCGACCGTTTTATACTGCTCAAAGGCATTCCCGGCGGGGTGGCGTACATACTCATCGCATTTCCTTATGGACAGATTTCCAACTATATAGCAATGTATATCGGAGAAACTGGCGTTGCTCTGAGCGGTGGCATGTTTTTTGTGCTTTACGCCATGGGGCTGATACTTTCGCGGCTGTATGCCGGCAAGATGGTGGATCGCGGCCGAAAGCCACAGACCGTTGTGCTGGGCATAGCGTTGCTTCTTGTGGGTATAGGATTGCTGGCCGCCCTGCGCTACCTAGGCGTTGCAGGTGCCGAGTTGGGCAAATGGCTGCTTATAGCCACGGCAGTGATGTGCGGAGCGGGCTACGGCACCATTTTCACCTCGTTCAACACCATGTTCATCGACCTTGCCCACCACAACCAGCGCGGTTCCGCCACCGCCACCTACCTCACGGCGTGGGATTTGGGGCTGGGACTTGGCGTGTTTGCCGGCGGAGCCTTGGCCGAGCGTTTTTCGTTCAGTTTCGGCTATTGCGTGGCCGACCTTGTGCTGCTGCTCGGACTGGTGTTCTTTGTGGCTGTGGTGGTGCCGCACTATAAGAAGAACGTCGTGGAGAGTTGAAAATTGAGAGTTGAAAATTGAAAAAGTGATCAATGATTTTGTTTCGGATTTCGGCGCACTTTCTCAATTTATCATCTTAACTTTATTCAACCCCCTTCTACATCACAGTTCACGGGTCGCCGTTAGCTAGCAAATCTCCCAACACCAGTCACTCATCACTTTTCACTTGCATATATCAAATAAAAATCGTATCTTTGCAGATTGTTTTAAACTGAAAAAAATGTCAGACAACACAGAAAATATAGAGATTGGCGAGCGTTTCATAGATTTGGACAAGGTGATAAAATCCAAAAGCGAGCGTCTGTACCGCTGGCTGCCCAAGTTTGTGGTGCGCTGGATGGAACGTCTGCTCCACGTCGATGAAATAAACTACCTTATATACAAATATCGCGACAAGTTCGGTCCGGATTTCGCACAGGCCATCCTTACGGAGCTTAATGTGAAGATGGAGATAGTGAACCCGCAGAACATGCCCACTTCGGCCAACCCCATGATTGTTGGCAACCACCCGCTTGGCGGTGTGGACGGCATGGCGCTCATAGCCGAGGTGGGACGCTCCCGCCCCGACATCTTGTTCCCAGTGAACGACATACTGCTTTATTTGCCGGGACTCCGCAAGAGTTTCGTCCCTATCAACAAATTTGGCAAGAACACCGACAATGTGAAAGTGCTCGAGGAGGCTTTTGCCGGACAGAATACCCTGCTCTATTTCCCCGCCGGGCTCTGCTCGCGCAAACGTAAAGGCGTTATCCGCGACTTGGAGTGGAAACGCACTTTCGTGAAAAAATCGGTGCGCTACGGCCGCGACATAACCCCTGTTTACGTGGATGCGCACAACTCCAAACGTTTCTACCGCTGGGCAAACATCCGCAAAGCCCTGCACATAGGCTTCAATTTCGAGCAGCTGCTGCTGCCGAGTGAGATGTTCCGCATGCGAAACGGCAAAATACGTCTCGTTTTCGGTCCCACCATACCCTATACCACTTTCGACAAATCACAGAAACCCGAAGAATGGGCCGCCCGTGTGCGCGAATATGTGTACCAGCTGGCCGAAAACCCCAATCTTCAATTTGAAAAATAAACTGCAATGATAGACCTCAGCTATATAATTCCACCTGTTGACAAAACGTTGATAAAGAAAGAGTTGCGACGCGACATCTTTCTTCGCCGCTCCAATTTCGGCAATAACGAGATTTATGTTACCACCGCCGAGCACTCGCCCAACATTATGCGCGAGATAGGGCGTCTGCGCGAGATAAGCTTCGCCACCGAGGGCGGAGGCACAGGCAAGGAGGTGGACATCGACGAGTTCGACACCGCCCCCGAGCCATACTGCTTCAAACAGCTCTTTGTGTGGAATCCCGAATTCGAGGAAATTGTCGGAGGATACCGTTTTATACATGGTTCCAATATGTTGCGCAAAGTCGACGGCACCTATTTCAGCCCCACCGCCGAGCTTTTCAGCTTCACCGAAAAGTTCACACAGCTGTACCTGCCCTACACCGTGGAGCTGGGACGGTCTTTTGTGCAGCCCAATTTCCAGCCATCCAACAATCTGCGCAAAGGCATGTATTCGCTCGACAACCTGTGGGACGGCCTCGGCACCATAGCAGTGGAAATGCCCAACACCAAATATTTCTTCGGCAAAGTTACCATGTATCCCGACATGAACCGCATAGCCAAAGAGTACATACTCTATTTCTACCAGAAACATTTCCCCGACCGCGACGGGCTTGTGTGGCCTTTCGACGCCATGGAGATAAAACAGGACTACAACGAACTGGTGAAGAAATTCAACGGACGCAACTACAAAGAAGACTATCAGATACTTGTGCGCAGTGTGCGTGAACTAGGATCGGCCGTGCCGCCGCTGATAAACGCCTATATGAACCTTTCTTCGACAATGCGTACCTTCGGCACAGCCATCAACCATCCTTTCGGCGATGTTGACGAAACCGGCATCCTTGTCACCGTCGACGACATCTATCCCGAGAAAAAGGACCGCCACCTGCTTTCGTACAACAAGCGCAACCGCTATTTCAAACGTCCGCTGTTTTTTAATATCGATTGGAGCAAGCTGAAAATTAGCGAGATAGGTAAGCGCACCCGTGCCCGCAGGGCCAAACGTAACGAAAATAATGAAGAATAGAACGACCCTTTAGCGATGAAGATAAAAAACGCCACTTTCGTTGTAAGCAACACCGACTACCGCAAATGCCCCCCGCCCGAAAGGCCTGAATACGCCTTTGTGGGACGTAGCAACGTGGGTAAATCATCGCTGATAAATATGCTTACCGGCAACGGCAAACTTGCAAAAACCAGCGTTCAGCCCGGCAAGACACAGCTCATCAACCATTTCGACATAAACGGCGACTGGTACCTTGTGGACCTACCCGGCTACGGCTACGCCCGCATTTCAAAGTCGCAGCGCGAAAAATGGGAGAAAATGATGAAAGGCTACCTTCTCAACCGGCCCAACTTGATGTGCGTATTTGTGCTCGTCGATTCTCGGATACCTCCGCAAAAAATTGATATAGAGTTTATTAACTTTCTCGGCGAAAACGGCGTGCCTCTCAGCATCATATTCACCAAAACCGACAAACTGTCCGGTGGCAAACTTTCACAGAATATCGCCGATTTCAAAAACCGTATGCTGCAGGACTGGGAGGAACTGCCACCGATGTTCAATTCGTCATCGGTAACGGGATTCGGTCGCGACACCATCCTTGACAATATCGACAATATAAACCAAACATTTAACAATGATGACCAAAATATTTAACCATAATACTTTAATATTATCTTTTGTCGCTATTGCGATAAGCTTCGGCACTGTCTCGGCCCAGAACAAAAAACTGGCCGACGAGGTGAAGAAAGTAACCTCCGACGCCAATCTGAAACACGCCTCCGTATCGGTGTGTGTGTACAATATCTCACAAGGCAAGGAAGAATTTGCCTACGATGCCGACCGTCTGATGTCGCCTGCCTCGCTGATGAAGATTTTCACCACTGCCGCCGGATTCGAGAAACTTGGCAAGAACTTCCGTTTCAAGACCTCGCTGGGCTACACAGGCAGCGTCAACTCCAACGGAGTGCTCAACGGCGATTTGGTTATTGTGGGCGGTGGCGACCCTCTGCTTGGTTCGTACCGATACAAACAGACAGTTATGGACACGCTTTTCCGCCTGTGGTACAACGCTTTGCGGAGAGAGAGCATTATTAGCGTGAGCGGAAGGGTGGTAGCCGACGGCACCATTTTCGACGGCCCGCAGCTGCACGACACTTGGCCGTGGGGCGACATAGGCAACTACTACGGTTGCGGGGCCACAGGACTTAACTTCCACGAAAATATGTACTTTGTGTTTTTCAATCCCGACCGCCGTGTGGGATTTCCCGCCTCCATCGACCATGTTCAGCCCAAGGGCATCGACGTCAGGGCACAGAACCACGTAACCACAGGACCGGCCAACTCTGGCGACCAAGTGGTTATATACGGCACCCCCACCGCTTCGATGCGCTACTATGAAGGCACCGTGCCTATGGGACAGAAAAATTTCAAGGTGCGTGGCGCGTTGCCCAATCCAGGCAAGACCTGCGCCGAGCTGTTCTCCGTTTATCTTCGCAACAAAAACTTCAACGTGATGTCGCATGCCTCCGACGAGGTTAGCTCGTCCGACAAGGTGAATGTGATTTTCGACTATTACTCAGTGCCTTACAGCGTTATTGCGCAATACACAAATATGACGAGCAACAACCTCTACGCCGAAAGCATCTTCAAATATCTCGGCTACGAGGCTTCGGGCAAAGGCAATTTCAAGAGCGGCACCGATGCTGTTAACAAATTCCTGAAAGACAAGGGCATGGATATGACAGCAGTGAACATCGTGGACGGTTCGGGACTTTCGAAGAGCGGTATGGCCACGGCACGATTCTTTACCGATTTTCTTGCCAAAGTGTCGAAAACCAATTACTATAACGATTTCCGCAAAACCCTGCCCAAAATCGGCGAAAGCGGTACCGCCCGCAATATGCTTGCCGGACAGATGCCCGCAAATACCGATATGAGCGTGAAAACCGGCACCATGAGCGGCGTCTGCTCGTATGCAGGCTACGCCACCCGCGCCAACGGCGAGAAAATTTGTTTCGCCGTTCTGCTGAACAACCAAAAGGTGTCGGCCTCGACGGTGCGTCCGCAGGTTGCAAAACTCCTTTTGGCTATACTCAACGGCAATTGATGCGATTACAACAAAACGATGTTGAAAAATAATGTTAGGACAATGGTTCTGTTAAGTCAAAAAACAATATTTTTGCAACGCTAAATATATCGACAATAATGGCAAAAAAACTATATGTGCACCAATTGACAAGTGCTTTCAACGCATTGAAATTCATTGTGTTGGTGTTTGTTTTTGCGTTGTCGGCAAACATTGCCAAAGCGCAGGACGACAATGCTTTGAACGAAGCCCGCAAGCAACAGCAGCAGGCGGCGCGCGAGGCTCAGGAGGCACGAATCAACTACGCCGAAGACTCCGCGGCTATGGCCAAACGCATAAAAACACTGCAAACAATGCTTGCCAACGCACAGGCACAATTGGCCGAGACAAAGTCGAGCAGCGACTCCATAGCCAAAATGAAACAGATTATCGCCAAACAGCTGCAAACCGTCGAAGGACTGCGCAAAAGCCTCCGCTCCAACGTTAGGTTGAAAGACTCGCTACTCAGTGCCAACTCCGAACTGGTGCGCCAACTTGACGAAAAGAACAACCAACTTATCGAAAAAGTGCGCCAGCTGCAGGCCATGGAAATGCGCGTGGTACGCAGCGAAAGCACCTACCGCGACTCCATGGGCAACACCCGAGTGGAAACTACACGTTTGGAAGGACTTATCAAAGCTCAGGAAGTGAATATCGAAGCAAAAAAACGCGAAGTGGAATACCTGCGACGCGAACTGAGCATGCGCGACACCGAGATTTTCAACCAGAAAGCCAATTACCGCCGTGTGCGCGACGACCGCGACCATTACCTCCATCTTTCCGACTCGCTGCGCAACAAACTGATGGACGTGGAAAAGATTATCATTCAGAAAGATGAAGAACTGAAATATACCAAAAAACGTGCCGAGGACGCCGAAGCCAAGATAAACTCCGCCACCAACAAGAAAAAGAAAGTCCGTGTTATACAGGGTATTGCAATGCGTTTCTACCGCACTCCCGACTGGTATATCCGCCCTTCTAAAAACGCAGACGGCGTGGTGGAATACCTTATTACCAACAAAAATTCAGGTAATGTGGAGTTCGACTTTATAACCGGCGCTTCGGTGATGCTATGGGACTTGACGCCGTATTTTCACAAAAAACACAAAGAAACACAGCCCGGACAAGGCGTCAATTTCAAACGATTCGACCAAGATTTCACCTACGACTTGGGTATTTACGTGGGTTTTGGCGGTTCCAACCTATTCAAAAACTTCTACTTCGGCCCCAGTTTCAAGTTCATGGATTTTTTCCATTTTACGTTGGGGGCCAATGTTGCCGAATACCAAGTGCTTGCCGGCGATTACAAAGAAGGCGACCCCCTGCCGAGCGGCTTTTCAATAAAGGATCAGATTGTGGACAAGTGGAAAGTCAATTTCTTCCTGTCCCTCTCTCTGGATTTGGACTTTTTATCGTATATAAAAAAATAAACAGCTGTGATGCAGAAAGATACGGAAAGACATTGGGTAACCTTCTACACCAAGCCGCGGTCGGAGAAAAAGGCCTTCGATCAGCTAGAGCGTAGCGGTTTCGAACCGTATCTGCCCTTGCAACGTCGTCTGCACAAATGGCACGACCGCAAGAAATGGGTGGACATGCCGTTGTTCAGCTCGTATATTTTTGTCAACATACAATACAGCCAGCTGTATCAGGTGCTTGAGCAGCCCTGCATCACACGCTACGTGCGTTTCGGCGACGAAATTGCTGTGCTTTCCGAAACCGAAATCGACGCCCTGCGCCGTATGATAGCCTCCGAGCGGGAACTCTTTGTGCAGAATATGTCGCAGATGAAAAAAGGCTCGCGGGTGCGTCTTATATCCGGCGGTGTTTTCGACGGACTGGAAGGGGAACTGATCTCCGACTGCAAGGACGGCAATTTCGCAGTGCGTATCCAGTGCGTGTCGAGCGTTGTTGTGATGAATGTGGACCGACAACTGATGGAATTTATCGAATAAAACAGTCATTAACGTAATAATAAAGCAATAAAACCGACAAAAATACGTATAGTAACCAAACAGAGACGATGGAAACACAACCGATTATATTATTGCAGCACGCCACCATCAAAAACGACGACTACCCGATTTTGCAGAACGTCAGCCTTAGCGTGAACAAAGGCGAGTTTGTTTACCTTATAGGGAAAAGCGGAGCGGGCAAGACCACTTTGTTCCGTGCCCTCTACGCCGACACCTGCGTTTCCGAAGGCGAGGCCTATGTGTGCGGCTTCGACGTGGCCAAAATCAAGAAATCCAAAATACCGATGCTGCGCCGCAAACTGGGCATAGTGTTCCAAAATTTCAACCTGCTCAAAGACCGCAACGTGTACGACAACCTGTCGTTTGTGATGCGCGCCACCGGCTGGAAAAACCGCAACGACATCGACAACCGCATACAACAGGTGATGGAGTCGGTGGGACTGCCCGACAAACTGCTATACCCCATACATCGCCTCTCCGAAGGCGAACAGCAACGCGTGGGCATAGCAAGGGCGTTGCTCAACAACCCCGAACTTATCCTCGCCGACGAACCAACCGGCAACCTCGACCCGCAGACTTCCGAAGAGATTATGAACCTCTTTGTGAGCATCAACCGCGAATATAACACCACAATACTCATCTCCACCCACGACTACATAATGATAGACAAATTCAAGGCACGTCTGCTCTATTGCGAAAACCATTCCGTTTACGAACCAAACAACATCAACAATACCAACAATACCAACGAATAAAACCATTACAGCGATGAAACGTATATTGATAATATTAGCAGCCCTGTTGCTTGTGGCACCGTCGGTTACGATGGCACAGAAAAAAGGCAAAAAGGAAGTCAACCCCATACTGGAGGGCAAAAAGAAAGTCCGCAAAACCGACTTCGACTCCGTTTGGCGTTTTACCACTTTCAACACCAAAAAGAAATACTACTGTAATTTCAATTATCTAACATTCAACTCGATAAACGACCCCGAAAAGCCTATCAAGGACTCCAGACAGGATATTTGGGGCGAGTTCAAACCCATCATGAACTTTCTGGAGATGAACTCCCGTGTTCCGGTGAAGATTTGCGCCATCTACGCCATCAATCCCGACATCACCGACAAGGTTAAACGTATGCGACTCGAGCAGGAGGCCGGCGAGGCTGCC
>JAFSOU010000021.1 GCA_017443265.1 Bacteroidales bacterium | reverse complement strand
GACAACCACCGCTCGCCGAACAGCGAGGCGCGCAAACCGCGGGCGCCGTTCCGCGGCACGCCGCAGTTCACCTTCGACCAGCTCTACATATCGCCCTTCACCCACCGCCGCACCGCCGACGAGGACGGCAACATCGTCTATCGCCCCGTCGGGGAGCGCAACCTTGCGCCCACGGGAGTCGAGGTGATGGACGACTGGCTACGGCACCTGGCCGGGGGGCGCGCCGACCTGTCGGCCTTCTGCGCACGCTACAACGCGCGCACCTCCGACCTCGACTCGCTGGTCTTCCTGCTCACCGGCCTCTCGAACCTCGAGTTCCGCACGCGCTGGCAGCTGCGCACCGCCGACGCCCTGCTGCGCTACACCAAGATGAGCGTCGAGGACATCGCCCGCCGCAGCGGCATGGGCACGCGCAACAACATGTACTTCATCTACGAGCGCGAGTTCAACCTATCGCCCACCGAGCGCCGCCGCCAGCTAAGGGAGAAAGGCGACGTGGGAAGATTCGCTATAAGGTAGCGTATTTGTTTATGTTAAGGTGTCATTTGCAAGGCAAGGCACCTATGATTATCCAGCCGAGAATACTAAATGTACCTCCGAAAAAGAAACCTCCAGCATATCCACAAGTACGTTGCTTCCCTAAATACATACCAACGACACCCGAAAGTGCGAGAAGCAATGCTACAAGGAGAGATATGGTTGCCTCGCTTCCTGTAATAATCGAGTATATCGTAAATAATACGAAAGGGAACACAAATGCTGCCAAAGAGAAGTAGTCCGCTTTTTGCGCTTTAGCATCAGCTTCGTCGTACTTGCCGTCCTTCCAGAGCCGTCTACTCTCGGTTGCCTTAATAATTGCGATGATTCCGAGTGGCAAACAACCCAATACTGTTGCCGCAATTGACCAACCAAGAACTCCTTTCGGCTTTCTCCAAACATCCAGATTTGTTTTTTCTTCTGCCATAATCTATGCACTAATACGTGTATCGTGCGCAACCTTTGTCGCTCTTCCGCACCCCGTCGAGCAGATAATACAATACAAAAGCGTGGTACCGTACACACTTCTTTTGAATAGAGGTCGTAGGAATTACCTTAGGGCTAAAGAAATGGAAACAGTCCACGCTAATACACGCGAACCGTTACACTCCCCTGCGCCCTATAAAGATTTCCTACGTCTCTATTCGCAGTCGATGCATAACGCTTCGTCCGATTTCACTGTTGAAATCGACTGCAAAGGTACGAACTTTTCCCGATATGGCCAAAATTATTTTCGTCGCCGCACCGCAATGGTGCCACCGTTGCTCACCACATTTGATTTATTTCAGCGGAGTTCGCAGCCATAGCAGAGGCGGATGGTCTTGGTGATATAAACCTTGACCACGTCGATGTTTGCCTGGATGAAGGCGTTGAAGACCGACATCTGGGGCGGCAGGTTCTCGTAGCCGCGACGGAGCATAGAGTCGAACTGCTTGTAGATGGCTGCGAGGTTTCCCCACTGGGTGCGGCGGTCCATCTGCCGTGCTGAACGGCGTGGGATGGCGGGTTTGACAGGCAACTCACTGACGATAGTTCCGCGCTTGGTTTGACGGTAGAGGAGTTGGCCTACCTTGCCGCTGATTTTAGTGTTTACTCCAAAGATTTTTGCCATTGTTTGTTCCTTTCTGTTTTTTAATGTTAAACTTTTGTTAGCTGTCTTCTCGGCGTGTTCCATATGTGCACCTGTGGCTTGGCTTTGAAAGACGGCGCAAAAGTACAGGGGTGGGGAAAAACGGAATCGGGCTTCGTCAGCTTCCGGTGGGCGTGGGGGGTGTGTTACGGGTGTGTTCGGGGTGGGATTGTCGCGATAAGAGGGAGGGAGAAGAGGGGCAAAAAGAGGAAATGAAGGGTGGAAAAAGTGGAAATTGAGGGTGAGGAAGACGAGGTTTTTGCCGTTGACAATAATAGATAATGCATTGACAATAAGAGTAAATGAGAAAAATATGTAAAAATTATTTTGTCAAAATGGAAAAAGTGCGTATCTTTGCACCGACAGTTTCCACCACGCTTCCCACTTGAATAGCGAACCAGGGTGGAACTTTTGTTTTAGGGGGTGTGAACAAAAAAAGCCGCTGAAAAGCGGCTTATATCTCTACAAGAAAGTAGAGCGGAGCTGAATTATTAAAGGCTATGCATTACGCATCGCTGCCCATTTTTCGGGAATCCTTATGCGGTAGCCGTTGGCTTGCACAATCTCATCAGGCATCATGGCTTGTTTGAAAAGTCGCTCATAACGTTCCATACGCATAATACCGTGGCTAATGTTCAGCAGGGCATTTGAATGTTGGAACGGCGGGAAACAGTTAATGACCATTACACCAAAAGCTTCAGCTAATTCCACAGCGGGCTTCATATCGCTGTCTGCAGAAACGACAATGGCGACATCACATTTTTTCTCGAATGCGTCACGGACAATCTGGGTAGCAATACGGACATCACTCTCTTTCTCTTCATAGGTGGTTATCTTGTATCCGCAGTTTTTGCATGTCAAAGATTTTTGCAGATACTTGCCCAAAATCAATTGAAACTTCGGGTTTTCATCGTTGGCCTTGAACAACAGGGATTGCCGTTCAGCTTTGTCCTCGTTGCTGATGGGCTTCGCGGAGAAATATTTGACGGCGACAAGCTCCTGATGGGGTTTCATAAAGGATTCAAACAGACGCACGAAGTCAATCCAATAGTAGCGTTTCCATCGAGGATTGCGTTTCAATCCGTAGTAGAAATTGAGCCGTCGACGTAGACTATAACATTTTGTTTTACCATATTCTAAAAAATAAGCCAACGTTGCCGCTGGCTGGGTCTCTTTCGGCGAACCTACTTGAGGGGGATTCGGTTGCAAATATACAACAAAAATTTGAAATATGAATAGAAAAGTTCATAATTTTTTTTATTTAATTGATAATTAAAACGATAATATTGATTGTTTAGATGGTATTAATGATGATAATGGTGCAACAAATGAAGATAATGATACTGCTTTTCATCAAAAATGATATGTTGTTTATAGACAAAACAACGGGGCGAGGCCGGGTGGTCTCGCCCTCGGTGTTGGTAGGCACTACATGTGCTTGTCAGGGTTCCTCGCTGACGTTTATTTGATTCAGCGGTG